>NZ_WHMT01000003.1:0-259065 GCF_009372055.1 Pseudactinotalea sp. HY160 | reverse complement strand
CAACTACAAGGCCCGTATACTCCTGGCCAGCGCCGCTCGAGCAGCAGCGCGAACACCAATCACAGCAGGCCTTTCACCACGAACCGCGTAGAGCCGAGAAGGGAGCCATCGCCGCGGCCGAGTACTTCTTCGACCTGTACAACTACGTGCAGTCGACCGGCGAGACGGACGTTCTCGAGGAGATGAGCGCCTCCCAGTGTGATGCGTGTCTCAGCCTCGGCGGGGGAATCCGTGGGGTCTATGACGATGGCGGCCGCATGCGCGGGGGCGGCATGGCAATGGTTGATCCCGAGGCCAAGCCGACGGTGGATGGTCTGGGATGGGAGCTTACTTTTGACCTCGATATCGCTGAGCTTATGGTCATAGACGGCGACGGTGATGTGGACAGCTTTGATGCGAGCCGGAGGAGAGATGCGCGGCTCGGAGTGGCGGTGCTTGACGGTCAGTGGCAAGTGCTTGAGCTGAAGGCCGGGACGAAATGATTCAATCCGTGCTGGCGGGTCTCCTATTGCTCCCCATGGCATCTGGTGGCGGGGATGATGACTCCCGTGACTGGATCGACGCTTATGTGCCTGACGATAACGACAGCATCGTCGTCGAGGAAAGAACGGCAGCAGATCCAGGGCGGTCTCAGGACGATCGGTCCATTTCATGGAATCCGGGTCCCGGCGATGTGTCGTTTGTGGTGCCGGAGCGGGATGAGCCGATGGACCCATCGTTGGCGGCGTGTATGAGCGATGCCGAGCGGCGGATCTGCATTCCGGATTTCGATTTCGGGGAGGGGCCCGAGGTCGAGGATCTGGGGGAGCAGCCCAGTGAGGTCGATATCGTCGAGGTGATCCTTGCCCGGATGGAGCGGGAGATGGCGAGTTTCACGATTGCGCCGGCGCCGGTGATCGTGCAGCCTGCGGGCGGGGAGGTGCTGGTGGGGATGTACACGATCTTCTACACCGACCCGGCCGTGCAGCGATTCTCCACGACGTTGCTCGATCACGGCGTGGTGCTCGAAGTGGAGCCGGTGCTCTACGAGTGGGACTTCGGCGACGGCTCCGAGGTCTTCGTCACGAGCGACCCGGGTCGGGCGTATCCGCAGCACACGATCACCCACACCTACACGACCTCCGGCACGGTCGCCCCGGAGCTGACCACTCGGTGGGTCGGTCGGGTGTGGATCGAGGGAATCGGGGGCTGGTTCGCCGTGCGCGGGCAAGGAGTCACACTCGACCAGGGGGACCCGGTCGAGGCGGTCTCCAAGCAGAACCGACTCGTGCCCGGTGTCTAGCGGCCGACAAGGAGGTACGGGCGACCGGGCGGGGTGTCCGGGCACGGGGTGGGTACCCCGAACCGTCGGGCCCGCGGGTGTCGGTCACGAGTCGAGCCGCGGCGGCCCAGCTGCGCATCTGGGAGACTGGGTCACGTGCATGTGCTCATCGCCCCCCACAGTTTCGGTCCCCTTCTTCCCTCGACCGTCGCGACCGAGCACCTGGAGGCCGGCTGGCTCGAGGCTCGGCCCGACGACCGGGTCGAGGGTCTGCCCATGTCCGACGGCTCGGCCGGCTTCCTCGAGGCCCTCGCCCCGCTCGGGGAGCTCGACGTTCTCACGGTCCCGGCCGCGTCCGGGGAGCTCGGGCCGATCGGCGTCGTCCGCACGGCCGCGGGCGCGGTCTACCTGACGACCGAGAGCTGGAACGCCCCGGCGGCGAGACCCGATCCCACCCGGGGGAACAGCCGTGGCCTCGGCGAGGCGATCGGCCGCGCCATCACCGCCGGGACCCGCCGGATCGTCCTCGCCGCCGGGGACGTGCCCTGGCACGACGCCGGAACCGGTCTCGTCGAGGGCCTCGCCGCGACCCTCGGGCTCGAGCGCTCGGGGGATCCGGCCGCATCGCTGCCCGCGGGCACCGCCGGTGCCGACGCGCTGGCGCATCTCGAGGCCGCGGCGCGGGCGCTGGCCGGAGTCGAACTGGTCGTTGCCGCCCAGACCGACGCGCCCCTGCTCGGCCTGCACGGCGCGGGCGCGGGGCTCGCGGCCCGCGGCATCGACCCGGCTCGGGCCCAGGCGATCGAGGCCCGCACCACCCGGTTCATCGCCGCCGCCGAGGCGCTCGCGGCGCGCTGGGCGCCGCGGAACCTGCTCGCCACGGGCGGTGAGACGAACGAGCGGCGCCCCTCGCGTCGTCCCTCCTCCGGCGCCGGCGGCGGCGCGGCCTTCGTGCTCGGCCTGCTCGGCGCCCGGACACTGCCGGGGGCATGGGTCGTGGCGGAGGAACTGCGCCTGAGCGGGGCGATCGCCCGGGTCGACCTGGTCGTGACCGGCGCCCGGGTGCTCGCCGACCGCGAGCTCTCCCACGGTGTCGTCGCCGAGGTCGGCTCGCGCGCCGAGCCGCACGCCCTGCCGGTCGTGGCCATCGGCGGTCGGATCGACGCGACCTTCCGTCAGCTCGCGACCGTCGGGGTGCACGGTTCCTACCCGGTGATCGACACCGGGCCCGGCGAGGTCCCCGACCTCGAGGCGATCACGCCGCAGGCCCTTCGGGCCCGGGCGGCCCGAGTCGCCCGCAGCTGGTCCCGGTGACCGGTGACACGATTCGACGAATTCCCAGGTCGTTGGCGTACATTTGGATGCGTGCCCAGGCGAGCCGGGAGGCGCGCCGGGGCATTCGGGTGTTCGCCCCACCGAACCCATGGGTAACCGCGAGAGAAGAAGATCATGAGCCAGACTGACACCGACACATTCGCCCACGACGTGCTCCTCACCGACACGGCCGCCGCGAAGGTGCGTTCGCTCCTCGAGCAAGAGGGCCGCGACGACCTGTTCCTGCGCATCGGCGTTCAGCCGGGGGGATGCTCCGGCCTCATCTATCAACTGCACTTCGACAACCGCAACCTCGACGGCGACGCGGTGCGCGACTTCGACGGGGTCTCGGTCGTCGTGGACAAGATGAGCGTTCCGTACCTCGAGGGGGCGACGATCGACTTCGCCGACACGATCTCCCAGCAGGGCTTCACCATCGACAATCCCCAGGCCGGCGGCTCGTGTGCCTGCGGCGACTCCTTCCACTGACAGGTCATAGATGAATCGAACACTTCGCCGGCTGCTGCCGGTGCTCTTCAGTGCTGCCCTCGTGGTCACGGCATGTTCGACCGGCTCCGGCGAGTCCGCCGGGGAGAGTGACAGTCCCACGGGCGACGGCACGAGCACGGCCGACGCGTCGTCCGAGATCGGTGACGGCACCGGCGTCGCCATGCCCGAGGTGAGCGGCGACTTCGGCGACGCCCCCGAGTTCACGTGGCCCGACGGCGACCCGGACGCGAATCTGCAGGTCCAGGTGCTCTCCGAGGGAGACGGCTCGCAGGTCGAGGCGCAGTCGGTGGTCGCGGCGAACTACGCCGGCTACGTCTGGGGCAGCGACACCGCCTTCGACAGCTCCTTCGCCCGCGGCGGCTCGACCGGGTTCTCCCTCAACCGGGTGATCCAGGGCTGGTCGCAGGGGATCCCCGGCCACACGGTCGGCTCGCGGCTGCTCATCACCGTGCCCCCCAGCCTCGGCTACGGAGAGAACGGGAACCCGCAGGCCGGAATCGGCGGCACGGACACGATCGTGTTCGTGGTCGACATCGTCGCCGCCTACGGTCCGGAGCAGTTCGGCGATCCCGACGCGGCCGCGGTCGCCGACGAGGCCGACCTGCCCGTGACCGTCGAGGGCGCCCCCGGGAAGCCGTTCACCGTCACGATCCCCGAGGGGGCCGAGGTCCCGACCGACTCGCGCATGATCCAGCTCACCGAGGGCACGGGGGAGACTATCGAGGCCGGCCGGACCGTCGTGGTCACCTATTCGCGCACCGACTGGGAGACCGGCCAGGGGCTCGGCTCCTGGCAGGAGGAGACCGGGCCGGGTCGGGGCCCGGCGACCGTTCAGGTCGGGGCCGGCGACCTGTGGGACGACGTGGTCGGGATGACCGTCGGCTCGCGGATCCTCGTGATCGAGCCTGCGACCGAGCAGGCGCCGGCCATGGCCATGGTCGCCGATCTCATCGGGGTCGTCTAGCTTTCATCGGACGTCGGGGCCGGGCCGGTCGGTGTGACCGGCCCGGCCCCGACGTCGTCCTCACGCATGCCGGTGACCCGTACTGGGGACCCGCGCCGGCGAACCGCCCGTTTGCTGACGAACCCGCGGCGATATTCCGGGTGTGGTGGCCTCGCGTGAGGGTGGGGGGCGATAGAGTGTGGAGGTGTCATGCCGTCACCATCGCGCCCGTTGTGGAGCGCGGGGGTCGACTGCTGCTGAGCTAGCAGAACCAGAGATCGAAAGGTCCTCGACTGTGTCATCCCTCCAGCCGCGACAGAAGCGTCGTCGGGCTCTTACGCTGACCGCCGCGGGTTCCGCGTCGGCGGTTCTCCTCGCCGGTTGCTCCGTCGACCCGGCACGCGGCTTCCTCCCCGGAAACGACGGCACCACCAACCTCACCGGGATGATCACGGATCTCTGGGTGGGCGCCTGGATCGCGGCGCTGGGCATCGGCGCGCTCGTCTGGGGCCTGCTCATCTGGTGCATCATCGTGTACCGCAAGCGCAAGAACGACAACACGCTGCCGGTCCAGCTGCGCTATCACCTCCCGCTCGAGCTGCTCTACACGTTCGTGCCGCTCGTCATGGTCGGCGTGCTGTTCTACTTCACGGTGCAGACCCAGAACGAGATCACCGACACGAGCAAGGAAGCCGACGTACACATCCAGGTGTACGGGAAGCAGTGGTCCTGGGACTTCAACTACCTGGACGAGCAGGTGTGGGACGCGGGCGTCGAGGCCAAGCTCGACGGCACGATGGCCCCCGCGGACGACCTGCCCACCCTCTACCTGCCGGTGGACAAGCGGGTCGAGTTCACGCTCGACTCCCGCGACGTCATCCACTCGTTCTGGGTGCCGGCGTTCCTGTACAAGCTCGACGTCTTCCCCTACATGACCAACACGTTCCAGGTCGTTCCCGAGGAGGAGGGGACCTACCTCGGCAAGTGCGCCGAGCTGTGCGGAGAGCTCCACGGCTACATGCTGTTCAACGTCAAGGTCGTCTCGGAGGCGGAATACCAGGACCACATTCAAAAGCTGCGCGATCTGGGTCAGACCGGCGTGCTGGACGAGTCGTACGACCGCGCCGTGACGTCGCAGTACGCCGACGCGGCCACGAAGGAGAAGTGATCATGGCTACGCAGGAAGCCGTCGAGGTAACCCCGGGCCTGACCCCCGAGCGCCGACAGCTCGGCCGCACGATCGTCAAGTGGACCACGAGCACCGATCACAAGGTGATCGGGTACATGTACATCATCACCACGTTCGTGTTCTTCTGCTTCGGCGGGCTGCTCGCGTTGATGATCCGGGCCGAGCTCTTCGAGCCCGGAACGCAGATCGTTCAGAGCGCCGGGCAGTTCAACGAGCTGTTCACGATGCACGGCACGATCATGCTGCTGCTCTTCGCCACCCCGCTGTTCGTCGGCTTCGGCAACATCATCGTGCCGCTGCAGATCGGGGCCCCGGACGTCGCCTTCCCGCGCCTGAACATGTTCGCCTACTGGCTCTACCTGTTCGGCGGGCTCATCACCGTGGCCGGGTTCTTCACGCCGGGCGGGGCCGCGAGCTTCGGCTGGTTCGGCTACGCGCCGCTGGCCGACGCCACGTTCTCCCCCGGAGCCGGCGGCGACATGTGGGTCATGGGACTGGCGATGACCGGTTTCGGCACGATCTTCGGATCGGTCAACTTCATCACGACCATCCTGTGCATGCGGGCCCCGGGCATGACCATGTTCCGGATGCCGATCTTCACCTGGAACATCTTCATCACCTCGGTGCTCGCGCTCATGGCCTTCCCCGTGCTCGCCTCCGCCCTGTTCGGCCTCGGTTCCGACCGCATCCTCGGATCGCAGATATTCGCCCCCGAGAACGGGGGAGCGATGCTGTGGCAGCACCTCTTCTGGTTCTTCGGGCACCCCGAGGTCTACATCATCGCGCTGCCGTTCTTCGGGATCGTCTCCGAGATCTTCCCGGTGTTCTCGCGCAAGCCGATCTTCGGCTACAAGGGTCTCGTCTTCGCCACGATCTCGATCGCGGCGCTGTCGGTCACCGTGTGGGCGCACCACATGTACGCGACCGGCGCGGTGCTGCTGCCGTTCTTCTCCGTGATGACGATGCTCATCGCCGTGCCCACCGGGGTGAAGTTCTTCAACTGGCTCGGAACGATCTGGCGCGGCAAGCTCACGTTCGAGACCCCGATGCTCTGGTCGATCGGCTTCCTCGCCACGTTCCTCTTCGGCGGTCTCACGGGCGTGATCCTCGCCTCCCCGCCGCTCGACTTCCACGTCACCGACACCTACTTCGTCGTGGCCCACTTCCACTACGTCGTGTTCGGCACCGTGGTGTTCGCGATGTTCGCCGGCTTCTACTTCTGGTGGCCGAAGTGGACGGGCCGCATGCTCGACGAGCGGCTCGGCAAGATCCACTTCTGGATGCTGTTCTTCGGCTTCCACGGCACGTTCCTCATCCAGCACTGGCTCGGCGTCATGGGCATGCAGCGGCGCATTCCGGACTACCTGCCCGAGCCCGACTTCGTCATCATGAATCAGATCTCGACCGTGTCGGCGTTCTTGCTGGCGGTCTCCACGCTGCCGTTCATCTACAACGTGTACAAGACGTGGAAGCACGCGCCGCTGGTGAACATGGACGATCCGTGGGGCTACGGCATGTCGCTCGAGTGGGCGACCTCCTCGCCCCCGCCGCGACACAACTTCGTCAAGCTGCCGCGGATCCGTTCCGAGCGTCCGGCATTCGACCTGCACCACCCGGAGGTCGCCTCGATGGACTTCGTGGACCCCCAGGTTCTCGTCGGCGCCGGGGCCGGTGCCGGGAGCGTCGAGGAGGAGAGCAAATGAGTATCAAGACCCCCAAGCCCCGCACCCCGATGGGCGACGAGTCGCTCTTCTTCCTCGGGCTCACGGCCTTCTTCGTGGTCGTCAGCCTCCTGTACGGCTTCTGGTCGTATTGGGAGCCGGTCGGCACGACCGCACTCGCGCTGCTCGCCGGGCTCAACGGCTTCGCCGGCTTCTACCTGCTCAAGCTCACGCGTGAGATCGACGACCGGCCCGAGGACAATCCGCTGGCCGAGGTCGAGGACTACGCCGGCGAGTACGGCCGATTCTCCCCGTGGTCCTGGTGGCCGCTCGTGCTCGGCATCGCCGTGAGCCTCATCTTCCTCGGGCCGGCGCTCCACCAGTGGTGGCTCATGGGCATCGGCGGCGCGATCGGAGCCATCGGGCTCATCGGTCAGGTGTTCGAGTTCAGCCGCGGGCACCACGCCCACTGACACCCACTGACACACCGCAGCGTCCGAGAAGGGGTTCCACCGCCTGGTGGGGCCCCTTCTCGCTTGGGATCGGGCCGGCGTCGCTGCCTCACTACGATCGCTGCTGTGTCCTGGGAGTGGCTGCTGTGTCCTGGGAGCGGCCGGCGTCCTCGGACAGGGCCGGCCGAGTCTGGCTACCTCGAGGCATCCAGACATGCGAGGAGGGCCCCCACCGTGTGGTGGGGGCCCTCCTCGTCACCTCCGGGACAGCCGGCGGGGATGAAGCCCGCGGCGGCGTGCCGGCCGGTGTCTCGTATGCGCCGGTGTCGTGCGGCGTCTCAGGCGAGGCTGGAGCCGCCCTGGCGGGCGCGCTCGAACCGGGCGGCGACGTCCTGCCAGTTGGCGATGTTCCAGAACGCCTTGATGTAGTCCGCCTTGACGTTGAGGTAGTCCAGGTAGAACGCGTGCTCCCACATGTCGAGCATGAGCACCGGCTGGATGCTCACCGGCACGTTCGACTGCTGGTCGAAGAGCTGGAAGATCGAGAGCCGCTGGCCGAGGGTGTCCCAGCCGAGCACGGACCATCCGGATCCCTGGATCCCGGCCGCGTTGGTCGCGAAGTGCTTCTGGAAGGCATCGAAGGAACCGAAGTACTCGTCGATCGCCGCCCGCAGCTCGCCCTCGGGCTCGCCGCCACCCTCGGGGGAGAGGTTGTTCCAGAACACGGTGTGGTTGATGTGACCACCCAGGTTGAACGCGAGGTTCTTCTCGTACAGGTTGACGGCGGCGAGGTCGCCGGCCGAGCGGGCCTCGGAGAGCTTGTCGAGCGCCGTGTTCGCGCCGCCCACGTAGGCCGCGTGGTGCTTGTCGTGATGCAGCTCCATGATCTTGGCCGAGATGTGAGGCTCCAGGGCCGCATAGTCGTAGGGCAGTTCCGGAAGCGTGTACTTAGCCATCGTTTCTCCTTCTCGATTGGGTGTCACAACCGCGACAACACCGGCATCTTCGAGAAGATTCCGGTGTTGTCGCGGCGTCACGGGCGCTGATGGGGATCAGCGCGAGATCTCCGTGGGCTCCTCGCTCACTTCGATCGCGTTCGGTCCGGCGTCGTGGTGGGCACGCGCCTGGGCATACTCGGCGGCGGAGACGGGCTCGACCCTGTCCTCGAAGAACCAGCGGGACAGGTTCCGGCGGCGCAGGTCGCGCTTGTAGCCGGGCCGGGCGACGCCGTTGGAGTCCTCCGCCGGCTCGATCTCCACCGGCCGGTAGACGTGGTGGCTGACGCGGGCCCAGATCTCGTACTCCGACAGCGGCTCGTGCACCTCGTAGTAGCGGCCCTCCGGGGAACGGCGCACCGTCCCCGTCTCGTGGCCGTGCAGGACGACCTCGCGATCCTTGCGCTGGAGCGCGAGGCAGATCCGCTTCGTCACGATGAACGAGACCACCGGGAGCACGAAGAACAGCACTCGGAAGGCCCACGTGATCTCGTTGAGGTTGAGGTGGAAGTGGGTGGCCATGATGTCGTTCGCCCCCGCCCCCAGGAGCACGAAGAACGCGGCGAGAACCGCCACGCCGAGCCCGGTGCGGGTGGGAACGTTCCGGGGCCGGTCGAGGATGTGGTGCTCGCCGGTGTCCTTGGTCACGAGCCGCTCGATGAACGGGTACGCACCGAAGAACGTGATGAGCACCCCGGGCACGATCGCACCCGGAATGAGCACGTTGAGCGAGAGCGTGTACCCGCCGATGACGAACTCGGTCTGGCCGGGCATGAGGCGCAGCGACCCCTCGAGGAACAGCATGTACCAGTCGGGCTGAGCACCGGCGGAGACCAGCCCCGGGTCGTACGGACCGTAGACCCACACCGAGTTGATGCTCATGAACGCCCCCATGAGGGCGAGCGCTCCGAACACCATGAAGAAGAAGCCGCCGGCCTTCGCGGTGTAGATCGGGAACAGTGGGAACCCGACGACGTTCTTGTTGGTGCGGCCGGGCCCGGGGTACTGGGTGTGCTTCTGCCAGAACACCAGGAACAGGTGCACGGCGATGAGCGCCAGGATGATCCCGGGGATGAGCAGGATGTGCACGGTGAACATGCGGCTGATGATGTCGTCGCCGGGGAACTCGCCCCCGAAGATCATGTAGCTCAGGCGCGAGCCGAGGATCGGGATGGAGCGGACCACACCCTCGAGGATGCGCAGGCCGTTGCCGGAGAGCACGTCGTCGGGAAGGGAGTAGCCCGTGAGGCCCGCGAGCATGCCGAGCACGAGCATCGAGAAGCCGACGAGGTAGTTGAGCTCGCGCGGCTTGCGGAATGCTCCGGTGAAGAAGATCCGCAGCATGTGCACCGTGATGGCGGCCATGAACAGCAGCGCGGCCCAGTGGTGGATCTGGCGCATGAGCAGGCCGCCGCGCACCTCGAAGGACATGTGGACGGTCGAGGCCATGGCCTCGGACATCTCCATCCCCTGCAGCGAGGTGGGCAGTGCGTCGGTCGGGTAGACGGTCTCGGCCATCGAGGGCACGAAGAACATCGTGAGGAACGTGCCCGACAGGAGCAGCACGATGAAGCTGTAGAGGGCGATCTCGCCGAGAAGGAACGACCAGTGGTCGGGGAAGATCTTGCGAGCGAGACCCTTGATCATCCCGGCTGCACCGACGCGCTCGTCGAGGAAGTCGAGCGTGGGCTCGGCCTTACTCAGGTCGATGTTCGTGCTCATCGCTCACGCTCCCAGAAGCTCGGGCCGACGGCCTCGTCGAAGTCGTCCATCGCGTAGAGGTAGCCCTCGTCGTCGACCGCGATCGGCAGCTGCGGCAGCGCGCGCTTGGCCGGCCCGAAGACGACCTTGGCGTGGTCGGTCACATCGAAGGTGGACTGGTGGCACGGGCACAGCAGATGGTGCGTCGTGCGTTCGTACAGCGCCACGGGGCAGCCGACGTGGGTGCAGATCTTCGAGTAGGCGATGATGCCCTCGTAGGTCCAGTCCTCGCGCCCGGGCAGGGGAGTGATGATCTCGGGATCCACGCGGACGAGGATCACCGCCGCCTTGGCCTTCTCGGTCAGGAAGTCCGGATCGTCGTGCAGGCCCGCGGGGAGGACGTGCACGATGTTGCCGTTCGTGATGTCCGAGGCCTTGAGCTTGCGGTTCGAGGGGTCGACCGTGATGTACCGGTACTTGCCCTCGTGATAGTGCTCCGGGTTGCCGTTCTCGACGGGCCGCCACGCGGTGCGCTTGAACTTCTCCACGTCCCAGTCGCCGCCGAGGTTTCCGATGAGCGGCACGAGGAACGTGAGCGGCGCGATCGCCACGGCGGTGCCGAGTGCGCCCTTGAGGAGCGGGCGGCGGGCAATCTTCGATTCCGAGATCCCCTCCCGCAGCATCTCGAGTGCCTCCGTGCGGGTCGGCTTGTCCGAGACCATCGGGTGCCGGGGCTCCGACTTCTCCCGGTCGTCCATGAGCGACTTGGCCCAGTGGATCGCACCGATTCCGATGCCGAGCATCCCGATGCCCAGGCCCGCGCCGATGCTCAGGGTGGACATCCGCACGTTGAACAGCTTGACGCCGTCGAGCGGGAACGCGAAGTAGCCGACGATCCCGCCGATCGTGGCGAGGATCGAGATCGTGAAGATGAAGACGACCTGCCGCTCGGCACGCTTGGCGCCCCGCGGGGAGGTGTCACTCAGGCGCGGACGGTGCGGTTCCATCCCGGGATTCGAGAAGCCCGGGGGAGTGAGGTCGCCGCCGTCGGCGTCGGTGGTCTGCAGGGAATCCTTGGTCATGAGGAACGTGCTCCGATCCACACGGCTGCGCCGATGAGCCCGCCGATACCGATGACGAACACCCACACGGCCTCGGAGACCGGCCCGATGGAGCCGAGTGAGAACCCACCCGGGTTCGCCTCGCGAGTGGTCATGAGGTAGGAGATGATGTCGCGCTTCTCGTCCGGCGTGACGACGGCGTCGTTGAATCCGGGCATCGCCTGCGGACCGGTGAGCATGGCCTCGTAGATCTCGGTGGGAGTGGCCTCGTCCAGCGGCGGGGCCTCCTTGCCGTGGGTCAGGGCGCCACCCGCGCCGACGGCGTTGTGGCACATCGCGCAGTTCGTCAGGAAGAGCACGTGACCGGCGGCGGCATCGCCCTTGGCCGGGTCGACCTGGGTGTCCGAGGGGATCGACGGCCCGGGGCCCAGCTCGGCGATGTATGCGGCGAGGTCGAGTGCCTGGGCGTCGGTCAGCTGCGGCGGCTTGGTGGGCGCCTGCGGGCCGTGCTCGGCCATCGGCATCCGGCCGGTCGTCACCTGGAAGTGCACCGATGCGGCACCCACTCCGATGAGGGAGGGTCCGTATTCACCGCCCTCGGCGTCGAGGCCGTGGCAGGTGGCGCAGTTGGCAACGAAGAGCCGCTGGCCCTCCTCGGCGCTGGCGTTGCTGAGTGGGTCGGCCTGGGCGGAGCTGGGGCTCAGTACGGCGTAGCCGACGCCGACCAGCATCAAAGCCAGCATCATGAGCACGGCCGGCGCGAGCCGGTGTCGTCTGCCCTTGGCTAAAGCTGTCACGTTTCGTCGTCCTCTGGGATCAATCGGATGAGCGGGGTACGAGGTCAATCGGGTCGCGCGGTGGCGATGGTCGAGGGGTTACGGGCGGCCTAGGTGAAGTACGGGAGGATGTAGATCGTTCCGAACAGGGCGATCCACACGATGTCCACGAAGTGCCAGTAGTAGGAGATGGCGACCGCGCTGCTCGCGTCGTGGTGGTTGAACCGCTTGGTCGCGAACGAACGCCCGAGCAGGTAGAGGAACGCGATGAGGCCGCCGAGCACGTGGAGGCCGTGGAAGCCCGTGGCCAGGTAGAACGCCGAGCCGTAGCTGGAGTTCTGGATGCTGATGCCGTGGTCGACGAGCTCGGCGTACTCGAAGATCTGCCCGCCGACGAAGAAGGCGCCCATGACGTAGGTGAGGGTGAGCCATTCGTTCATGCCCCACTTGTTCACCTGGAACAGCGTTCCCATGCGGCGCGGCTGGAGTCGCTCCGCCGCCCACACGGCCATCTGGCACGTCACCGACGACAGCACCAGCACGGTGGTGTTCGCGGTCGAGAACACCACGTTGAGTTGACTGTGGGCATCGTTGAACACCTCCGCCCCGGCCACCGAGCGGTGGCTGAAGTAGATGGCGAAGAGTCCGGCGAAGAACATCAGTTCGCTGGACAGCCAAACGATCACCCCGACCTTGGTCAGGTCGGGGCGGTTCACGGTGACTGGAGTGCGCACAGCGCCAGTTGCAGACGACACCCTGTCATTATGGCGTCTCTTGGGAGTGCTTGGGGCCAGCACCACGCCCGAACTTCGATTCGGCGGCATTCCGGCGCAGATCTCGGCACGACACGCCGACGTCGTGTCAGCAAGGGGCCGTTCGGACCCCCGTTCGGACCCCACAGGTCGCCCCGGAGCAACCCCGGTGCCGGCGTTCGGGTGGTCCGTGTCACGTTCGGGAGCGACGTGCGCCGGCCGTCGCCGGCCGCGGAGGCGATCGCTCGCCCGTCCACGCGCCGACCGCTCGGAGGGCGGGCGGCGCCCGGGAAGCACTAGGGTGTGGATGTCGTATCCCCGGGGCCCGAGCTCGCGGCCCAGAACGAGAAGAAGGTAGTCATGACCGCCGCGCACGAGACCACCCCGACTCCGGACAACGAACCCGCGCGCATCCTGCTCTACAGCGATGACCGGGCCACCCGCGACGAGATCCGCACCCTCGTGGGACGGCGCGCCTCGATCGACACCCCGCGGATCGAGTGGACCGAGACCGCCACGGCCGCCGCCGTGGTCTCACGGGTGGAGAACGAGACGTTCGACCTGCTCATCCTCGACGGCGAGGCCGGAAAGGTCGGCGGCCTCGGTCTCACCCGCACGCTCAAGAGCGAGGTCTTCGCACTGCCGCCGGTGCTCGTGACGATCGCCCGCCAGCAGGACGCCTGGCTCGCCTCGTGGAGCGAGGCCGAGAGCGTCGTCTCCTATCCGCTCGATGCGGTCGTTCTGCAGGAGGCCGTCGCGGAGCAGCTTCGCGCGAGGACGACGCAGCGCTCATGAGCGCGGACACCCCCGCCGCCCTGACCTGGCCGGGCCTGATCACCGATCTCATCGCGGCCCGTGACCTGAGCGCGCACCAGACCTCGTGGGCGATGCGCCGGGTCATGAGGGGGGAGGCCGACCCGATCGCCCTCGCCGGGTTCCTCGTGGCGCTGGCCGCGAAGGGCGAGACCGTCGCGGAACTGCGCGGCCTCGCGGACGAGATGCTCGCGCACGCCGTGCCGGTCGCGGTCGCCTCGACCCGGACGGTCGACATCGTCGGCACGGGAGGAGACCGGCACCGCAGCGTGAACATCTCGACGATGGCCGCGCTCGTCGTGGCCGGTGCGGGACTGCCCGTGGTCAAGCACGGCAACCGGGCGGCGAGCTCGGCGAGCGGCAGTGCCGACGTGCTCGAGGCGCTCGGGATCAAGCTGCGGCTCACGCCCGAGCGGGCGGCCGAGCTCGTCGACGAGGTCGGGATCACCTTCCTCTTCGCCCAGCAGTTCCACCCGGCGTTCCGGCACGCCGCCGCCGCGCGGGCCGGGCTCGGGGTCGCCACCGCCTTCAACGTGCTGGGCCCGCTGACGAACCCGGGCCGGCCCGGGGCCGGGGCGATCGGGGTCGGCAACGAGCGGATGGCTCCGCTCATGGCGGGGGTGTTCGCCGAGCGGGGCAATCACACCCTGGTCTTCCGCAGCGACGACGGCCTCGACGAACTGTCGCCGACCTCTCCCGCACACGTGTGGGAGGTGACCGAGGCGACCGGCGGTGTCGTGGTGCCGGGCCGGATCGATCCGGCCCGTGACCTCGGGCTCGCCCCGGCCACCCTGGACGACCTGCGCGGCGGTGATCCGACGTTCAACGCCGCCGTGGCACGCAGGCTGTTCGCCGGGCAGGGCGGTCCAGTTCGCGATGCCGTCATGCTCAACGCCGCAGCCGCGTTCGTCGCCGACGCCACCCTGCCCGGCACCCGCGAGGGCACCCTGCCGGAGCGGCTCACCGCCGGCCTCGGGCACGCGGCCGCGAGCCTCGACGAGGGTGCCGCGGCCGACGTCCTCGCCGCCTGGGTGAGCGCCTCGCAGCGCTGAGCCGCGACGCTGTGCCGGACGGGGAGCGAGCCGGGCGTGCTAGTCGAGTCCGAGGTTGTAGGCGGCCTCGAGGTCGTGCTGGGAATAGGCCTGGAAGGCGATGTAGGTCTGGGTGCGCAGGACGCCGTCGACCTTGCCGATCCGGTCGGCGATGATGCCCGAGAGCTCCTCGTGCTCACGCACGCGCACCATGGCGATGAGGTCGACGTCTCCGGTGACGGAGTAGACCTCGCTCACGCCGGGGATCTCGGCGACGGCCTGAGCCACCTCGGGGATCCGGTCGGCCTCGGTGTCGATGAGCGCGATGGCGGTGAGCATGTCTGCCTCCTGGGACGTAGTGGTGGGTCCATCATGCCGTGCGGGCCGCCCGCACCGCACACCGGCCCGTCGGCCCGGCGCACGGGTCCGGTCCGGACTCTCACGGACTCACGGACTCACGGGCTCACGCGATCGAGCCAGTGGGCGCCACCCCGGATCGGCGCGGCCCATCCGCCGTCGGGTGAATCGAATGCGATGAGCCGCACGCCGGGACGCTCGAGCCACGTGAGCAGCAGTTCGCTCTCCGGCACGTCGGCGGCGCCGCCGCGACCGGTCGGCGGATCGACGTGGGCGGCGGTGGCCTCGAGGGCGGAGACCACCGGCATGGGGTCGAGGCCGGCCGGGCCGAACGCGGTTCCGCACAGCCGACCGTACCGGGAGATCATGAACTCCCAGCCGCCCCGTGCCTCCGCGGCCGCCCGAGTGCCGCGCGCGACCCAGGTGTGCTCGCTCGGCGGCACCCACCGGGCGGCGATCACCTGCGACGCACGCACGAGTGGATCGAGGCGCTGGGAGCGCCGGATGCCCCCCAGCAGGGCGACGAGCTGGTCGCGCAGCACCGCCGCCTCCTCGAAGCGCTCGCCGGCGGCGAGCTCTCCCATCCGCCGCAGGAGTTCGCTCACCACCGGCTCCGGGTCCGTGGTGAGGGCGGCCGCGGCCGCAGCGACCACCTCGGGATAGGTCAGGGCCGCCGACTCGTCGGCGCACGGAGCGCTGCAGCGGCCGATCTGCCCGAGCATGCACGGGCTGCGGCCGGCGATGGGGAGCCGCGGCAGGCGGTCGGTGCAACCCCGCAGCCCGAGGCCCGTGGCCGCCTCGAGGGCCTGCTCGGCCGACTGCCGGGAGGCGAAGGGGCCGACGGCCACCGCCCCCGCGGGAACCGAGCGCACGATCGACAGCCGTGGGAGGGCCTCGTCGGTCAACCGCAGCCACGGCAGCCGATCGGGCCGCTTGGAGCGGCGGTTGTACGGCGGTGCGTGCGTGGCGATGAGCCGCAGCTCGCGCACCTGTGCCTCGAGCGGCGTGGCGCACTCGACCACGCGAACGCGGGTGGCGAGGTCGACCATCTCTCCCATGCGCCGCCGCTTCTCGGAGGCGGTGAAGTATTGACGCACCCGCCGGCGGAGGTTCGTGGCGGTGCCGACGTAGAGCACCTCCTCCCGCGGGCCGAGGAAGAGGTAGACCCCCGGAGCGGACGGCAACCCGTCGGCGAGCGAGACCTTCCGGCGTCGCGCCGGCGGCACGGGATCGGTGGCGGTGGCGAGGTCGTCGAGATGGGTCACCCCGAGCGAGCCCAGGCGCTCGAGCAGGGCGTGGAGCACGTCGACCGTGGCCCGGGCGTCGGTCAGCGCCCGGTGGTCGGGTTCGATGGTGGCGTGGAAGAGTCGGGCGAGGGTCGAGAGCTTGTGGTTCGGCGCCTCGTCCTTCGGAACCACGGCTCGTGCCAGTTGCACCGTGTCGACCACCTGCGGGCCGGGCCAGCGCAGCTCCATCACCCGCGCCGCCGCTCGGAGGAACCCGACGTCGAAGCGGGCGTTGTGCGCGACGAGGACCGCCCCGCGCGCGAACTCGAGGAACGCCGGGAGCACCTCGCCGATCGGTGGGGCGCCCACGAGCATCGTGTTCGTGATCCCGGTGAGCACCGTGATCATCGGCGGGACCGGCCGCCCCGGGTCGACGAGCGTGCCGAACTCGCCGAGCACCTCCCCGCCCCGGACCCTGACCGCGCCGATCTCGGTGATCGCATCGGCCGTGGCCGAGCCCCCGGTGGTCTCGAGGTCGACCACCACGAACGTCACCTCGGACAGGGGCGGGCCCAGATCCTCGAAACTCAGCTGCCGTGCCACCGCGCCCGGCTGCACCTCGAGCCCGTCCGAGACGTCCGTGGTACCCGGAACGTGCCGGCCCGGCGGTGGCGTGAGCAGGTTGGTCATGGCCGCCAGGGTACGAGCCGCCGCCGACACGCCGACACGCCGACCTCGGGTGGCGGGCGGCCTGCCGCGGGGTCTAGCGGCCGGTCTCCGTGTGGCGCTCGGCGGCGGCCCGTTCGTACAGGGCGTCGATCATGCCGGCGTAGTCGGCGAGCACGCGGGAGCGCTTCACCTTGAGAGACGGGGTGAGGTAGTCGTTGGCGATCGTGAAGTCGCTCGTGAGGACCTCGAACCTGCGGATGGACTCGGCGCGGGACACGTGCTTGTTGTTCCGGGCGACCGCCCGATCGAGCGCGGCGAGCACCTCCGGGTTCTCGGCCGCCTCCGCCACGGTCAGCTCCGGCAGCCCCTTGTTGGCGAGCCAGGAGGGCAGCATCTCCGCGTCGAGGGTCAGGAGTGCGGCGATGAACGGACGCTGATCGCCCACGACGATGCATTGACTGATGAGCGGATGCCCGCGCAGTGCGTCCTCCATGGCCGAGGGGACGACGTTCTTGCCGCCCGCGGTGACGATGATCTCCTTCTTCCGGCCCGTGATCCGCAGGTAGCCGTCCGCGTCGAGCTCGCCCAGGTCGCCGGTGTGGAACCAGCCGTCCTCGATGGCGGCGGCACTCGCCTCGGGATTGTCGTGATAGCCCTGGAACACGGCGATGCCCCGGGCGAGGATCTCCCCGTCGGTGTCGATCCGCAGGCTGATCCCCGGCAGCGCGGGGCCGACGGTGCCGATCTTGACACCCTCGGGCACGTTGACGCTCACCGGCGCCGTCGTCTCGGTCAGGCCGTAGCCCTCGAGCACCTGGATTCCGACGCCCCGGAAGAAGTGGCCGAGCCGCTCCCCGAGCGGGGCGCCGCCGGAGATCGCGAAGTCGACCCGGCCGCCGAGGGCCTCGGCGATCTTCTTGAGCACGAGGGCGTGGGCGAGCCTGTGCCGCAGGCGCAGTCCGAGGCCGGGGCCGCCCGGGGCGTCCAGCGCCCGCGAGTAGTCGCCGGCGACCTGAGCCGCCCACCGGAAGATCTTCACCTTGCCGCCGGCCGCGGCCTTCGCCTCCGACGCGTTGTACACCTTCTCGAAGACCCGGGGCACGGAGAGGATGAACGTCGGCTTGAACGTGGCGACGTCCGCCATGAGCGTGGCCGTGTCCGGCGTGTGGCCGACCGGCCTGCCCGCCGCGATGCACAGCACCTCGACGAACCGGGCGAAGACGTGCGCCAGCGGCATGAACAACAGCGTGCGCGAGTTCGGGCCGAGGATGGCCGGGCCGAGCGCTCCGAGCGCGTTCCGGGAGAGCTCGACGAAGTTGCCGTGGGTGAGCTCGGCGCCCTTGGGTCGCCCGGTCGTGCCGGAGGTGTAGATGATGGTGGCCAGGTCGTCGAGGCGGGCGGCGTCGCGGCGCTCGCGCACCTGATCCGCGGTCACGTCGGCGCCCGCCTGCCGCAGCGCCTCGATCCCGTCCGCCTCGATCTGCCACACGTGCTCGAGCGTGGGGACGTCCGCTCGGGCCTCCTCGACGACTTCGGCGTGGGTGGCGTTCTCGACGACGATCGCCTTGGTCGATGAGTTCGCGAGGATCCAGGCGGTCTGGTCGACCGACGAGGTCTCGTACACGGGCACGGAGACCGCGCCGGCGTACCAGATCCCGAAGTCGAGCATCGTCCATTCGGCGCGGGTCCGGGCCATGATCGCGACCCGGTCGCCCGGCCCGACACCCGAGGCGATGAGCCCGCGGGCGATGTCGGTCGCGCTCCGGTGCAGCTCGGCGGCCGTGATCGGCAGCCAGGCGCCGTTCTCCTGCCGTTCGAGCAGGACCTTTCCGGGGTCGGTCGCGGCATGATCGGCCAGGAGGTCGCCGATCGAGAGTTCGGACGGCGTCTCGACCAGGAGCGGCACGGACGTAGTTTCCACTAGGACTCCAACGGGCTCAGGATGTGATGCGCACCACCCTACCCGGCGGTCGCGATGCTGCAGGACCTTCGTCTAGACGACGGCCCCGTCGTCGCCCTCCTCGCGGCGGTGGCGTGGCAGCCGCCTGGCCAGGACGAGCCCCCCGAGCACGGCGACGACGATGCCGGAGATCCAGGCGATCGCCGGTGCCGAGGGCCACAGGATCGCGAACACGAGCAGCGCGAGCGGGCCGCCGACCGTGGCCACCCAGGCCGAGACGAGGAAGGGGTCGGAGACGTCGATCGGGTCCGGCTCCGGTGGCTCGTACCCCTCCGGCTCGGGCGCGACGCTGAAATCGCGCGGGCCGCCGAGGTCCGAGGCGTTCTCCGGCCCGGGCTGGATCGCCGCGGGCGTGAGCCCGCTCGGGCCCAGCTCCGCGGTGATCTCGGCGAAGGCCGCGTCGATCTCCGCACGGGTGCGGGCGTCGCGCAGGCGCTCGCGCGGGTCGCCGGGTTCGGGCGCCTGTTCGTGGGCGAGGTCGTCCGATCCCGCCCGGGCCCCATCGGGCCGTTCGAGCCGGTCGGGCTCGTCGGGCCCACCGGGGAGCGCTCCCTCGCCGCCGTCGTTCACCATGGCCCCAGCCTAATCGTGCCGGTGGTCGCCGGGTACCGCGCGGCGGCTCATCGGCCGTTCGAACGGTCGTCGGGATGGTCCTCGCGGTGCCCGGCCGGGCGCGCGGGGTAGGCGTGCACGATCGCCCGCGACAGTCTCGGGACGGCGTCGCGGAGGGCCGCTTCCGCGCGGTGCGCGATCTCGTGCGCCGCGGACAAGCTCGCTCCGGCGTCGACGTCCACGTCGGCCTCGGCGCGGATCTCGTGACCGATCCACCGCATCCGGAGCCCGGGAACCGCGACGACGCCGGGGACGGCGAGCACGGTCGCCTCGGCCCGGTCGACCAGCTCGGGATCGATCCCGTCCATGAGCCGGCGGAGCACGTCGCGCCCGGCGGTGCGCAGCACGAGCAGGATCGCCACGGTGATGACCAGGCCGATGACCGGATCGGCCCAGGACCATCCGAGCGCCACCCCGCCGGCTCCGACGAGCACGGCGAGGGAGGTGTAGCCGTCGGTGCGGGCGTGGAGGCCGTCGGCCACGAGCGCGGCCGAGCCGATCGCCCGGCCCTCACGGATCCGGAACAGGGCCACGGCCTCGTTGCCGAGGAAGCCGAATAGCCCGGCGGCGGCGACCCAACCGAGGTCCTGGACCGGGGCCGGGTGGAGCAGTCTCTCGACCGCCTGCCAGCCGGCCATGAGCGCGGACAGGGCGATCATCGCGACGACGACGAGGCCCGCGAGGTCCTCGGCGCGGCCGTAGCCGTGGGTGTAGCGTCGCGTGGCCGCCCGGCGGCCGAGCGCGAACGCGATCCACAGCGGTACCGCTGTCAGGGCATCGGAGAGGTTGTGGATCGTGTCGGCCAGGAGGGCGACCGATCCCGAGAACGAGACGATGACCAGCTGCGCGGCTGCGGTGAGGCCCAGCCCGGCGAGGCCGATCTTGACCGCGCGGATGCCGCGGGCGCTCGATTCGATCGCCGGGTCGATCGAATCCGCGGCGTCGTGGGAGTGCGGCCGCAGCGCGTGGGCGAGTCGCCGCCGTCGACCGGACCCGTGGTCGTCACCGTGACCGTGATCGCGACCGTGATCGCGACCGTGATCGTGACCGGACCCGTGGTTGGACCCGGTCGCACCCTCGGCGTGGCCGGGCGGGGCGGTCACCGCATGGCCTCTCGCCGGATCGCGGCGAGGTCGCGTGCCTCGGGGCGGTGGTGGGCGGGGACGCCGTCGGCCGCATGCTCGGCGTTGTGGACGGCGTCGCGCACCAGGTCTGCGACGTGCGCGTCATCCACCCGGTAGAACACGAGGTTCCCCTCGCGGCGGGTCCGGACCATCCGAGCCATCCGCAGCTTCGCCAGGTGCTGCGACACCGCGGGGCCGGACTTCCCGACCCGCCCGGCGAGGTCGCCGACCGACAGCTCCCCCTCCCGCAGGGACCACAGCAGCCGGATCCGCGTGCCGTCGGCGAGCATCCGGAAGACCTCGACCGCGAACTCCACCTGTTCGTCCGGCAACTCGGCCTCGTCCGGCGACTCGACCACCTTGCTATCTGCGTCCATGCGCAGATACTAACCGGACCGGGGGTGCGGGCGCCATGCGCGCATGGGCCGTGACGGAGCCGGCTTCGGGCGCGGTTGCAGCGCCCAATAGGATGGGGACGTCTCCAGCTCCCAAAGCAAAGGTGTTCAATGTCTGCCGCTATCCGCAAGGTCGCGCTGCTCACGGCCGGTGGCTTCGCCCCGTGCCTGTCCTCCGCCGTCGGCGGCCTGATCGAGCGCTACACCGAGAAGTACCCGGATGTCGAGATCATCGCCTACCAGTACGGCTACCACGGCCTGCTCACGGGCAACTCGGTCACGATCACCCCCGAGGCGCGCGCGAACGCCGCCCGGCTGCACGACTTCGGCGGCAGCCCGATCGGGAACTCCCGCGTGAAGCTGACCAATGCGAAGAACCTCGTCGAGCGCGGCCTCGTGCGCGAGGGCCAGGACCCGCTGCAGGTCGCGGCCGAGCAGCTGCGCGCCGACGGCGTCGACGTGCTCCACACCATCGGCGGCGACGACACGAACATCACCGCGGCGAGCCTGGCGGAGTATCTCGAGAACAACGGCCATCACCTCACGGTCGTGGGCCTGCCGAAGACGATCGACAACGACATCGTGCCGATCCGGCAGTCCCTCGGCGCCCAGACCGCCGCCGAGCAGGCCTCCGTCTACGCCCAGAACATCATCGGCGAGCACCGCTCCAACCCGCGGATGCTCATCGTGCACGAGGTCATGGGCCGGCACTGCGGCTGGCTCACCGCCGCCGCCGCGCGCGACTACCGCGACTGGCTCGAGACCCAGGAGTGGAACCCCGACCTGGGCCTGACCAAGGACCGCTGGGACGTCCACGCCGTGTTCCTGCCCGAGCTCGCCATCGACATGCACGCCGAGGCCGACCGGCTGCGCGGGATCATGGACGAGATCGGCAACGTGAACATCTTCCTGTCCGAGGGGGCGGGGGTGCCGGAGATCATCGCCGAGCTCGAGGCCGCCGGCGTCGAGGTGCAGCGGGACCCGTTCGGGCACGTCAAGCTCGACACGATCAACCCCGGTGCCTGGTTCGCCGACCGGTTCGCCCAGCTCATCGGCGCCGAGAAGACCATGGTGCAGAAGTCGGGCTACTTCTCCCGCTCGGCCAAGGCGAACGCGACCGACCTCGCCCTCATCGCGAGCATGGTCGAGGTGGCGGTCGAGGCCGCCGTCGCCGGCACCGCCGGGGTCGTCGGCCACGACGAGGAGCGGGGCGAGGAACTGCGGGTCATCGAGTTCCCGCGGATCGCCGGCGGAAAGGCCTTCGACATCGACGAGCCGTGGTTCACCGAGCTCCTCGCCGGGATCGGCCAGGCGCACGCCCCCGCCGCCGCCCACTGACGGCGACCGGCCGGTTCCGCGCGGGAACCGAAGCCGACCGCGTACGGACGATGGTCGGTGCCGCGCGGGTCAGCACCTATGCTGGGGGCGTGACCGTAGATTCTTCCTCCGAGGTGCTCGCCGGCCTGGACTCGTGGCGCGACCTGACCGCGCACCAGCAGCCCTCCTGGCCGGACGCCGGTGAACTCGCCCGCGTGAGCGTCGAGCTCTCCCAGCAGCCGCCGCTCGTGTTCGCCGGCGAGGCGGACCGACTGCGCGAGCGGATGGCGGCGGCGGGCCGCGGCGAGGCGTTCGTGCTCCAGGGCGGCGACTGCGCCGAGACCTTCGCCGAGCTCACGGCCGACAACATCCGCGACAAGGTCAAGACCATCCTGCAGATGGCGGTCGTGCTCACGTACGGCGCGTCGATGCCGATCGTCAAGATGGGCCGGATGGCGGGGCAGTTCGCGAAGCCGCGATCCTCCGACACCGAGACCCGCGACGGCCTCACCCTGCCGGCCTACCGCGGCGACATCATCAACGGGTTCGAGTTCACCCCCGAGGCCCGGATGCCCGATCCGCACCGGCTGCTCGAGGCCTACCGGAACTCGGCCTCGACCCTCAACCTCATCCGGGCGTTCACGCAGGGCGGCTTCGCCGACCTGCGGCAGGTGCACGAGTGGAACCGGGGCTTCATGGCCAACCGGTCCTATTCGGCCTATGACGCGTTCGCCCGCGAGATCGACCGGGCGATCCGGTTCATGCAGGCCGCTGGCGCCGACTTCGACGCCCTCAAGACCGTCGAGTTCTACTCCTCGCACGAGGGCCTGCTGCTCGACTACGAGCGCCCCCTGACCCGGGTCGACTCCCGCACCGGGGAGCCGTACGCGTGCTCCGGGCACTTCCTGTGGGTGGGGGAGCGGACCCGCCAGCTCGACGGCGCCCACGTCGAGTTCTTCTCGCGCGTGCGCAACCCGCTCGGGGTCAAGCTCGGCCCGACCACGACCGGCGCCGACGCGATCGCGCTCATGGACCGGCTCAACCCCGACGGCGAGCCCGGCCGGCTCACCTTCATCACGCGCATGGGTGCCGGCAGGATCCGCGACGTCCTGCCGACGCTCGTCGAGGAGGTCACGGCCGACGGCCGCCCGGTCACGTGGATCTGCGACCCGATGCACGGCAACGGCATCACCTCCGAGAACGGCTACAAGACCCGCCGGTTCAGCGACGTGATCGACGAGGTGCGCGGGTTCTTCGACGTGCACCGCTCCCTGGGCACCGTTCCCGGCGGGCTGCACGTCGAGCTCACCGGTGACGACGTGACCGAGGTGCTCGGCGGGACCGAGGCGATCGACGACCTCGGCCTCACGCGCAACTACACGACCCTCGTGGACCCCCGGCTCAACCACCAGCAGTCCCTCGAGATGGCCTTCCTGGTGGCGGAGATGCTCCGCGAAAGCTGAGCGATGCCCATTGTCCCCGGCGATCCCGGTGAGTCATCCCCGTGGGCGGGACGGCGCGTCCCGCCCGGGCAACGGGTGCGGGCCGAGGCGCCGATCATGCACTACGGGCCCGTGCCCAAGCCGGCGCGGCGGCCGTGGACCTTCACCGTGGGCGGGGCGACCCGCTCGGGGCGGGAGCGTGTCCTCGGCCTCGACGAGGTGCTCGCCCTGCCGGCGCTGGAGCGGGTGGCCGACATGCACTGCGCGACCCACTGGACCGTGCTCGACCAGCACTGGTCCGGGGTGAGTGCCGCCGCGATGGTCGCGCTCGCGCCGGCCGCGGAGGGGGTGACCTCCGCGCTCGTGTTCGCCGAGTTCGGCTACGCCGCGAACGTGCCCCTGGAGGAGCTCGCCTCGGGCGAGGCGATCCTCGCCACGCACCTGGACGGCGTCCCCCTGAGCCTCGAACGGGGCGCGCCGCTGCGCCTGGTCATTCCGCAGCTGTACACGTGGAAGGGGCCCAAGTGGCTCCGCGGCTGGAACTACCTGCGTCCGGGCGATCCGGATCTCGGGTTCTGGGAGGACCACGGCTATCACCGCCACGGCGGGGTGTGGCGGGAGGAACGCTACGACTATCAGAGGTGAGGCGGGGGAGCGCCGTCAGACGACCGTGAGCACGATGACGGTGTCGCGCGGCTTCATCTCGCCGGCGGCCACGGACTGCGACTGCACGAGGCCGAGCAGGCCGCCGAGGGCGTTGCTGCGCTCGACCTCGAAGCCCGCCTCCTCGAGGATCGCCTTCGCCGCCTCGAACCGCTTGCCGAAGACGCCGGGCACCTCGAACAGCTCGGGGCCCTGGGAGAGCACGACGGTCACCTCGTCGCCTTCGTGGCCCTCGCTGCCGGCCGCGGGCTCCTGGCTCAGTACGTTCCCGGCGGGGACGTCGTCGGAGAACTCCGCCTCCTCCGCCTCGACGTAGACGAGGCCCGTCTCCTCGAGGTCGGCGCGGGCCTCCTCGGCGGAGGAGCCCTCGACGTTGATGATCGTCACGGGCGCGGGCCCGCCGGAGAGGGTGAGCGCGAGCGCCTCGTCGTGGCGCAGGGACGTTCCCGGATCGGGTCCACCGGAGAGATAGCGGCCGGCCTCGACCTCGGTGCTCCAGTCCGCCGCGAGCGTGAGCGCGCCGGCCTCGCCGTCCCAGCCGGCCTCGGCCAGGGCGGAGCGGATGCCCTCCTCGTCGAGCCCGGTGAGCTCGGGCATCTCGATCATGCGGATGCCGTCGGAGAGCACGAGCGTGACCTCGGCGTCCAGGAGGACGCGGGTGCCGGCCGCCGGATCCGTGGTGATGACCCGGCCGCGGGCGACGTCGTCGGAATAGGCGCGCTCGGTCTCGCTGCGCAGGCCGGCGAGCTCGAGCGCGGAGGCCGCACTCGCCGCATCGCCGCCCGCGACCTCCGGGACGGTCGTGTACGCGCCGGGGCCGTGCTCGAAGTACCACCAGGCGCCGGCCCCGAGCGCCGCGACGAGGAGGAGCAGGAGGAGCACGAGGACCGGCCACCGCCGCCGCCGGCGGGGCAGCGCGGCGGTGTCCCCGGCGCCGGCGCCCGCGGATTCGGGGTTGACGGCCCCGATCGGGAGGGCGATCGTTCCGCCCCCCTCGCGACCGTCGGCGAGGGCGAGGGTCGCGTCGTCCGCCGGCCCCTCGTCGCTGCCGGGGACGTCGGCGCGCACGGCGAGACTGTCGGCGTCGAGCCGACGGCGCAACTCGAGCGCGAGGTCGAGGGCGGCACCGGCGCCGGCCGGTCGATCGGCCGGGTCCCGGGCCGTGAGGGTCGCCACGAACTCGTCGACCTCACGGGGCAGCTCCGGCGCCTGCGAACTCGGCACCGGCAGGTCCTCGTGCACGTGCTGGTAGGCGACCTGGATCGCGGTCTCGCCCTCGAAGGGCTGCCGGCCGGTGAGGAGCTCGTAGCACAGCACCCCGACGGCGTAGACGTCCGCGCGGGCATCCGCCCGGCCGTCGGTGATGATCTCCGGCGCCAGGTAGGCGACCGTGCCGAGCAGGGTGCCGGTGCTCGCGGCGGTCGCCTCGGTCGCGGCCCGGGCGAGGCCGAAGTCGGCGACCTTGATGCCGCCGACCCCGCCGGCACCCGCATTCGTGGCGACGAGCACGTTCTCGGGCTTGATGTCGCGGTGCACGAACCCGGCCCGGTGGGCCGCCGCGAGGGCGTCGAGGATCGCGATCGTCACGTCGAGGGCGACGCCCACGCTCAAGGCGCCCGCACGGCCGAGCAGTCGGCGAAGGTTCGTGCCCTCGACGTACTCCATCGTCAGGTAGGACGTCTCGCCCTCGCTGCCCTGGTCGAACACCTGGACGACGCCGGGGTGGGCGAGCCGGGCGGCCGCACGGGCCTCCCGCCGGAACCGGGCCGCGACGTCCGTGCCCTCCGCCAGGTGGGGGTGCATGAGCTTGAGCGCGACCTCGCGGTCGAGCCGGCGATCGCGGGCGCGATAGACCGTGGCCATCCCGCCGCGGGCGATCCTGGCGACGACCTCGTAGCGACCGTCGATCAGCCGGCCGATCAGAGGATCTGTCACAGTGGTCGCCACGTGCGCAGTCTACGGCGCCGCCCGGCGGGACTCCCGCCTCAGCCGAAGCGTGTCATGAGGCTCGTGACGTTGGCGACGTAGGAGCGGGTGTCCGAGGCCAGGCCGTACTTCTGCACCGACCCGAGCCCCTGGTAGTAGCCGCCGATCGCCTCGTCGGTGCTGTCGGCGTGGTCGGTGAGCCACTTGATGAAGCGCACCCCGGCGGTCACGTTGTCCCGGGCGTCGAGCAGGTTGAGCTCGCGTCCGACCATCCCGCCGATCCACGCGCCCGTGCTCGGGATCACCTGCATCGTGCCGATCGCGTTCGCGGGGGAGACCGCCCGCTGGTTGATCCCGGACTCCTGCTGGGCGATCGCCAGCGCGAGGGCCGGGTCCACGCCGTACTGGCGGGCGGTGGAACGGATGAGGTCGCGCAGCTGCGAACTCGAGGGCACGTTCATCGCCAGCAGGGCGTACTTGTTGTCGTTGGCGGCGCGCACGACGTCGTCCGGGTAGGTGTAGTGCAGGAACGTGTTCGGCACGAGCTGCGGTCGATCCGCGCCGGCCGGCGACGAGCCTGAGCCGCCGCCGGAGCCGGGGATCGTCAGGGTCTGACCGACGTAGATCGTGGCGGCGGAATTGAGGCCGTTCGCCTTGACGATCGCCGCGACGGTCGATCCGTAGTTGCGGGCCAGCGCCCCGACCGTGTCGCCGGAGACGACCTTGTGCCTGCCGGCCGACGAGGCTCCCGTGGAGGTCGAGGACCCCGAGCCGCCCGAGGACGGCGAGGACGGGGGCGCGGCGGTCGTCGAACCGCCCGCTGAGCCGGGGATCGTCAGGGTCTGACCGACGTAGATCATCGCCGCGGCGTTGAGCCGGTTCGCCCGGACGATCGCGCCGACGCTCGAGGAGTACCGGATCGCCAGCGCCCCGACGGTGTCGCCGGAGACGACCTTGTGCTTGGCGGCCGACGAGGCTCCCGTCGAGGGGGCGGACGTCGACGGCTTCTGGGCGGGCTGCCGGGGTGAGGTCGCCGGGGTGCTGCCGGCCGGGATCGTCAGCCGCTGACCGATGCGGATGAGGGCCGAACGATCGAGGTCGTTGGCGCGGACGATCGCGGGGACCGAGCTGCGGTAGGTCTTCGCGAGTGCCCAGACCGTGTCGCCGGCGACCACCCGGTGCGTGATCGTGCCCGGCTTCTTCGCGGTCGGCACGGCGCTCACGGCCCGGGTCGCGGCGGTCGGCGTCGTCGGCGTCGTCGTCGGGACGTGCTGCGGCGCCGAGCGAACGAAGGCCGGCGGGACGGACCGCGGCGCCTCGTGGGCGGGCGCCGCCGACGCGGGTGAGGCGTAGGTGAGCGAGACGGCCGTGGCGCCGATGATCGCGCCGGCCGCGGTCATAAGCGTCGTCCCGCGCGGAGTGGAGCGTTGGGCAGGGGTCCGTCGAGCAGCGGCGCGGGCCATGAGCACTCCTTACGAATGCGGCGACACGCCGCCGTTGGGCCGGGACGGGTGTGCCGAACGTGATGTATGAGACGGGTGTGACAGTAGTGGCTAACGAGAATGCGCACAACCCGTAGCCTGGGCCGGTGACCACAGCTGCGGAACTCCCGGACATGACCACGCCGACCTGGACGTCCGTCCCCGACGTCGCCGAGATGCTCGAGCTCCCGCTCCGGCGGGTGCGGACGCTCATCACGGATCGGGCCCTGCTCGCGATCCCGGTCGGCACCGAGGCGATCCGGTCCGTGCCCGCGCAGTTCCTGCTCCCCGCGGGTCACCCGAAGGGGCCGGCGCCGCTGCCCGCACTGCGGGGGACGATCATCGTGCTCGCCGACGCCGGGCTGACGGATCGGGAGATCGTCGACTGGCTCTTCGCCGAGCGGTCCGAACTCGGAGCGAGCCCGCTGGCGGCCCTGCACCAGGGCCGCACGACGACCGTGCGCAGGCTGGCCCAGACGGTCGGCTGAGCGGTCGCCGGTGCCACCGGTGGCCACTGGTGCCACCGGTGCCCACCGTGGCCCGGCGTGGGGGTCAGTGCGTGCGCGTGACCGCGGCGTCCGCGAGGTGCCGGAGCCGGGCGGCGTCCTCGGGGTCCGCCCCGAGCGCGTCGATCGCCGCCCGGCCGGTCGCCAGCCGCTCCGCGATGAGCTCCTCCACCTGGGCCTGCGCGCCCGTGTCCGTGAGGATCCGGCGGACGCGATCGACCTCGGCCGGCCCCAGGTCGGCCCGGCCGAGCGCCCGGCGGAGGGTGTCGCGCTCGGCGGGGCCCGCGAGCGTCATCCCGAGCGTCACGAGCACGGTCCGCTTGCCCTCACGCAGGTCGTCGCCCGCGGGCTTGCCGGTGACGTGCGGATCGCCGAAGACGCCGAGCACGTCGTCGCGGAGCTGGAAGGCCTCGCCGATCGGCAGGCCGACCGTGCCGATCGCGTCGGACTCGGCGGCGGAGGCCCCGGCCATCGCCGCGCCGAGGCGGAGCGGGTACTCCACCGAGTACCGTGCGGACTTGGAGCGGATGACCCGGCGGGCCCGGTCGAGCTCGACGGCGGGATCATCCGACCACGGCGCCGACTGCGCGTAGATGTCGAGGTATTGACCGATCGTGACCTCGGCCATCATGGTCTCGACCAGCGCGGCCGAGGAGGCGTACCGGGCGGGGTCGAGCAGGGCGATCGCGGCGTGCAGATCGGCGCTCGCCGCGACGAGCAGCAGGTCGCCCAGCAGAATCGCGCCTGCCGCACCGAAATGCTCCGGGTCGGAGATCATGCCGCGCTCCTCGTGCAGCGCGGTGAACCGCCGGTGGCTCGCGGGCAGGCCGCGGCGCGTGAGGGAGCCGTCCATGAGGTCGTCGTGGACGAGGGCGGCCAGCTGGAAGATCTCCAGGCCCGAGCCCGCCCGGACCTCGGCGGCGGCGAGTGGCTCGCCCGAGAACACGCGCCACCCGGCCGCCAGGAACGCGGCGCGGAGCCGCTTGCCGCGGGCGAGGAGGGGGGCCGACACGGTGAACAGGTCGTCGATCTCGCCGCCCACCCCGGCGAATCGATCGTGCGTCTCGGTCATGGTCGTGGCCACGCGTGCCGCCACGGCGGAACGAAGGTCATCCAGCCACACGGGCCCGTCCACGTCACTCACACCCCGCACTCTACGCGGCCGCAGGCCCGCCGTCGGCCCGGCCCCGGAGGCCCTCCCTCCACAACGGACCCGCGATGCGTGCCGATCCACAGCCTCGGGGCCGGCCGAGACGCCGCCGGGGGCCGCCGTGATCGGCTGGGCCCATGATCGACACCGACGTCCACACCCTCGACCTCGACGACCCGGCCGAGGTCGTCGCCTACGTGCCCTACCGGCTCGGCTTCCGGCCCGAGAACTCCCTCGTCGTGCTCTCGGTGCGCCGACACGGCCCGGACCGCGTCGGCCTCGGCCTCGTCGCCCGAATGGATCTGGCGGACCTGGCCGATCCCCGGCTCGAGCGGACCCTGCTCTCGGAGATCACCGGTCACCTGAGCGCCGAGCATTGCGTGGCCGCCTGGCTCCTCGCCTACTGCGACCCGGCCGAGGCCGGCGAACCGGCGACGCTCGAGCGGGCCCGCCGCGTCCTGGCCCCGTGGCGGCGCGACCCGCGCACCTCGGCCGGCCGCTGCTACCTCGTCTCCGGCGCGCGCTGGTACTGCCTCGAGTGCACCCACGACCCGGCCTGCCCGCCGAACGGCCGCGGGCGGGGCGAACTCGACTCGACCGCGATCGCCGCGGCCATGGTCGTCCACGGCCACGGCGTCGCCCCCACCCGCGCCGCCCTCGTGCGGGTGCGGGCCGACAGCGCCCCGGCGGCCTCCCGCGCCCAGGCGGCCTGCGCGGCCCGGGTCGAGGAACTCGCGCGGCAGTCGGGGGCGGGCCGGCGCTCCGCGTGGCGACGGCGCAGCGCCCGGGCCTGGGACGACGCCCTCGCCGAGGGGGCACCGGAACCGAGCCCGGCACGGTACGGCCTCCTGCTCGCCGGACTGACCGACCGGGCCGTGCGGGACGCCGTCGTGACCGCCGCCGCCGGCCGCTGCGGCGTCGAGGAGGCCCTCGCCCGGCCCGAGGCGGTCGACGCGGCCTTCGGCGCTGCGGAGCCGCCCGAGTCCGGCCCGATCGACCGGGCCGTGGCCCTCCTCGAGAACACGATCCGCCACTCGAGCGTCGAGTCCTCCCCGCCCGCCTGGACCGTCACCGCCTGGCTCGCGTGGTGGGTCGGCGACGGCGCGCGCTGCGACCTGCTCCTCGCGGAGGCCGAACGCGTCGACCCCGGCTACCGGCTGGCCGTGCTCCTGCGTCGAATGCTGGACGCGCGGATCCCGCCGGGATGGGTCCGCGGCGTCGAGGAGGGCGAACGGCAGCCGTGACACCGCCCGGACCGCTAGGGTTTGGTCATCGAGACAAGGGAGCGTGCTCATGGCTGTCGTGGTCGGATTCCTCGCAAACAACGAAGGGCGTGCGGCGCTGCGGGGCGGCATCGCCGAGGCCGGGCTCCGCGGTGAGGACCTCGTGGTCCTCGTGTACCCGATCCAGGGACCGGAACCGGTCGACGTCTCCGCCACCGCGGCGGAGGCGAGGGCGACGCTGGCGGACGCGGGCGTGAGCGGCGACATCCGGGAACCGGTCCGCAGCGAGGACCTGGCCGAGGAACTCCTGCGCGTGGCCGAGACGAGCGACGCGAACCTCATCGTGATCGGGCTGCGTCGCCGCTCGCCCACGGGCAAGCTCATCCTCGGCTCGAACGCTCAGCGGATCCTGCTCGATTCGCCGACGCCGGTGCTCGCGGTCAAGCCCTGACGGGGACGCCGCCGTGGCCCATCCACCGCCCCGCGCGGGCGACGAGGAGCCACCCGCGAGCGCCCTGAGGAGCCCGCTGGCGGCCGCGCACGCACGAGCCGGCGCCACGATGACCGGCTTCGCCGGCTGGGAGATGCCGCTGCGGTTCGGTTCCGAGCTGGCCGAGCACGCCGCCGTGCGCACCCGGGCCGGCGCGTTCGACCTGTCGCACATGGGCCAGCTCGAGGTGCACGGTCCCGACGCGGCCAGGCTGGGGGAGTGCTCGTTCGTCTCCCGGATCGCGAACCTGGAGCCCGGCCGTGCCCGCTACACGATCATGGTCGGGCCGGACGGCGGGATCGTCGACGACCTCATCGTCTACCGCCTCGCCTCGGACGACCTGCTCATCGTGTGCAACGCCGCGAACCGGGTGCGCGTGGGCGATCGCCTGGCCGCGGCCGCCCGGCGGCTGCGGGCGACGGTCGTCGATCGCACGAGCCACCGCGCCCTCATCGCCGTGCAGGGCCCGGCCGCCGCGCGGGCCCTCGCCGGGCTCGTGCCCGCCGAGGCGCTCGCCATGCGACCATTCCGATGCGCCCAGGCCGTGGCCCGACCGCCCACTGGGCCGACTGTGCCGGTGCTGCTCGCCCGCACCGGCTACACCGGCGAGGACGGCTATGAGCTCGCCGTGCCCGCGGCGAGCGCCGTCGCGATCTGGGAGGGACTGCTCGCGGCCGGCGAGCCGCTCGGGCTCGTTCCGTGCGGGCTCGCCGCCCGCGACTCCCTCCGCCTCGAGGCGGGGATGGCCCTGTACGGCAACGAGCTGACCGGGGACCTCACCCCCGCCGGCGCCGGCCTCGGGCGCCTCGTCGACCTCGGGCGGGAGTTCGTCGGCCTAGCGGCACTCGTCGAACGGGCCGGGGAGACCACGAGCCTCGTCGCGCTCGCGGGCGAGGGACGCCGCGCGGCGCGGCCCGGCGACGCTGTCCTGGCGGGCGGGAGACGGATCGGGCGGATCACGTCCGGGGCCCTCTCGCCCACGCTCGGTCACCCGATCGCATTCGCGCGCTGCGAGCGGCCCGTCCCGGTGGGCAGCGAGCTCACGGTCGACGTCCGTGGCCGGGAGCAGGTCATGCGGGTCCGGGAGCCCCCCTTCTACCGCAGGCCGTGAAGGCCCTCGAAGGACCTTGAAAGAACGGTGCGACCGCAGCGATGATCGAGGAACGGATCGAACGGAGACCGCATGAGCCACCCCACCGACCGGGCCTACACGGCCGAACACGAATGGGTCCGGATCGAAGCCGGCGTCGCGACCGTCGGCGTCACGAGCTACGCGACCGAGGCGCTCGGCGACGTCGTCTACGTCGACCTGCCCGAGGTCGGAACCGAGGTGATCGCGGGCGCGGCCTGCGGCGAGATCGAGTCCACCAAGAGCGTGAGCGACCTGTTCTCGCCCGTGAGCGGCACGGTGTCCGGCGTCAATTCCGACCTGGAGGCGCACCCCGAGCGGGTCGATGCCGACCCGTACGGGCAGGGCTGGCTGTTCACGGTGACCGTGACCGACGTCGGGCCGACCATGGACGCCGCCGCGTACGCCGCGAGCGTGCGGGAGTGAGCGCGCCCGCCGGCGCCTTCGAGGGGCGGCACATCGGTTCCTCCGCGGCGGAGCAGCGGCGCATGCTCGATCGCATCGGAGCCGCCGACGTCGACTCGCTCCTACGCACGGCGCTGCCCGGGGCGCTCCACCACGCCCACATCGACGGCCTGCCGCCCGCCGTCGACGAGGCGACCATGGTCGCCGAACTGCACGCGCTCGCGGATTCGAACACGGTGCGCACCTCGATGATCGGCCAGGGCTACTACGACACGATCACCCCCGCCGTCATCCGGCGCCAGGTGCTCGAGAACCCGGCCTGGTACAGCGCCTACACCCCGTACCAGGCCGAGATCTCGCAGGGCCGGCTCGAAGCGCTCCTCACCTTCCAGACGATGATCGCCGACCTCACCGGTCTCGCGATCGCCGGGGCCTCGATGCTCGACGAGGCGACGGCCGCGGCCGAGGCCATGACCCTGAGCCACCGGCACAGCCCGGCCGGCCACACCTTCTACGTCGACCGCGACCTCTTCGTCCAGACCCGGGCCGTGCTCGCCACCCGCGCCGCACCGCTGGGGATCCGGCTCGAGGAGATCGACCCGGCGGGCTCTCTCAGCCCTCCCGGCCACCTCCCGGACGCCTTCGGGGTGCTGCTCGCGGTGCCCGGCGCCACCGGCCGGATCCTCGACCGGAGCCGGTGCCGCGCCTGGGCCGACGCCGCCCACGAGGCCGGCGCGCTGTGCACCGCCGTGACGGACCCGCTCGCCCTCACGCTCATCGAGGCACCCGGAGCCTGGGGAGCCGACATCGCGGTCGGCAGCAGCCAGCGGTTCGGTGTTCCGATGGGCTACGGCGGGCCCCACGCCGCCTACCTCGCGGTCCGCGCCGGGCTCGAGCGCCGACTGCCGGGCCGGCTCGTCGGCGTGAGCCGGGATGCGGACGGCCGCGGCGCGTACCGCCTCGCCCTGCAGACCCGCGAGCAGCACATCCGCCGCGACCGGGCCACGTCCAATATCTGCACCTCCCAGGTCCTCCTCGCCGTCATGGCCGCGGCCTTCGCGGTCTACCACGGCCCGGACGGCCTGCACGCGATCGCGGCCCGGGTGCACGACCGGGCCCGCGCGGTCGCCGGTGCGCTGTCCGCAGCCGGCCTCCCGGCCCGCAACGACACCTTCTTCGACACCCTCACCCTCGACGTGCCGGGCCGCGCGCGGGCGGTGGCCCGCGCCGCGCTCGCGCGCAACCTCACGGTGTGGGCGCCCACGAACGACGAGGTGCGCCTCTCCTGCGACGAACGGACCACACCGGGGATCGTCGCCGAGGTCGTGGCCGCGGTGCTCGAGGGCGCCGCCCGCGAGACGGACCGGCCGGGCTCCGGGCGGCACACCCGCCCGGAGCCCGGCGGCATCCCGCCGGACCAGCTCCGCGGCCGGGACTACCTCACCCACCCCGTCTTCCACGAGCACCGCAGCGAGAACCGGCTCATGCGCTACCTGCGGCGCCTCGCGGACGCCGACCTCGCCCTCGACCGCGGCATGATCCCACTCGGCTCGTGCACCATGAAGCTCAACTCGGCCGAGCTCATGGGGGCGATGAGCCGGCCGGGCTTCGCGGACCTGCACCCCTTCGCGCCCGCCGCGGACGCCCGCGGCTACCGGCGGCTCATCGACGATCTCGAGACCTGGCTCGCGGCGCTCGCCGGCTACGACGGCACGAGCGTGCAGCCGAACGCCGGTTCCCAGGGCGAGCTCGCGGGCCTGCTCGCCATCCGGCGATACCACGCCGAGCACGCGGGCGGACGCGAGCCCCGGCGCGACGTGTGCATCGTCCCCGCGAGCGCCCACGGAACGAACGCGGCCTCCGCCGTGCTCGCGGGCTTCCGGGTCGCCGTGGTCGCGACCGGCCCCGACGGGGGCATCGACCGGGGCGACCTGCACCGGGTGCTCACCGAGCATGCGGGCCGCATCGCCGCGATCATGATCACCTACCCCTCGACGCACGGCGTGTACGAGCCCGAGATCGTCGCCGTCACGCGCGCCGTCCACGAGGCCGGGGGCCAGGTCTACCTCGACGGGGCCAACTTCAACGCCCTCGTCGGCGTGACCACGCTCGCCGCCTGCGGGGGAGACGTCTCCCACCTCAACCTGCACAAGACGTTCTGCATCCCGCACGGCGGCGGCGGCCCGGGGGTCGGCCCGGTCGTCGCCGCGGCCCACCTCGTGCCGCACCTGCCCGGCCACCCCTGCGCGCCCGCCGTGCGCGGGGCCGCCGGTCGGGCGGACGGCGCCGTCGCGGCGGCGCCGGACGGATCGCCGTCCATCCTCCCGATCAGCTGGGCCTATCTGCGGCTCATGGGGGTCGACGGCCTGCGCCGGGCAACCGGCGCGGCGGTGCTGGCGGCGAACTACCTCGCGGAGGAACTCGCCGAGGACTATCCCGTGCTCTACCGCGGCCCCGGCGGGCGGGTCGCGCACGAATGCGTGCTCGACCTGCGCGACCTCACCCGGCGCAGCGGCATCACGGTCGAGGACGTGGCCAAGCGCCTCATCGACTACGGATTCCACGCGCCGACGATGAGCTTCCCGGTACCGGGCACGCTCATGGTCGAACCGACCGAGTCGGAAGACCTGGCCGAACTCGACCGATTCGTCGCGGCGATGCGCGGGATCCGCAGCGAGATCGACCGAGTGGAGCAAGGGCGGTGGCCGCGGGAGGACAACCCGCTCGTCAACGCGCCCCACCCGGCCCGCATGCTCACCGGGCCCTGGCCGCATCCGTACTCGCGCGACGTCGCCGTCTACCCCGGCGGCGAGCCCGCCGCGAAGTACTGGCCCCCGGTGCGGCGAATCGACGGCGCCCACGGCGACCGGAACCTCGTGTGCGCCTGTCCGCCGGTCTCGGAATCGGCCGTTGTGAGGTCGCCCTCCCCGCCGGTGGAATAAACCGGTACCGTCCGAGCGATTATAATGACGGGTAGTTGTGACTGCGAGAGCAGTCCGGGCCCACCATCCGATCCGATCGATCGCTTCGCCGAGGCTCTCCGAGCCTGGGCCGCCGAAAGGTATTCCTTGTCGTCTCGTCCCGCCATGCCCGCACTTCCGTCCGAGTTCTCGCACCCCGCCCTGCAGCAGGCGCTCGCACGCGGAGTCAACCGAGGAACCATCGACGCGGCCTCGTTCCGAATCGCGTGCGAGGACGCCGATGTCGCGCCTCGCCGCCTCAAGCACGTCCTCAAAGCCATGCAGGAAGCAGGTGTCACAGTGTCCGACATCCAGGCCACGGCGGTCGCCGCCACGAAGACCCGCAGCCGCACCGACGCCACGGTGACCAAGAAGACCGATTCCGGATCGGCCGCCGCGGAGAGCGCACCGGCGCAGCAGCCGGCCGCCGGCAAGAAGGCGGCCAAGGCCCCGGCGAAGGCGGCCGCCCCGAAGGCGTCCGCCGCGACGAAGGCGGACCCGGAGCCCGCCGACGCGGAGGGCACGAAGGCCTCCGCGGCGAAGGCCCCCGCCAAGAAGGCCCCGGCGAAGAAGGCCGCCGCGAAGAAGGCGCCGGCGACCCGTAAGAAGGCCGCGACCTCGGTGGTCGAGCCGACCGGGGACGACGCCGAGACGCCCGAGGAGGTCGAGGAGGAGACGACCGCGAAGACCACCACGGAGGACAAGGCCGCCGCGGCCGACCAGGGCGGCTTCGTCTACTCCGACGCCGACGACGACGATGCGCCCGCGCAGCAGGTCGTCACCGCGGGTGCGACGGCCGATCCGGTCAAGGACTACCTCAAGCAGATCGGCAAGGTGGCGCTCCTCAACGCCGAGCAGGAGGTCGAACTCGCCAAGCGGATCGAGGCCGGCCTGTTCGCCGACGAGAAGCTCGCCGAGGAGGGGGCCTCGCTCAAGGGCAAGCTCCGCCGCGAACTCGAGTGGATCGCCCAGGACGGCCGCCGGGCCAAGAACCACCTGCTCGAGGCGAACCTGCGTCTCGTCGTCTCACTCGCCAAGCGGTACACCGGCCGGGGCATGCTCTTCCTCGACCTCATCCAGGAGGGCAACCTCGGGCTCATCCGTGCGGTCGAGAAGTTCGACTACACCAAGGGCTACAAGTTCTCCACGTACGCGACCTGGTGGATCCGGCAGGCGATCACCCGTGCCATGGCCGATCAGGCCCGAACGATCCGCATCCCCGTGCACATGGTCGAGGTCATCAACAAGCTCGCCCGGGTGCAGCGCCAGATGCTCCAGGATCTCGGCCGCGAACCCACGCCCGAGGAACTCGCCAAGGAACTCGACATGACCCCGGAGAAGGTGGTCGAGGTACAGAAGTACGGCCGCGAGCCGATCTCCCTGCACACCCCGCTCGGGGAGGACGGCGACTCCGAGTTCGGCGACCTGATCGAGGACTCCGAGGCGGTCGTCCCGGCGGACGCCGTCTCCTTCACCCTCCTGCAGGAGCAGCTCCACTCCGTGCTCGACACGCTCTCCGAACGCGAGGCGGGCGTCGTGCAGATGCGCTTCGGCCTGACCGACGGCCAGCCGAAGACCCTCGACGAGATCGGGAAGGTCTACGGCGTCACCCGCGAGCGGATCCGTCAGATCGAATCGAAGACCATGTCGAAGCTGCGCCACCCCTCGCGCTCCCAGGTCCTGCGCGACTACCTCGACTGATCCCCGGCGACGCCGATCGCCCGGCACGGCAGAACGCCGCCGCCCCCGTTCGGGGCGGCGGCGTTCTCGTCGCTGTGCCGTTCTCGTCGCTGTACCGGCCGGGCCGTGGGGCCCGCCGGCGGCCGGTCAGGCCTCGGCGGACTCGGGTTCGTACAGCTTGCTGGTCTCGTCGTGGACGTGCGTGGCCACGCGATCGATCGTCTCTGCGTGCTTGCGGGCGTGGTGGGCGCAGAAGATCAGCTCGCCGGCGTCCATCAGCACGCGCACGTAGCCCTGGGCGCCGCAGGCGTCGCACCTGTCGGCGGCGGTCAGGGCCGATGCGGTCAGGTCCGGGGAAGCAGTAGTAGTCACATCAGCATCAAACCATCCGGGCGCCGATTTTCCTCCCCCGAGCCCTCCGGTTTCGCTACCCGCGTACCCGGCGGGCGTCGTCCGGGAGGGTGGCGAGTGGCGTAGCCGGGATCCGGGCGATGCTGCCCGTACGATGAGGGCGTGTCGACCACGTCCAGCCCGTCCAGTTACACCGCCCGCCACCTGTCCGTCCTGGAGGGCCTCGAAGCCGTCCGCAAGCGGCCCGGCATGTACATCGGCTCGACCGATTCACGCGGGCTCATGCACTGCCTGTGGGAGATCATCGACAACTCCGTCGACGAGGCGCTCGAGGGGCACGGCACCGAGATCACGATCGTGCTCCACCCGGACTCCTCGGTCGAGGTGCGCGACACCGGCCGCGGCATCCCGGTCGACACCGTGGCCTCGGCGGGGCTGTCGGGCGTCGAGGTGGTGTTCACCAAGCTGCATGCCGGGGGGAAGTTCGGCGGGGGCTCCTACGCCGCCTCCGGCGGGCTGCACGGCGTCGGCGCCTCCGTAGTCAACGCGCTCTCGAGCCGGCTCGACGTCGAGATCGACCGGGGCGGGCTGACCCACGCGATGTCGTTCCACCGGGGCGAACCGGGCGTGTTCACAGACGCGGGCGCCCCCTCCCCGGACGCCCCGTTCGAGGCGTTCACCACGGTCTCGCAGCTGACCGTCGCCGGGAAGGTGCCCCGCAAGCGCACCGGCACCCGCGTGCGCTACTGGGCGGACCGGCAGATCTTCCCCGAGAGTGCCGCGTTCTCCTACGACGAACTCGTCACCCGCGCCCGCCAGACCTCCTTCCTCGTGCCCGGGCTGCAGTTGACGGTCCGCGACGAGCGGCGCCTGGCCGGCACGCCGGGTGCGGACGAGCCCGTCGAGGAGGTCTTCCTGCACGAGGGCGGCGTGGTCGACTTCGTCGACTTCCTCGCCACCGATCCGCCCGTGAGCGACGCGTGGCGGCTGCGGGGCTCGGGCACGTTCACCGAGACCGTGCAGGCGCTCGACGCGCAGGGCCGGCTCCGGCCCAAGGACGTCGAACGCACGTGTGAGGTCGACGTCGCCCTGCGCTGGGGTACCGGGTACGAGACCGAGGCCCGCGCGTTCGTCAACATCATCGCCACGCCCAAGGGCGGGACCCACGTGACCGGGTTCGAGCAGGCCGTGCTCAAGGTGCTGCGCAAGCAGATCGACGCGAACTCCCGCAAGCTCAAGCTCACCGCGAAGGACACGAAGGAGCGCATCGAGAAGGACGACGTGCTCGCCGGGCTCACCGCCGTCGTCACCGTGCAGGTGCCCGAGCCGCAGTTCGAGGGGCAGACGAAGGAGGTGCTCGGCACCGCGCCGGTGCGCCCGATCGTGGCCAAGGTGGTCGAGCAGGAGCTCACCCGGATCCTCACCTCGAGCGCCCGCCACGAGAAGTCCCAGGCCGCGCTCGTGCTCGAGAAGGTCGTCGGGGAGATGCGCGCCCGGATCGCGGCCCGCACCCACAAGGAGATCTCGCGCCGCAAGAACGCGCTCGAGAACTCGACCCTGCCCGCCAAGCTCGCCGACTGCCGCACGAACGACGTGGACTCCTCCGAGCTGTTCATCGTCGAGGGCGACTCGGCGCTCGGCACCGCCAAGCACGCCCGCTCCTCGCAGTTCCAGGCGCTCCTGCCCATCCGGGGCAAGATCCTCAACGTGCAGAAGGCCTCGCTGGCCGACATGCTCAAGAACGCCGAATGCGCCTCGATCATCCAGGTGCTCGGGGCCGGATCGGGGCGCACCTTCGACCTCGACGCGGTGCGCTACGGCAAGGTCGTGCTCATGACCGACGCCGACGTCGACGGCGCGCACATCCGCACCCTCCTGCTCACCCTGTTCTTCCGGTACATGCGTCCCCTGGTCGAGGCGGGGCGGGTCTTCGCCGCCGTGCCGCCGCTGCACCGGATCGAGACGATCGCCCACGGCCGGTCGAAGGCCGAGGTCGTCTACACCTACTCGGAGGCGGAGCTGCACCGGCACCTGACGAGGCTCGAACGGTCCGGCCGTCGCTACAAGGAGCCCATCCAGCGCTATAAGGGGCTGGGGGAGATGGACGCCGAGCAGCTCGCCGAGACCACGATGGATCCCCAGCACCGGACCCTGCGCAAGATCACCATGGCCGACGAGGCGGCACTGCGCGAGGCGGAGCGCGTGTTCGAGCTGCTCATGGGCAACGACGTGGCGCCCCGCAAGGACTTCCTCATCGCCGGCGCCGCCGCCCTCGACCGGCAGCGGATCGATGCCTGAAGCGGGCCGGTCCGACCGGCCCGACCGGCCCGGACCGGTTTTGCTCCCGCCGCGGACCATGCGTACGCTGCCAGGAACGACCGCCGCCCGAGCGACCGGCAGCCCGGATCGCCCGCGTCGACCCACAAGGAAGCCATGACCCCAGCTGAACCGCTCGCTCCGCTCAGCGTGCGCGCCCAGGCGCCCGCCGAGCTCGCGGTTCCCGGCTCCCAGTGGGGGTTGACCTGGCGGGGGATCGGACCCGACGACGCCGCGGCGCTGCACGCCCTCGTCGAGGCGCTCGAGGACTGGGACCGGCTGCCCTATCGCTCCTCGCTCGAGGAGACGAGCGACCGCGTCGGCGAGCAGGGCCCGGACTCCGCCCTCAACGTGCTCGGCGGCTACGACCATGCCGGGCAGATGCGGGCGTTCGGCCTCGTTCGGTACGCCCCGGACGACGAGCAGTCCGCCCGGGTCTTCCTCGACGGCGGGGTCCATCCCCAGTATCGCCGCAGCGGGGTCGGCACGGCGCTGCTCGAGTGGGAACTGGGCCGCGCCCGGCAGCTGCTGGCCGGGGTGGACCGCCCCGTGCGGGCGCGGATCGTCGCGAACGTCGAGGAGACGACCCCGGACGCCGCCCCGATGCTGCTCGAGCGCGGCTTCGAGGCGCGTCGCTGGTACTTCGACCTGCAGCGCGACCTCGCGGCGCCGTTGCCGCAGATCGACCTCGCCCGCAACCTCGAGACCGTGCCGTGGACGGCCGACCTCGACGAGCAGGTGCGCCAGGCGCACAACGAATCCTTCTCCGCGCACTGGGCCTCGGAGCCGATGAGCGCCGAACGGTGGCACGCCGAACGCGCCTTCTTCGCGCCCGAGTGGAGCTTCCTCGTGCTCGACCGCACGAGCGACCGGGCCCAGGTCGTCGGATACCTGCTCTCGGGCCGGTACGAACAGGACTGGATCTGCCAGGGCTGGTCCGAGGGGTACATCGACATGCTCGGGGTGCGCCCCGACTGGCGCAACCGGCAGATCGCGACGGCGCTGGTCGTGCGCGCGATGCGCGCCTACGCCGCGGCGGGCATCGACTTCGCCTCGGTCGGCCTCGACACGGCCCAGCCCGATCCCAACTACGGCCTCTTCGCCGCCCTCGACTTCCAGGCCATCCACTCCTCGACCATGTACAGCATCGAGTTCTGAGCGGCGCGGGCAGGCCCGGGGACGCCCCGGACGAGCCCCGGGCTCAGCCGATGCCGGCGATCGGCACCTCGAGCGGGGCGCCGGAGCCGTCGCGGCGCTCATCGGGTTCGGGCAGCTCGACCGGCTGACCGGCGGCGGCCACGGCGCGAGCGGGCGCGGGCACGACCGCCGCCGCGTAGAGCTCGTCCTCGCCCCGCAGGAACCGGTGTGCCCGCACCCCGGCGGTGCCGCGGCCCTTGCCGGGGTAGAGCTCGAACGGGGTGACCTTCGCGCTCCCGGTCACCGTGCCCGGCAGCGCACCGGCCGAGCCGGCGACGGTGACGACCTCGGCCCGGTCGTGCGCGGGCACGACGCCGAAGAACAGCACCCGGACGTCCGGGCGCAGCCGGATTCCGGCCATCCCACCCGCCTGGCGGCCCTGCGGGCGCACGTCCCCGGCGGCGAAGTGGAGCAGTTGGGCATCGGAGGTCACGAACACGAGCCGGTCGTCGTCGCGGGCCACGCCGACCCCGACCACCTCGTCGCCGTCCTTGAGGCCGATGACCTCCCAGTCCTCCGCGCGGGCGGGCCAGTCGGCGACGACCCGCTTGACCACGCCGGCGGCCGTGGCCACCGTGAGCACCCCGGGGCCGGTCGCCGGCTCGCTGAGTTCGCCGGGTCCGCCGGGTCCGCCGGGTCCGGTGGGTTCGCTCGGTCCGGTGAGTTCGGCGAGCCCGACGACCCGCTCACCCCCGGCGAGGGGGACGAGCTCGTCGATCGCGAGGCCGCCCGAGAGGCCGGGTGGGCCGTCGGTGGGCGGCAGGGCGGGGATCTCCAGCACGGAGACCTTGACGAGCCGGCCGGCCGAGGTGACCGCGCCGATCTGGCCGCGCGCGGTCGCGGGCACGAGCGAGCCGAGGGCGTCGTGGGCGCTGCGCCGGCCCGCCCGGGCGGGCCGGTCCGCATCCGAGGTGCGGGCGAGCAGCCCGGTGCTCGACAGCAGCACCCAGCAGGGGGCGTCCGGGATCTCCAGGGGCGCGGCGGCGGAGGCCGCGGGCCGGGCGGCGGCCGACTCGAGCAGCACGGTGCGGCGCTGCGTGCCGTGCTCCGCCGCGACCCGGGCCAGCTCGCTCGAGACCACGTCCCGAAGCACCGCGTCGTCGGCGAGGATCGCCTCGAGGCGGGCGATCTCCGCGGTCAGCTCGTCCCGCTCGGTCTCCAGCTCGATCCGGGAGAACTTCGTCAGCCGCCGCAGCCGCAGGGCGAGGATGTAGTCCGCCTGCGGCTCCGACAGGTCGAACACGAGCATGAGCCGGTCCCGGGCGGCGGCGGCGTCGTCGCTCGAGCGGATGACGGAGATGACCTCGTCGATGTCGGCGATCGCGACGAGCAGCCCCTCGATCAGGTGGAGGCGCTCCTGCCTGCGCGCGAGCAGGTACCGGGTGCGCCGCTCCACGACGTCGATCCGGTGATCCACGTACACCTGCAGCAGGTCCCGCAGGCCCAGGGTGCGCGGCCGGCCGTCCACGAGCGCGACGTTGTTCATCCCGAAGGAGTCCTCGAGCGGGGTGTGCCGGTAGAGGTTCTCGAGCACGGCCTCGGGATTGAACCCGGTCTTGATCTCGATCTCGAGGCGCAGCCCGTGCTTGCGGTCCGTCAGGTCGTTCACCCCGGACACGCCCACGACCTTCTTCGCCTGCACCGCCGACTTGAGCTTCTCGATCACCCGCTCCGGGCCGATGAGATAGGGCAGCTCGGTCACGATGATCGCCTTGCGGCGGGCCGTGACGTTCTCGATCCGGGTGGTGGCCCGGGTGCGGAAGCTGCCCCGACCCGTGGCGTAGGCGTCCCGGATGCCCTCGAGGCCGACGATCCGGCCGCCCCCGGGCAGGTCCGGGCCCGGCACGAACCGGATGAGGTCCTCCAGGGTCGCGTCGGGATGGGCGATGAGGTGGCGGGCCGCCGCGATCACCTCGACGAGGTTGTGCGGGGCCATGTTCGTGGCCATCCCGACCGCGATCCCGGAGGCGCCGTTGACGAGCAGGTTCGGCAGCGCCGAGGGCAGCACCTCCGGCTGCGTCAGCTGGTTGTCGTAGTTGGGAACGAAGTCGACGACGTCGCAGTCGAGGTCCGCGGTCATGACGATCGCGGCCGGGGCGAGCCGGGCCTCCGTGTACCGCGGGGCGGCGGGGCCGTCGTCGAGGGAGCCGAAGTTGCCGTGACCGTCGACGAGCGGGAGCCGCAGCGAGAAGTCCTGCGCCATCCGCACGAGCGCGTCGTAGATCGCCGTGTCCCCGTGCGGGTGGAGCTTGCCCATGACCTCACCGACGACGCGGGAGGACTTGACGTGCCCCTTCTCGGGCCGCAGCCCCATCTCGGCCATCTGGTAGAGGATGCGCCGCTGCACGGGCTTGAGGCCGTCGCGGGCGTCCGGCAGCGCGCGCGAGTAGATGACCGAGTACGCGTACTCGAGGAACGAGTCCTGCATCTCGGTGGACACGTCGGTGTCGAGGATCCGCTCCGCGGTCGCCGGACCGTCGCCGGTCGGTGGAGTGGGACTCGTCGAGCGTGGTGCCATGGCCCCATTCTCCCTGATCCGCCCCGCGGTGCGCGCCACCGTCCCGGCCCGGCGGGGCGCTCAGTACCATCGAGGGTATGAGCCCCACCGTTCCGGCACCGGCAGCCTCGGATGATCCCGGGCCCCCCGAGTACCCCGGCCACTGGGAGGCGGACGTCGTGCTGCGCGACGGCTCCACGATGCGGATCCGGCCGATCCGACCCACCGATGCCGACGCGCTGCAGCGCTTCCACCTCGCCCAGTCCCCGGAATCGGTCTACCTGCGATTCTTCGCGCCGCTCGCACGCCTGACGCAGCGGGACCTGGCCCGGTTCACCCGCGTCGACCACCGGGACCGGGTCGCCCTCGTGCTCGTGGCCGGCGACGAGATCCTGGCCGTGGGCCGCTACGACCGCATCGACGACACCGACGACGCCGAGGTCGCCTTCAACGTCTCCGACCGGGCCCAGGGCCGCGGGGTCGGCTCCGTGCTGCTCGAACACCTCGCCGCCGCCGGCCGGGAGCGCGGCATCGGCCGCTTCGTCGCCGACGTCCTGCCCGCGAACACCCGGATGATCCGCGTGTTCTCCGATGCGGGCTACGACGTGCGCAAACGGTTCGACGACGGGATCGTCACGGTCTCCTTCACGATCCACTCGACCGACCGGTCGATGGAGGTGCTCGCCGAGCGCGAACGCCGCGCCGAATCGCTGAGCATGCGGCGGATCCTCGCGGCCACGAGCGTCCTCGTCCACGGCTCCGGGCAGGAGGGGGCTGCGCTCGCCGGCCGCGTGTGGGAGCACGTCGCCGGGGCGGCGGCCCGCCCCGGCGGCTTCACGGGTCGCCTGGTCCACACGGCCACCGAGGCCGACCTCGCCGCGCTCGCCGGTCCCTTCGACCTCGCGGTCGTCGGCGCGCCCGCACCGGAGGTGCTGCGGATCGTGCCGCACCTGGCCCGGCTCGACACCGGCGCGCTGCTCGTGCTCACCGGCGGCTTCGCCACGGCCGGGGGCGAGGGCACCCCGCAGACGGACCTCCTGCGGCTGCTGCGACGGTCGGGCATCCGGCTCGTCGGGCCACGGTCCGTCGGCGTACTCGCCCGGGGCGAGTCCGGCGCCCTGCCCGCGCTGCTCTATCCCGGGATCATGGACGACGTCGCTCGCCCGGGCGCTCCGGGCGCCTCGGGCATCGGCCTGTTCTGCCAGAGCGCGCACGCCACCCGCTCCCTGCTCGACGGCGCGGGCCGGCGCCGGCTCACCCTCTCGACCGTGCTCTCGGCCGGTCACCGCGCGGACGTCTCGGGCAACGACACGATGCAGTTCTGGACCGCGGACCCCCGCACCGCGGTCGCCTGCGTCCACCTCGAGTCCATGGGCAATCCGCGCAAGTTCTCCCGGGTCGCCCGTCGGCTCGCCCAGGACCGGCCGGTCATCGTGCGGGTCGCGGGCCGCTCCGGGCAGGTGCGCCCGCCCGGCCACCCGGTGCGCACGACCCGGACCCCGCGCCGAGCGCTCGAGGAGCTGATGAATCAGGCCGGGGTGCTGCTGGCCGACTCGGTCGACCAGCAGCTCGACTGGGCGATGATGTTCTCCACCCAGCCGCTGCCGCGCGGCCCGCGGGTCGCGGTCGTGACCAACTCCGGCACCCAGACCGCGATCCTGGCCGAGCTGCTCGGCTCGATCGGGGCCCGCCCGGTGCCCGGGGTGGCGACCCTCAATCCCGTCGCCGCCGCCGACGACTACCGGCGCGTGCTCGCCGGGCTGGCCGGCCGCGACGACTGGGACTGCGCGCTCGTGGGCTACGGCCCGTTCCTCGACGACGACGCCGAGCGGATCGCGCCCGCCATCGCCGAGTTCGCCGACCGGACCGGCCGGCTCGTGCTCGCCCGGGTGCACGGCCTGAGCGGGCTCGATCCGCTGCTGCGGCACGGCGACACGTCGGTGCCGGGATTCGCCACGGGCGACGATGCCGTGGCGGCGCTGCGAGCGGGCCTGGCCTACGCCGAACGGCGCGAGGCCGCCCCGAGTCCCCGCGTCGACCCGCCCGGCGTCGATCGGCGGCGCGCGCTCGGGCTCGTCCGGGCCGGGGTGAGCGGACTTCCCCCGGGCGAGCTGCGCCGTCTCGACGCGGAGCGGACCGCGGAGCTGCTCGCGGCCTACGGGCTGCCCGTGCTGGCCAGCCGCGTGGCGCGCACCGAGGAGGAGGCCGTCGAGGCGGCCGAGGCGGTGGGCTGGCCCGTGGCACTCAAGGTGGCGGACGAGGCGCTGCGGCACCGCACCGACCTCGGCGGGGTGCGGCTCGATCTCGCCTCCGCGGGGGAGGTCCGCCACGCGTTCGCCGTGATGGCCTCCCGGCTGCGCCGGCTCGGCCGCGGCGAGCGGGAGGTGGCCTTCGAGGTGCAGGCGATGGCCGAGGCCGGGGCCGCGTGCGTGCTGCGCGCCGAGGAGGATCCCCTCTACGGGCCGATCCTCTCCTTCGGGCTGGCCGGCGACGCGGTCGAGCTCCTCGGCGACGTGTCCTACCGGGTGCCGCCGTTGACCGAAGCGGACGTCTCCTCCCTCATCACCTCCGTGCGCGCGGCGCCCCGGCTGCTCGGGCACCGTGACCTGCCCGCGCTCGCGGTGCCGGCGTTGGCCGACGTCATCGCACGCACGAGCGTGCTCAAGGAGGAGCTCGCCGAGATCGCCCGGGTCGAGTTCAACCCGGTGCTCGTGACGGAGCGGGAGGCGGTCATCCTCTCGGCCACCGTCGACCTCACCCTTCCCGGCCGGGGCGATACCGCCCGCCGGGTGCTGCCCGGATAGGGCAGACTGGACCCGTGGCATCTTCGCGCTCGAACCAGCTGGAATCCCTGCGATCCGACATCCAACGTGCCGGCTACTATCCCGATGTCGTCGCCGACATCCTCGGGGTCGCCCTCGATGTGGAGCCGGTCGTCAGTCATCTCGTCCACGTCGAGACCATCTTCGACCGGACCGAGGTCCGCCGGCACGTCACGGTGCTCGTGCTCAGCCCCACCCGACTCATCGTCGCCCACGTGGACGACCTGCCGCCCGAGCACCCCGACGAGGAGTCGATGGCGGCGGCCTCCACCGAGGCCGTGGCGCTGCGCGAGATCCGCTCGGTCGGCCTCACCCACGGCATCGCCGACCCCGCGAACTACATCTCCGGGCAGAGCCCGACCGAGCTGACGCTCGCGATCGCGTGGGGGGCGATCGAGCGGATCGACCTCGAGCCGGCCACGTGCGCCGACCCCGACTGCGACGCCGATCACGGTTACACCGGCACGTCGGTGCCGGACGACCTCGTCGTGCGGGTCTCCGCGGCCGCCGAGGGGGACCGGGCGATGACCGCCGCCGCCGAGTTCGCCCGGGCGCTCTCCGCCGCGACCGTCAAGCACGCGTGAGCCGTCCGGCCCTCGGCGACGTCCTGCTGGGCGCGGCCGGCGCCGCCACGGGGCTGCTGCCGGACGGCGTGGCCGCGGCCGGACGTCTCGGCCTGCCCGCCGCGCGCGCCTACTGCGTCGTGCTCGTCGACGGCCTCGGCTGGGCGAACCTGCACGCGCGCGCCGACGCCGCCCCGTTCCTCAGCGGCGGGATGGACCGGCTCGTGCGCGCCGAGTCCGCGATCCCGAGCACGACCGCGGCGAACCTCGCCTATCTGGGCACCGGCGCGCTGCCGGGCCGCACCGGGATGCTCGGCTATTCCGTGCGCAATCCGGCCACGGGCCGGGGTATGAACCTCGTCTCGTGGGCGGGCGGGCCGGATCCGCGCCGGTGGCAGCGGGTGCCGACCGTGTTCGAACGTCTCGACGCCGACGGTGCCGTGAGCGTGAGCGTGGGGCCGTGGAAGTTCGAGGGCTCCCCGCTCACGACGGCCGCGTTGCGGGGCGCGGAGTACGAGGCGGCCGAGACCCTCGCGGACCGGGTCGACCGGACCCTCGAGGTGCTCCGGGAGCCGGACGTCTCCCTCGTGTACCTGTACTGGTCCGAGATCGATGCCATCGGGCACTCGCTCGGATGGGGCGGACGTGAATGGTCGGCCGAACTGGGACGGGTCGACGCCGAGCTCGCGCGGCTGGCCGCCTCCCTGCCGGCGGGCACCGCCCTCGTGGTCACCGCAGATCACGGCATGGTCGACATCCCGCTCGGGTCCTCCGAGGTCTTCGGCGGGCCGGCGCGGATCGACATCTCCGCCCGGGCCGCCCTCTGGCAGGGGGTCGAGCTCGTCGCCGGGGAGCCCCGGTTCGTGCACGCCTATGCCGCCGACGCTGCGGGGGTCGCCTCCCGATGGCGCGGCGAGCTCGGCGACCGGGCCACCGTTCTCACGCGCGCCGAGGCGATCGCGGCGGGCTGGTTCGGTGAGGTCGACCCGCGGCACGAACCGGCGCTGGGCGACGTCATCGCGGCCGCGCACGGGGACGTCTGCCTCGTGGACTCGCGCAGTCAGTCCGAGGCGAGCCGGTCGCTCGTGGGCATGCACGGGTCGATCGGCGAGCAGGAGCGGGGGATCCCGGTCGGCCTCACCCTCGCGTGAGGCTCAGCCGAACCGGCCCGCGGACTCGGTGAGGTAGCAGCGCCCGCACAGCGACTCGTAGGTGGTCTCGCGACCGTCGATGGCCACCTGGTCGCCCTCGAACACGAACCGTTCGCCCGCCTTGCGGCCGTTGAGGATCGCCTTCTTGCCGCACCGGCAGATCGTCTTGAGCTCCTCGAGGCTGTGGGCGAGCTCGAGGAGCCGAGCCGATCCCGGGAAGCTGCTCGTGCGGAAGTCCGTGCGGAGCCCGTAGGCCATGACCGGCACGTCCTGCTGCACCGAGATCCGGAAGAGGTCGTCGACCTGCGCGGCGGTGAGGAACTGGGCCTCGTCCACGAGCAGGCAGGCGACGGGCGTCGCACCGCGGGCCGCCTCGAACGCCTCCGCAAGCGACTCGCCGGCTCCGATCTGGAGGTCGGTCTCGCGGGTGACGCCGAGCCGGGAGACGATCGCCCCCGACCCCTTCGTGTCGGTGGCCGGCTTGGCGAGCAGCACCCGCTGCCCGCGTTCCTCATAGTTGAACGCCGCCTGCAGGAGCGCGGTCGACTTGCCCGAGTTCATCGCCCCGTAGCGGAAATACAGTTTGGCCACGGCTCAGTCGTTCTTCGCCCCGAACACGATCTCGTCCCAGCTCGGCACGGACGTGCGCCGGCTGCGGCTGCGTCGCTTGGCCGGTGCCGGCTCGGGGTCGGGTACCGGCTCGGATTCGGGGCGCGGCAGCGCGACGACCTCACCCGGGCCGTCCGTCCGGTCCGGCCCGCCGCCGGTCCCCCTGGCGCCATCAGTGCCTTCGGCCGGTGCCGCCTCCGTCCCGGGCGGCCCGTCCGCCGAGGAGGTCGAGGCGGAACCGGTGGTCTCCCGGCCGGGCCGGGAGACGTCGTCCCAGAGCGTCGGCTCCTCGTGATCGGGCGCGCTCAGCTGCTGGCGCACCCCGCGCGCCGCGGCGAGCTCGGCCAGGATCGCCTCGGTGTCGGCCGCGGGCTCCGGCCGCGCCCCGGACTCGAGCTCCTGCGGGTGGCCGTGGTTGAGGTCGTCGTCGATCGTGCGCAGCACGGGCTGGATGTCGCCGTCGTGCTCGACGTCGTAGACCCGGGCCGCGGGCACCGCGCTCAGGTGGCGGCGCGGCGCCGCCGCGAGGTCGATCTCCGAGAGGAGCCGGGCGGCCTCGTCAAGCGCGCGGAAGGACTGGGCGGCGAGGTCGACCTGCCACGCGGCCTGCTGGGTCACGTCGCCGTCCTCGTAGCTGGCCACGACCTCCCACGGGTCGCTGTCGCGGCGGCGGGCGTCCCACTCGACCTGGGCGATGCCGCGGGCGGCGAGCCGGTCGACCACGAGGTCGCCGAGGGTCGGGGCGCCCGTCTCACGGCCGACGAGCAGCGCCTGGGAGCGGTTCGCGACGTGGGCGCGTTCGGCGAGCACGGGCCCCTCGTACCTGCGCACCTGCTCGATCGGCAGTCCGCCCTGGTCCGCGACCTCGGCCGCGGTCGCGCCGGCCCGGATGAGCACCTGGATCTCCCGCGGACGCATGTGCACCGACCGCAGCTGCTCGAGCTGGGGCCGGTCCCGCCGGACCGCGGCCCGCAGGGCGTCGTCGATGACCAGTCGGTATCGGCTGCCCGTGGCGTCGATGAGGACCACGGTCTCGCCGTCGTTGTGGATTCCGACCAGCTCAAGTTCGATCATCAGTGCCAACCCTCCCCGGTCTCGCCGGCATCGGCACGAGCCTGCCACCCTCGGCATCCACATGCCAGGAGGCGACCGGTGTGGCGTCGCACTTTTCCACCCGCGGCGCAGGCGATGCCGGGATCGAATGCGATTCCCGTCACAGACACCCGGCGCGGGGATGGTAAAAAACGGTCGGATGATGCACAATCCCATCGCCGCGTGGGAACACCTGGTGCACGGCAGCGTTGTACTGTCGGGCCCCGTCCCCGCGACCCGAGCAATCGAACCGCCCCACCACCGTGGATCACTCGTGGTCCACCACACGTCCACCCCACGTCCACCACACTCCCCAGCACGGCCCCGGACCCCACTGCCCGCCCGGGCCCAGCACGAACAGATTTGGAGCGCTTGCCCCGATGGCCACTGACTACGATGCCCCACGCAAGACCGAGGAAGACCTGAGCGAGGATTCGCTCGAAGAGCTCAAGGCCCGCCGTTCCGACCAGCAGTCCGGCGTGGTCGACGAGGACGAGACCGAGGCCGCCGAGGGCTTCGAGCTGCCCGGCGCCGACCTGTCCGGCGAGGAACTGTCCGTGCGGGTGATCCCGCGGCAGGCCGACGAGTTCACGTGCTCGAAGTGCTTCCTCGTGCACCACCGCTCGCAGCTGGCCTACACCGAGAACGGCCGGCCGGTGTGCTCGGAGTGCGCCGCCTGATCGGTTCGCTCGTCCGGCGCGGGGGGAGACGCGCCGGCCGGAACCGGCGGACCGGCTCGTACCGGTCGTACCGACGGCGGCAGGCGTGCCGGCCGCGTCAGCGACCGGGCGCCGCCGGCGACAGCGCGCGCGCCAGGGCGTACGCGTCGCGGGAGGAGATGAGCCACGAGGGGCACGGGTCCTCGGGGTCGATGATCTCGACCTGCACCGCGAGCCGGATCCATGGGCGATGCAGCACGTGGGTACGGGCGTCGGACATGGGCCCCATGAGGGCCCGCAGCTCGGCGGGCTCGAGCACGGTGACCGCCCCGACGAACCGCCGCTCGATCCGCGCCCGTCCGGCGCGGAGCATCCGCTCGTCCACCTCGACCCGGGTGGCGAACGACCAGAGCCAGGCGCCGGCGAGGACCGCCACGCACACGGCCCCGGCGATCGCGGCCCGAGTGCTGATCGGCAGCAGCACGATCGCCATCGTGCCGGCAGCGCCGGGCACGAACAGCCACCACAGCCAGGACGGGGTGAGTCGTTCGGAGTGGATCAGGGTGGTCCGGCCGGTGTCCTGCGGGCTGCTCATGTGCTCAGCCTGCCAGAAGTCGGCCTAGGATCGACCTGTGACCTATTCCGAGAGCCGTGGCCTGCACCACGGCGAGGCCGACGTGGCCGAGGTGCTCTGGCAGCGCCTCGACCCGGACCTGCCCGCGCCGTCCTACGCGCACCCGGGCGATGCCGGCCTCGACATCCGAGCCCGCGTCGACGTGGACCTGGGACCGGGGGAGCGCGCCCTCGTGCCCACGGGGCTGGCGATCGCGTTGCCCCTGGGTTACGCGGCCTTCCTCCACCCCCGTTCCGGTCTGGCGGCGCGTGCGGGGATCACGATCGTCAACGCCCCCGGAACGGTCGATGCGGGCTACCGCGGGGAGATCTCCGTGGCGCTGCTCAACACCGACTCCCGCGCGCACACCATCAGCCGGGGCGACCGCATCGCGCAGGTGGTCATCCAGAAGGTGGCCGTCGCCGACCTCATCGAAGTATCCCGGCTCCCGGGCAGCGATCGCGGAGCCGGCGGCTTCGGGTCCACCGGCGGCTGGCTGAAGGGAACCGCATCGTGAGCTTCTTCCGTCGCAAGAATTCCCGGGCCGCGGCCCCGCCGCAGGAGGCCGCCGAGCCGGCGGAGGAGACCTCCGCCGGTACGCGGGCCCCGGGACCGGTGAACACAGCGAACACAGGCGACCCAGTGGACCCTGTGGACCCAGTGGACACAGTGAACACGGGGGAGCCGACGGGTCCGGGCGATCCCGACGGCGCGGACGGCGCAGCGGCACGGGGTCCGTGGGATCTCGACGAACAGCCCGAGCTGGGCACCCGCGTGGACGTCGGGGGCCTGCGCATCCCCGCCCGGCAGGGGATGCAGGTGCGCATGGAGCTCGAGCCCAAGAGCCGCCGCATCGTCTCGGTCAACATCGCCCTCGGCGGGTCCGCGCTGCAGCTGCAGGCCTTCGCCGCCCCGCGCAGCGAGGGCCTGTGGGAGACGCTCCGCCCGGAGATCGTCGAGTCGATCACGAAGCAGGGCGGCACGGTCGAGGCCCGCGAGGGCGGCTTCGGCGAGGAACTCCTCGCCCGGCTGCCGGTGCGGACCAAGGACGGGCGCAGCGGGCACCGGCCCGCGCGCTTCCTCGGCTTCGACGGCTCCCGCTGGTTCCTGCGCGGCGTGCTCACGGGGCCGGCCGCGGTCGACCCGGAGGCGGGTGCCGCCCTCGAGGAGGTGTTCGCGGACGTCGTCGTCGTGCGTGGAACGGCGCCCCGGGCGCCGCGCGACCTGCTGCCCCTGCACCTGCCCGGGAAGCCGGGCGAGGAGGTCGCGCCCGAACCGACGCGTCCGGTGCTCGACCTGGGGCAGGGCCGGGGACCCGAGATCACCGAGGTCGGCTGAATGGGCGTGCGGTCGCTGTGGCGCCGGGCGCTCGCCTCGGAGGCCGAGCTGGACGCGGGGGAGGAGCGCGCCGCCGCCCGGGCCGAGGGAACCCAGCTCATCGGTGATGCGGTGCCCGGCACGGTCGTCGACCTGCTCGGCACGGTCCGCTCCCTCACCTATTCGCCCCCCGGCGCCCCGCCCACGGTCTCGGCCGAGCTCTACGACGGCTCCGGCAGCGCCGACCTCATCTTCCTCGGGCGGCGCGAGATCGCCGGTATCGTCCCCGGCCGCCGGCTGGCCGTCCACGGCCGGATCGGGGCGCACCTGCCGGGCAGCGCCCGGATGCATCTGTTCAACCCCGCGTATCGGCTGCTGCCACCCGCGCGCCTGCCCGCGAAGGAACCCGCCCGATGACCGATTCACCGCCCACCGGCACCGGCCCGGCCCCCGCCGACGATCGCGGCCTGCGCCAGCTGACCTCCGACTCCTTCGACGTCGCCGCCGCGATGGGCGGCGTGCGCGGCCTGATCGAGTCCGTCCTGCCCGGGCTCGTCTTCCTCGTGGTCTTCGTCATCACCCGCGACATCACGCTGTCCGTGGCCCTCGCGGTCGGGTGCGCGGTCGTCGCCACGATCGCCCGGCTCGTCGTGCGCACGCCGATCACCCAGGCCGTCGGCGGACTCGCCGGCGTCGTCATCGGGGCGGTCTGGGCGTGGCGGAGCGGGGAGGCGGCCGACTTCTTCGCGTGGGGGCTGTGGGTGAACGCGGGCTTCGCGACCGCGATGCTCGTGTCCGTGCTCGCGCGATTCCCGGCCGTGGCCGTGTTCGCCGCCGGGCTCACCGGGCACGACCTGCGCTGGCGCGACAGCTCCGATCCGGCGGCCGCCATGCGCCGGTTCCGGCAGGCGACGTGGCTGTGGTGCGGCGCGTTCCTCGCCCGCCTGGCCGTGCAGGTTCCGCTCTACTTCAACGACGAGGTCGGCTGGCTGGGCACCGCCCGGCTCGTCATGGGCGCCCCGATGTGGGTGCTCGTGCTGTGGATCACCTGGATCATGGTCAGTCCGATCGTTCGGGAACCAGCAGCCGGGCGATCTCGGGAAGACGCTGATCCGGAGCCGAGCTGATGAGCAGCAGCTGATCACCCACCTCGAGGGTGTCGTCGCCGGTCGGCGGGAGTGGGTCCGCGTCGCGGATGATCGCGGCGAGCACGGTGTGGCCGGGCCAGCGCAGGTCGGCGACGCGGGTTCCCACGGCCGGTGAATCGGCCGGGAGCGTGATCTCGAACATGTTCGCCTGCGAGGCGTGGAACGTGAAGATCTTCACGAGGTCCCCGACCGAGACGGCCTCCTCCACGAGCGCCGTCATGATCCGCGGCGTGGAGACGGCGACGTCGACCCCCCACGCGTCGTCGAACATCCACTCGTTCTTCGGGTTGTTCACCCGGGCCACGACGCGCGAGACCGTGTACTCGGTCTTCGCGAGCAGCGAGACGACGAGATTGACCTTGTCGTCGCCGGTCGCCGCTACCACGACGTCGGTCCGTTCGAGCTCTGCGCGTTCCAGGGTCGCGATCTCGCAGGCGTCCCCCAGCAGCCAGTCCGCCTCGGCCACCGTGGACACGCGCATCGCCGCCGGCTGATGGTCCATGAGCAGCACCTCGTGCCCGTGGCCGAGGAGTTCGCGGGCGATGGACCGGCCGACCGATCCGGCCCCGGCGATGACGACACGCATCAGTCCTCCTCCTCGGCGGGGGCCACCGCGAGCCGGCGCTGCACCTCGTCGATTCCGTCGGTCCCCACCAGCAGGTGCACGAGGTCGCCCTCCTGGAGCAGGTCGTGCGCCGCCGGAACGTACCCCACCCCGAGCCGGGCGAGGTAGGCCACGCGCGCGCCGATCGCGGCCTCGATGTGGGTGATCGACCATCCGATCCAGCCCGGGTGGCTGTCCGCCTGCACGAGCGAGACCGCACCGGAGGCGTCCCGGAACAGCGAGTGCGCCCCCGCGGGGATGAGCCGGCGCAGCACCTGATCGGCGGTCCAGCGGACGGTGGCCACGGTCGTGATGCCGAGGCGCTCGTAGATCTCCGCCCGCTTCGGATCGTAGATTCGGGCCACGACGTGCTCGACGCCGAAGACCTCGCGCACGACCCGGGCGGCGAGGATGTTCGAGTTGTCGCCCGAGGAGACGGCCGCGAACGCGTGCGCGTCCTCGATCCCCGCGCGGGCGAGCGCGTCCCGGTCGAAGCCCAGGCCGACGACCCGCTGGCCCTCGAACTCGTCGGGCAGCCGGCGGAACGAATCCGGATTCTGATCGATGATCGCGACCGAATGACCGTGGGTCTCGAGCGAGCGCGCGAGGGTCGTTCCCACCCGGCCGGCGCCCATGATCACGAAATGCACGGGACCGACGCTACACCGCCCCCGGGGAGCGTACGATCAGTGGCCGTGCCGAATATTGGTGACGCCGCGAAGCGTCTGCTCGTGGGCCGCCCGATGCGGTCCGACCGCTTGGGACACACGCTCCTGCCCAAGCGTCTCGCGCTGCCCGTGTTCGCCTCCGATGCGCTCTCCTCGGTCGCGTACGCGCCCGACGAGATCCTGCTCACCCTCTCCCTGGCGGGGCTCACCGCGTACGCCGTCTCCCCGTGGGTGGGGATCGCGGTCGTCGTGGTCATGCTCACCGTCGTCACCTCCTACCGGCAGACGGTGCGGGCGTATCCCTCGGGCGGCGGCGCGTACGAGGTGACCGCGACCAACCTCGGCAAGGGTGCGGGGCTCACGGTGGCCAGCGCACTCCTGGTCGACTACGTGCTCACCGTCGCCGTCTCGATCTCCTCGGGCACCCAGTACCTGGCCACGGTGCTCCCGGCGGCCGGCGGCCACGAGACGGGGATCGCGATCGGCATCGTGCTCCTGCTCGCCCTGCTCAACCTGCGTGGGGTGCGCGAATCCGGGGCGAAGACCGCGATCCCCGTCTACGTGTTCATGCTCTCGATGGGCGTGCTCGCGGTCGCGGGCGCCGTCCAGTGGCTGGCCGGGAGCCTGGGCCGGGCCCCGTCGGCGGACCTGGCGCTCGTGAGCGAACCGGGCTTCGACCAGGGCCTCATGGGCCTGGCCGGGGGACTGCTCATCCTGCGCGCGTTCTCCTCCGGGTCGGCGGCGCTCACGGGGGTCGAGGCGATCGCCAACGGCGTGCCGAACTTCCGCAAGCCCAAGTCCCGCAACGCCGGCACCACGCTCCTCCTGCTCGGCGGCCTCGGCTCGGCCATGCTGCTCACGGTGCTGCTGCTCGCCGGCGCGACCGGGGTGCGCTTCGTCGAGGATCCGGCGTCCCAACTGCTGCGCGACGGCGTGGGCGTCGGAGCCGACTACGTCCAGAACCCCGTGATCGGCCAGCTCGCGAGCACGGTCTTCGCCGGCTTCCAGCCGATGTTCTACCTGTTGACGATCTCGACCGGCATCATCCTGCTGCTCGCGGCGAACACCGCCTACAACGGGTTCCCGATCCTCGGGTCGATCCTCGCGCGGGAGGGCTATCTGCCCCGGCAGCTGCACACCCGGGGGGACCGGCTCGCATACTCCAACGGGATCGTCGTGCTCAGCCTCGCCGCGGCGGCCCTCATCTGGATCTTCGACGCGCAGGTCACCCGCCTCATCCAGCTCTACATCGTCGGCGTGTTCGTCTCCTTCACGCTGTGCCAGCTCGGCATGGTCAAGCACTGGGGCGGGGTGCTGCGCACCTCGGTCGACCCGGGCGAGCGGCGCCGCGTACGCACCTCCCGCGCCCTCAACGCCTTCGGCTTCGCCCTGACGGGGATCGTGCTCGTCGTCGTCCTCATCACGAAGGCCACGCACGGGGCCTGGATCACCCTCGTGCTCATGGGCGTCCTGTTCGCGCTCATGACCCGGATCAGCCGTCACTACGCCGACGTGCGCGAGGACCTGACGGTGACCGACTACGACGCGGAACGCGCCCTGCCCTCCCGGGTGCACGCCGTCGTGCTCGTCTCCCAGGTGCACAAGCCCACGATGCGGGCCCTCGCCTACGCCCGCGCGACCAGGCCCTCGACGCTGCAGGCGCTGACCGTCGCCGTCGAGCCGGGCGACGCCGAGTCGATCCGGGCCGCCTGGGACGCCGCCGGGGTGCCGTTGCCGCTCACCGTCGTGGACTCGCCCTATCGCGAGATCGTGCGCCCGGTCCTCGACTTCGTTCGGAACATCCGCCGGGAGTCCCCGCGCGATCTCGTGGTCGTCTACATCCCCGAGTACGTGGTCGACCACTGGTGGGCGCAGGTGCTGCACAATCAGAACGCCCTGCGGCTCAAGTCCCGGCTGCTGTTCACGCGGGGGGTGGTCGTCGCCTCCGTGCCGTGGCAGCTCGGCGCGGCCGCGCCCCGGCAGCCGCGAGACTAGAGCCATGACAGCATCGATCGGCACCCCGGCCCCGGCGGCGGACCTCACCCTACGGATCGCGGGCCCCGTCCACGGCGGCCACTGCCTCGCCCGGACGGCCGAGGGCCGCGTCGTCTTCGTGCGCCACGGCGCCCCCGGCGAGCTCGTGCGCGCCCGCCTCACCGACACCGGCAAGGTCTGGCGCGCGGACGCCGTCCGGATCCTCGAGCCCTCACCCGACCGGGTGGACGTGCCGTGGCGGGCGGCCGGGCCCGGCGGCGTCGGCGCCGTCGAACTGGCCCACCTGAGCCGGCCCGCGCAGCTGCGCTGGAAGAGCGAGGTGATCGTCGATGCCCTGCGCCGGATCGGCGGCCTCGACCTGCCGGTCACGATGGTCGATCCCGAACCCGGATCCGACGGCTGGGGCACCCGCACGCGGATCCGGCTCGCCTGCGACGCCGACGGCCGCGCGGGCATGCACGCCCACCGCAGCGACCGCATCGTGCCCCTGGAGAGCATGCCGCTCGCGGTCGCGGCGCTCGCCCGCCTCGACGTCTTCACCCGCCGCTGGCCCGCTCACGCCGTCCTCACCCTCGTGGCCCCGAGCGTGGGCGAACCCGTCCTGCTCGTGGACGACGCCCCGGCGGCCCTCGAGGGCACCTCGCCCCGGCCGTGGGTCACCGAGGTCGTCCGCGTTGCCGCCGCCGACCTCACCTACCGCGTCGCGGCGGGCGGGTTCTGGCAGAGCCACCGCGCCGCCCCCGCGAGCCTCGCGGGCGCCGTCCTCGCCGCCGCGCACCCGGCGGGCGGATCCCTGACCGGCGCGCGGGTCTTCGACCTGTACTCCGGTGCCGGACTGTTCTCGCTCCCGCTCGCCCACGCCGTCGGGCCGACCGGGGCGGTCTACGCCGTCGAGGGGGATCGTCGTGCCGCTCAGGCCGCCCGGCGCAACGGCCGGGGCCTGGCGCAGCTGACCGGCCGGAGCGGGGACGTCGCCCGGGTCCTCGCCAAGGACGCCCCCGAGCGCGCGGACGTCGTCGTGCTCGACCCGCCCCGGACCGGGGCCGGCAGGCGCGTCATGGCCCGCGTCGTCGAGCGCCGGCCCGAACGGATCGTCTACGTGGCCTGCGATCCGGCCGCCCTGGCCCGGGACCTCGCGTTCGCGGCCGCGGCGGGCTACCGCGCCGACCGCGTCGTCGGCCACGACCTCTTCCCGCACACGCACCACGTCGAGTCGATCGCCGTGCTGCGGCCCGCGTCGTCGGAATAGGCGATAATTCCGACGTGAACACGCTGAGTGCGACCGGCAGGCCCTCCGGGCTGAGCGCATCCGACGTCGCCGAGCGGGTGGCCGCCGGGCAGGTGAACCGCACCCACGACGTCGCCTCCCGCGGCCTGTGGGACATCCTGCGGGGGAACCTGTTCACCCTGTTCAACGCGATGCTCGGCACGGCGCTCGTGCTCGTGCTCGTCGTCGGGGCCTGGCGCGACGCCGTGTTCGGCGGGGTGATCATCTCCAACACCCTCATCGGCGCGATCACCGAGCTGCGCGCCAAGCGCGCCCTCGACCGGCTCGCCATCCTCGACCGGGGCCGCCTCCGGGTCCTGCGCGACGGCCGGCGCACCGAGGTCGAGCTCGAGGAGATCGTGCTCGACGACCTCGTGCTCCTGAGCACGGGCGACCAGGTGCCCGCCGACGGCCGGGTGCTCGACTCGACCGGCCTCGAGCTCGACGAGTCCATGCTCACCGGCGAGTCCGACCCGGTGTCCAAGCCGGCCGGCGCGGAACTCTACTCGGGGGCCGCGGTCGTGGCCGGGTCGGGCCTCTACCGGGTGACGAAGGTCGGAGCGGACGGCTACGCCCAGCGCATCACGGCCGAGGCGAAGCGGTTCTCGCTCGTGGGCTCGGAGCTGCGTGACGGCATCAACCGGATCCTCGTGATCATCTCCTGGATCATCGTGCCGATGGCGTTGCTGCTGTTCTGGAGCCAGCTGCGGGCCGAGGGCGGCGCCGCGGCGAGCTTCGCCGACGGCACGTGGCGCGATGCCGTGGTCCAGGCGGTCGCCGGCATCGTGGGCATGGTGCCCGAGGGACTCGTGCTGCTCACCTCGATCAACTTCGCGCTCGCGGCCCTCATCCTCGCGCGCCGGTCGGTGCTCGTGCAGGAACTGCCGGCGGTCGAGGTGCTCGCCCGGGTCGACGTGCTCTGCCTCGACAAGACGGGCACGATCACCGACGGCTCGATCGCCCTCGACGCGATCGTGCCGATCGGGCCGGGCGACCCGGCGGAACTCGGCCGGATCCGGGCGGTGCTCGCGGGCATCGCGGGCGATCCGGAGGCGAATCCGACGGCCCGCGCGATGGCGCCCGCGCTCGAAGACGTCGCCCCCGCCGCGCTGCGTGTGCTCGTGCCGTTCTCCTCCGCGCGCAAGTGGAGCAGTGCCTTCGACGGCGAGACGACCTGGTACTTCGGGGCGCCGGAGGTGCTCGTCGCGGGCCTCGAGGACGCGGGTGAGGTCGTGGCCGACGTGCGCGAGCGGGCCGCCGCGGGGGCCCGGGTGCTGCTGCTGGCCCGCGCACCCGGCCAGGTGCGGGAACCGGGCGGGGACCTGCGCCCCGTGGCCCTGGCCGCCATGCGTGAGCGGGTACGCCCGGACGCGGCCGAGACCCTGCGCTACTTCGAACGGCAGGGGGTGCGGGTCAAGGTGCTCTCCGGGGACAATCCGCGCACGGTCGCCGCGATCGCGACCTCGGTCGGGCTCGAGGCGGACGGCGGGGTCGACGCCCGCACGCTCACCGCGGAGAGCACCGCCGCGATGCTGCGCGACCACCACGTGTTCGGGCGCGTGAGCCCCGAGCAGAAACGACAGTTCGTGCACGCCCTCCAGGCCGATGGGCACACGGTGGCGATGACCGGCGACGGGGTGAACGACGCCCTCGCCCTCAAGGACGCCGACCTCGGCATCGCGATGGGCAGCGGTGCCGCCGCGACGAAGGCCGTGGCACGGCTCGTGCTCGTCGACGGCCGCTTCTCCGAGCTGCCGGGAGTCGTGGCGCAGGGCCGGCGGGTCATCGCGAACATGGAACGCGTCGCCGCCCTCTTCCTCGCCAAGACCACCTACGCCGTGCTGCTGGCCCTGACCGTGGCCCTCGTCTCCTGGCCGTATCCGTTCCTGCCGCGGCACCTGACGATCGTCGGCACCCTGACGATCGGCACCCCCGCCTTCCTGCTCGCCCTGGCCCCGAACACCCGCCGGTACCGGCCGGGCTTCCTCGGACGGGTCCTCAAGCTCGCGATCCCGTGCGGTGTCGTGGCCGCCGCCGCCGTGCTCGCGGTCTACGGAACCCTCCACCTGCGGGGGAGCGAGGCGCAGGCCTCGACCGCGGCGACGCTCACCCTCGTGCTCATCGGACTGTGGCTCCTGGGGGCCCTCGCCCGGCCGCTCACCCCCTACCGGATGGCGGTCGTGGCGGCGATGACCCTCGGAGCCGCCGGGGCGCTCCTGATCTCGCCGATCCGGCACTTCTTCGCGCTCGAGATCCCGACTCCGGGTGCGGCCCTGCTCGTGCTCGTGGCCGCGGTGATCGGCTGCGCCCTGGTCGAGGTGATCTATCGTTGGCGGGAGCGCCGGGCGAGACCCGGCGGGGTGTCCTCCGGGGCCCCCACCGGGGCCCGAACGGATGCCGGCACCGGCTCCGGACGCAGGGAGTGGCGATGACACGGATCAGATTCGGGTACAAGGCCTCGGCCGAGCAGTTCTCGCCCGCCGACCTGTTGCAGTTCGCGGTCGCGGCCGAACGGGCCGGCTTCGACTCGGTGTTCACGAGCGATCACCTCCAGCCGTGGCGCCATCACGGCGGGCACGCCCCGGCCGCCCTGCCGTGGCTCGGCGCGCTCGCGGCCTCGACCTCCGCCGTCCACATCGGCACGAGCGTGCTCACCCCGACCCTGCGCTACCACCCGGCCGTCATCGCCCAGGCCTTCGCCACGCTCGGGCTGCTCGCTCCCGGGCGGGTGATCCTCGGGCTCGGAACGGGGGAGTCGATGAACGAGGCCCCGCTCGGGAGAGCGTGGCCGAGTGGGCGCGAGCGGCTCGACCGGCTGCGGGAGGCGGTCGAACTCATCCGGGCGCTGTGGGACCGGGAGCGTGTGACCTTCGAGGGCGAGTACTACCGCACCGACCGCGCGACCGTCTACGACCGGCCCGAGGTGCCGGTGCCGATCTACCTCGCCGCGTCCGGCCCCCGGGCGACCCGCTCGGCGGGGGAGCTCGGCGACGGCTTCATCACCACGAGCGGCAAGGGTGCCGGGCTCTACACCGGCACGCTCCTGCCGGCCCTGGCCGAGGGGGCGGCGGCCGCGGGGCGTTCCGCCGCCGACCTCGACCTGATGATGGAGGTGAAGGTCTCCTTCGATCCCGACCTCTCCCACGCCCGCGAGGCCACCCGGTACTGGGGCGCGCTCGCCCTGTCGCCGGAGGAGAAGACGGGCGTGAGCGACCCGGTCGAGATGGAGCGGCTCGCCGACGCCCTCCCCACCGAGCGCACGGTCACCCGCTGGATCGTCTCGAACGACCCCGAGCACCTGGCGGAGCAGATCTGGTCCTATGTCGACATGGGCTTCACCCACCTGGTCTTCCACGATCCCGACCCCGATCAGCACCGGTTCCTCGATGCGTTCGGATCGCGGGTGCTGCCGCTGCTGCACGCGCGGGCCGGACGCTAGCCGGAGCGACTGAATTCGGCCGGACGCATCGGTAGAATCGGCGGGGTCGACCGGACTCCGCGCTGGCCTGCGCCGCGGTCGAGGCGGCGTGCCGCGGCCACGGCGGTGCGCGGGCTGCGCTAGACTATCTTGATGTCAAGATACTTGGTCGACCTGAACGGAAGACTCGGATTGAGGAGTGAAAGTGAGTAACGTCGACACCTTCTCCGCGAAGGGCACGCTCGAGGTCGGAGGGACCGACTACGAGGTCTACCGCCTCAGCGCGGTCCCCGGACTGGAGCGCCTGCCCTACAGCCTCAAGGTCCTCGCCGAGAACCTCCTGCGCACCGAGGACGGGGCGAACATCACCGCCGCGCACATCGAGGCGCTCGCGAACTGGGATCCGGCCTCGCAGCCGAATACGGAGATCCAGTTCACGCCCGCCCGCGTGATCATGCAGGACTTCACCGGCGTGCCCTGCGTGGTCGACCTGGCCACGATGCGCGAGGCGGTCGCCGAACTCGGGGGAGACCCGGCGGCGATCAACCCGCTCGCCCCCGCCGAACTGGTGATCGACCACTCGGTGCAGATCGACGTGTTCGGGCGGGCCGATGCCTTCCGGCGCAACGTCGAGATCGAGTATCAGCGCAACCACGAGCGCTACCAGTTCCTGCGCTGGGGCCAGGGCTCGTTCCACGACTTCAAGGTCGTTCCCCCGGGCACCGGCATCGTGCACCAGGTGAACATCGAGTACCTCGCCCGGGTCGTCATGACCCGCGAGCACGGCAGCGGCGCGGACGCCGTGGTGCGGGCCTACCCGGACACGTGCGTGGGCACCGACTCCCACACGACGATGGTCAACGGCCTCGGCGTGCTCGGCTGGGGTGTCGGCGGCATCGAGGCCGAGGCGGCGATGCTCGGCCAGCCCGTCTCCATGCTCATCCCGCGGGTCGTCGGATTCCGGCTCGGCGGTGAGATCCCGGCCGGGGTGACCGCGACCGACGTCGTGCTCACGATCACCGAGATGCTCCGCCAGCACGGGGTGGTCGGCAAGTTCGTCGAGTTCTACGGCGAGGGAGTGGCCCAGGTGCCGCTGGCCAACCGCGCCACGATCGGCAACATGAGCCCCGAGTTCGGCTCGACGGCCGCGATGTTCCCGATCGACGACGTCACCCTCGACTACCTGCGCCTGACGAGCCGCGACGAGGCCCAGGTCGCCCTCGTCGAGGCCTACGCCAAGGAACAGGGCATGTGGCTCGCCCCCGGCGACCCGGACTACGTCGAGCCGACGTTCTCCGAGTACATCGAGCTCGACCTGTCCACGGTCGTGCCCTCGATCGCGGGGCCGAAGCGCCCGCAGGACCGGATCGAGGTCACCCGCGCGAAGGAGCAGTTCCTCGCGGACCTGCAGAACTACGTGGTCGACGGTCACAGCATCGAGAAGAGCCCCGTCGACATCGAGCTGTCCGACACCTTCCCGGCCTCCGACTCGCCCTCGCACGACGCCCACGAGGAGTCCTCGGCGTTGGGGGAGCCGGTCGCCTCCCCGGCCACCCACGCCCCGCGCCGCCCCTCCAAGCTCGTCACGGTGACCGGCGCGGACGGCAGCACCTACGAACTCGACCACGGCCGGGTCGCGATCGCCTCGATCACCTCGTGCACGAACACGTCGAACCCGGAGGTCATGCTCGCGGCCGGGCTCCTGGCGAAGAAGGCCGTCGAGCGGGGCCTGACCGTCAAGCCGTGGGTCAAGACCTCGATGGCTCCCGGCTCGCAGGTGGTCACGAACTACTACGAGAAGGCCGGCCTGTGGCCGTACCTGGAGAAGCTCGGATACCACCTGGTGGGCTACGGCTGCACCACGTGCATCGGCAACTCCGGGCCACTGCCGGAGGAGGTCTCCAAGGTCGTCAACGACCACGACCTCGCCGTCGTCTCGGTGCTCTCGGGCAACCGGAACTTCGAGGGCCGCATCAATCCCGACGTCAAGATGAACTACCTCGCCTCCCCGCCGCTCGTCATCGCCTACGCGCTGGCGGGCACGATGGAGTTCGACTTCGCGACCGAGCCGCTCGGCCACGACGAGTCGGGCGAGGCCGTGTTCCTCACGGACATCTGGCCCTCGAACGAGGAGGTCCACGAGACCATCACCGGCTCGATCAACCGCGACATGTTCGCGGCCGACTACGCCGACGTCTTCGCCGGCGACGAGCACTGGCGCGCGCTCGAGACCCCCGAGGGCGACATCTTCGCGTGGGATCCGGAATCGACCTACGTGCGCAAGCCCCCGTACTTCGAGGGCATGACGATGACGCCGGAGCCGGTCGCCGACCTCGCCGGCGCCCGGGTGCTGGCCAAGCTCGGCGACTCGGTCACGACCGACCACATCTCGCCCGCCGGCTCCATCAGCTCGGACTCCCCGGCCGGACGGTACCTGCGCGAGCACGGCATCGCCCGCCGCGACTTCAACTCCTACGGCTCCCGGCGCGGGAACCACGAGGTGATGATCCGGGGTACGTTCGCGAACATCCGGCTGCGCAACCAGCTGCTCGACGGCGTCGAGGGCGGGTTCACCAAGAACCTCCTCACCGGTGAGCAGCAGTCGATCTACGACGCGGCCCAGGCCTACGCCGATGCCGACATCCCGCTCGTCGTGCTCGCCGGCAAGGAGTACGGCTCCGGATCCTCCCGCGACTGGGCGGCCAAGGGCACGGTGCTCCTCGGGGTGCGGGCCGTCATCGCCGAGAGCTTCGAGCGGATCCACCGCTCGAACCTCATCGGCATGGGCGTCCTCCCGCTCGAGTACCCGGCCGGTCAGACTGCCGCCTCGCTCGGCCTCGACGGCACCGAGACCTTCGCGATCTCGGGCATCACCGCCCTGAACGACGGCGGCATCCCGCAGACCGTCTCGGTCACGGCCGCCAAGCAGGGCGGAGCGGACGTCACGTTCGACGCCGTCGTGCGGATCGACACCCCCGGTGAGGCGGACTACTACCGCAACGGCGGGATCCTGCAGTACGTGCTTCGGCAACTTGCCGGTAGTCGAGCTGATCAGACCGCGTAGAACGGGCCGCTCACACGCTGCTCTCGCAGGTCTGGAGTCTCACACGCAGGGCCTATCCAGCTTGACTGGGTGGGCCCTGCGCCCGTTGTCGGGAGGAAGACCTGCGGCCGCGCGGTCAAGCCGACCTGTGCGTCCTGCTCCAATGCGGGACTGAAGATCGCTGCCTGGGCCGTCTCCTGCTTTCTGGTCGGGGCGATCTCAGTCCAGGTATTCGCGCAGCCCCGGCGCTGCGGCCAACAGCTCCACGGTCTCGGTCATCTGGTAGCGATCGTCCAGGGTCGTCAGGAGGTCGGTCGCGGTGAGCTTCGGGCCCTGCCGTCCGCTGCGGTCGCACATCGCGATCACCGCTCTGCACGACTGCGTCAGATGCGCGCGGACGGTGTCGTAGACGAAGTCCCGCGCTGGAATCGCACGGATCGGTGACGGTAGCTTGGAGTCGGGGAAGTCCTTGAGGTTCTCGGTGACGATCACCTCGGCGCTGCACATGACCGCGGTCGCCAACACGTGCTCGTCATCGGGGTCCGGTAGCCCGTAGGTGCCCTCGAGGGGCTCCCAGTCGGTGACCAGGGCGTCGTCGAAGGCGCTTGACATCTTGCCGATCAGGCGCTGAGCCGATCGCTCCGCGTCGTCAACGGCCGCACCTCGCTTGACGAGCTTCTCAGCCTCGTGGAAGACGAGCTCGTCGAGGATCGCAGTGCTCCACTTCGGGGAGTAGGTCCTCTCTGTGGCCAGCGACAGCAGGAAGTCGCGCTGCAGGCTGGGCCAGAGCACGCTGGTGTCGAGGACGGCGGCGAACACGACACCTGTCTATTTCAGCCGGCCTTCGACGCCCGGCGCTCGGCGGCCACTGCCTTGCGGGCGCGGCGCAGGTCGGCCAGGGTCTGGTCGATGTCGCCGGTCTCGTCGACGTCGGCCGAGAGCGCGTCGATGGCGGCGTACTGCACCCGTCGCCGCCTCTCGCGGTAATCGAGCACGTCGGTCAGGGCGATCCGACGGTGCGTGCCCGAGCGCGTGTAGGGGAGCTGCCCCTCGTCGAGGGCCTTGATGAGCGTGGGCCGGCTGATGCCCAGGAGATCGGCGGCCTGCTGAGTGGTCAGCACCTGCGAAGTCGGCGAAACCGTCACGGACAGGCCCTTGCGCATCGCGTCCACGACGTGCAGCAGGACCTCATAGACCTCCTGCGGGAGCTCGACAGGGTCGTCTTCCGCTCCGCCCACCAGGTAGTGCCGCGGCCGCGGGTTCAGAGCCTCCTCAGCGGTGAGCATGTCGTAGACGCGGCCGAGCTGCTGCTCGTCGCCGGCGGAATGGGTCGACGGGGCGAGGGTCTCGTTCGCGGGCATCGCTGACTCCGTATCTGCAGTAGGCGCAAAGGGCTTGCGTCTGCTTCGAGTAGTCTAGCGCGGACGCTCCGTGCTCACAAGCGGCAGACTTGCGCTTGAGGTGTGACCTCGATGTGAAGTCCGGCTCGATGCCCAGGTCTGATCGACCCGGACTCGCAGCGCGGTGTGGAACAACGCCCTCAAGCACAGCTTCGCCCATCACCCCGACCCGGTCGTGATCCGTCACTGGGCGACCGCGCTACACCACTCTATGGGGCTCAACTTGGGCGGAGCGGCCGGTGACGAACGGCGTAGTCCATGTCGGTAGCCGCGAGTGCGAGGGGGTGGATCTGTCCGGCGCTCGGGGATTTCCCGGCCTCAAGACACTGCGGTCGTGGTCGTTGGATTGCGATCGTGGGGCCCGGAATCGCGCGGCTCCCAGTTGCTTCAAGGGATCGGAGACGCCTCGAGCTCGGGCCCGATGCCCAATCTGCCGCCGATAGCGGCACGTCACAGTAGGTATTCCGCGCGCTCGTCGAGGCCTGAGTCGCGTATGTCGCACCGCGGACCGCTTCGACGATGTGCACGGACTCCACGCACGCTTCCCAGTCGAGTTGACGATCACGCTGTACCGGACGGCCGGAGGCGCGCGGGACGCGCCGTCAGGCTGCGGTCCGGTCCAGGTACGGGATGATCCCGCCGAGGTGGAAGGGCCAGCCGGCGCCCAGGATCATCGCCAGGTCGATGTCGTCGCCGTCGCCGGCGACGCCCTCGGCGAGCATGAGACCGACCTCCTCGGCCAGGGCGTCACGCACCCGCCGCAGCAGCTCGGCCGGAGCCTGGCCGGTGCCGGCCCGCGAGCCGAAGAAGCGGGCGATCTCGGGATCGACCGGGCTCGTCGCGCTCGGGCGCCCCTCGAACCGCACGAACGGTGCTCCCTCGGCGACCATCCGCGCCAGCCCCGGGCTCGCCGGGAACCGGGGCCCGAGGTCCGCGTGGAGCGTCTCGAGCACGTGCATCGCCACCGCCGGCCCGACGAGCTGGAGCAGCTGGAACGGCCCCATGGGCAGCCCGACCGGCCGCAGCGCGGCGTCGGCGTCCGCGACGCTCGTGCCCTCCTCGAGCGAGCCGAGCACCTCCCCGAGGAGCCGCACGAGCAGCCTGTTGACGACGAAGCCCGGCCTGTCCGCGACCGCCACCGCGGTCTTACGGCAGCCGCGGGCGACCGCGAAGGCCGTGGCGTAGGCGGCGTCGTCCGTACTCGGGGTGCGGACCACCTCGACGAGCGGCATCTGGGCCACCGGGTTGAAGAAGTGGAGTCCGACCACGCGTTCGGGATGCGCGAGCTGCCCGGACATCGCCGAGACCGACAGGGCGGAGGTGTTCGTGGCGAGCACCGCCGTCGGATCGAGGAACGGCTCGATCTCGGCGAAGACCGCCTTCTTCACCTCGAGCTCCTCGAACACGGCCTCGATCACGAGGTCCGCGCCGGCGAGGTCGCCCGGGTCCGTCGTGCCGGAGACGAGGGAGGTGATCCGGCGCCCCTGCGCCTCGCTCAGCCGGCCCTTGTCCACGAGGGCGCGCACCTCCGCGGCGACGTAGCCCACTCCCCGGGCGGCGCGGTCGGCGTCGAGATCGCGCATGACCACCGGAACCTGCAGGCGCCGGGCGAACAGGAGCGCGAGCTGGCTCGCCATGAGCCCCGCGCCGATGACCCCGACCCGGCGCACGGGCCGGGCGAGCTCCGCCGGCGGGGCACCGAGCGGGGAGCGGGCCCGGCGCGTGGTCAGGTCGAACGCGTGCATCGAGGCCGCGAACTCGGGCGAGGTGAGCAGATCGGTCAGGGCCTCCTCCTCGGCGGCGTAGGAGGCCTCACGATCTCCCCGCGAGGCGAGCGCGAGGAGGTCGACGGCCCGCGTCGCGGCCGGGGAGGCACCCGCCAGGCGGGCGCGCACCTGCTCGCCCGCGGCGCGCACGGCCTCCGCCCAGCCCACCCCGATGGGGTCAGTGGACTCGGTGGGCTCAGTGTGGTCGGTGCGGGTCACGGTCTCCTCCCCGCGGAGCACCGCCGCGGTCCACCGGATCGACTCGACGAGGAAGTCGGCCGGTTCGAGGCAGCGGTCCATGATCCCCATGTCCGTGGCCCGGGCCGCGGTGAGCCGGCGGTTCTGCCGGAGTGGATTGGTCAGGATCACCTCGATCGCGGTCTCGATGCCCACGAGCCGGGGAAGCAGGTAGGTCCCGCCCCAGCCCGGCACGAGGCCGAGGGAGACCTCCGGCAGGCCGATGTCGCGCACCTGGGACGACACGGTGCGGTACCGGCACGAGAGCGCGAGCTCGAGGCCCCCGCCGAGTGCCACCCCGGAGACGTAGGCGAAGCTCGGCACCGGCAGTTCGAGCAGGATCCGGTAGGCGTCGTGCCCGGCGCGGGCGATCGCCGCGGCCGACTCCCGGCTCCCCGCCAGGGCAGCGGCCTGGTGCAGGTCCGCGCCCGCGGCGAAATGGAACGGCTTGCCGGTGATCGCCACGGCGACGATCTCGCCGGACTCGGCGCGGTCGCGCACCCGCTCGAGCGCCGCGGTGAGCTCGGCGATCCCGAGCGGGCCGAACGTGTTCGGCACCCGCGGCCCCTCCCCGTTGTCCAGGGTGAGGAGGGCCAGGGTGCCGACACCCTCGAGGGGGACGTCCCGGAGCAGCGCCCGGGTCACTCGTTCGGTCATGACGCCCGCTCCTGTCCGTAGTGGGGGTTCTCCCAGACGACGGCGCCGCCCTGCCCGAGCCCGACACACATCGTGGTCATCCCGTAGCGCACGTCCGGGCGGTGGGAGAACTGCCGGGCGAGCTGGCTCATGAGCCGCACCCCGGAGGCGGCCAGGGGGTGCCCCACGGCGATGGCACCGCCGTAGGGATTGACCCGCGGGTCGTCGTCCGCCAGCCCGAAGGCGTCGAGGAACGCGAGCACCTGGACGGCGAACGCCTCGTTGATCTCGATGAGGCCGATGTCGTCGATGCCCAGGCCGGCGAGCGCGAGCGCCCGCGTGGCCGCGGGCACGGGGCCGAGCCCCATGAGCTCGGGCGGAACGCCGGCGTAGGCGTAGGAGACGAGCCGCATCCGCGGGGTCAGCCCCCATTCCTCGGCCCGTTCGGCGGCGACGAGCAACGCGGCGGTCGCGCCGTCGGTCAGCGGGGAGGAGGTCGCCGCGGTGACCCGCCCGCCGGCCCGGAACGGGGTGGGAAGATCGGCCATGCCCGCCACGGTCGTGCCGGGGCGGGGCGGCTCGTCCGCGGTGGCCACGCCCCAGCCGCGTTCCGGGTCGGGTGCGGCGATCGGAACGAGGTCGCCGCGGATGTTCCCCTCCGCGAGCGCCCGGGCATAGCGGTGCTGGCTCGCCGCGGCGTAGGCGTCCGCGCGCTCCCGGGTGAGCGCCGGGTAGGTGTCGTGGAGATTCTCGGCGGTCGCGCCCATGTCGAGGGCGTCGGGCGCGAGGATCCGTTCGGTCAGGAAGCGGGGATTCGGCTCGATCCCGGAGCCGAGGGGGTGGTGGCCCATGTGCTCGACGCCGCCGGCGATCGCGGCGTCGATCGAGCCGACCGCGATGCTGCTCGCGGTCGAGGTCGCGGCCGTCATCGCCCCGGCGCACATCCGGTCGATCGCGTAGCCGGGTATGCCGGAGCCGAGGCCGCTGAGCAGGGCCACCGTGCGACCCAGGGTCGGGGCCTGGTCGCCGGCCTGGGTGGTGGCGGCGATCGCGACCTCGCCGAGGGCGTCCCGCGGCAGCGACGGGTGGCGCCGCAACAGGTCACGCACGACGGCGACGATCAGGTCGTCGGCGCGCAGGTGGGCGAAGAGGCCGTCCGGGCGGGCACGCCCGAACGGGGAGCGGACCGCATCGACGAGTACGACGTCGCGACCGAGCATGAGCGCCTCCATTCCCCCCGAGGGGATTGCGAAACCGGCGGTACTGGCTATTCGCCAGCCTACCGGACGTGAGGCGCCTCACAATGGGGCCCGGCCGACCCGGTGAGACCTCAGGTGCTCGGCGCCGGAACCACCTCGAGCACGCGTTCGGGTCGGGTGACGGCGTCCGTCAGCGGCTCGGCGAGCTGATCGAGCTGCCACGGGCGGGCACCGAGCAGCGCGAGCTGCGCGCGCACGGTGACCGCGGTCGGCTCCGCGGGGGGCGCCCAGGCGAGCCGGCGCTGATAGTCCGGGGTGAGGAGGTTCTCCTGCGGGAGGTCGAGATCGGCGGCGGTGGAGCGCACGATGCGCTTGACGGCCTCGAGGCGCACGGCGGAGTCGGGATGGTGTTCCTTCCAGCCGCGCGGATTGGGCAGGTGATCGGGATCCTCGAGCCGGCGCGAGGGCAGGTCCGCCTCCGGCAGCGCGAGCGCGTGATCGAGCGTGCGCTGCCACAGCCGCAGCCGCCGGGCGGCGCCCCGGCCGCGGAACTCGCGCAGCGAGTTCAGGTCGGCCCGGCCGGAGGTGGCCGCGGCGACGATGGCCGCATCGGGCAGGATCCGGCCCGGAGAGATGTCCGCGGCCCGGGCCGCCTCGTCACGCGCCAGCCAGAGCTCGCGCACGACCCCCAGGCCGCGCCGATCGCGGATCCTGTGGCTGCCGCTCGTGCGCCGCCACGGGTCGATCCGCGGGGCCGGCGGCGCCGCGGTGCGCACCGCGTCGAACTCCTGGCGCGCCCAGTCGAGCTTTCCCGCGGCCACGAGCTGCTCCTCGAGCAGGTCGCGCAGCTCGACCAGCAACTCGACGTCGAGCGCGGCGTAGCGCAGCCACTCCTGCGGCAACGGTCGGGTGGACCAGTCTGCGGCGGAATGCTCCTTGGCGAGGGCCAGGTGCAGCTCCGCGGCCACGAGCGGGCCGAGGCCCACGCGATCCTTGTTGAGGAGGCGGGCGGCGAGCTCGGTGTCGAAGATCGAATCGGGGCGGAGTCCCACCTCGGCCAGGCTCGGCAGGTCCTGACTCGCCGCGTGGAAGACCCACTCGATCCCGGCGAGGGCGTCGGTCACCTCGGTGAGCTCGGGCAGGGCGCGCGGGTCGATGAGCACGGTGCCTGCACCGGCCCGGCGCAGTTGCACGAGGTAGGCCTGCTGCCCGTAGCGGAATCCCGATGCGCGCTCGGCGTCGACGGCGACCGGTCCGGTGCCGCCGGCGAGGGCCCCGGTGACCGTGCGCAGGGCGGCGTCCGTCGTGGTCACCTCGGGCACGCCGCCGGCCGGCTCGGTCAGCGGGGTGGTCTCGACCTCGGGGGCCGAGTCTGCCGATGGGGCCGAGTCGGCCGACTGGGTGGGGGAGGAGGGTGTGCTGGAAGGCACGGATCACCGATTCCGATAGAGGGTGCTGACGTTGTACGGCGCGGGCGGCAGGCCTGCCGCCTGGCACGTGAGCAACGCCCAGGCGCGCAGGTGCGGCGCCAGATCGAGGGCTGCGGGCGTCCAGGACGCCCGGATCTCGATGTCGACGGTACCCGATCGCAATTCGAGGCCGCCGAAGGTCTCGGAGAGGGCGCGGGTGACCGTGCCGGAGAGCGAGTGATACGGGGCGCCCTCGGCGGCGAGGGCGTCGGTCAGCCAGGTCCAGCCGACCTCCCCGAGCAGGGGATCGGACCCGAGCTCGGGCTCGAGCTGCGCCCGGGCCATGACGATCACCCGGAACTCGCCGTTCCACGCCGGCTGCCCGTCGGGGTCGTAGAGCACGACGAATCGGCCGCCACCGAGGTGATCGTCGGGGTCGCCGGTCGGATTGACCTCACCGGTGAGTGCGAGCGCGAACGGGGCGATGCGGGTCGGGGGCGGCACCTCCTCGAGCCGGAACTCGGGCCGTGGCCGATGCCCTCGAAGACTCAGCAGCGCGGCCTCGAAATCGGCCGGCACACGACGTTCAGCGCTCACCCGCCCACCCTACGAGTGCACCCCCGCCCCGCCGCGGAGGCCACGCCGGGGCGGGGCGACAATCCCATTAGGCTAACGAGTCATGACAACGATCCGGCCGATCATCCTGGGCGGCGACCTCGGCGCCTACGCCACCGCCCGGGCATTCCACGAGGCGCGCGGCGTGCGATCGGTCGTCCTCACCGGCGTGCGCACCGGCCCGGTCGCCGATTCGGCGATCGTCGACCTGCGGATCCTCGACGGCCTCGAGCACCCCGACGCGGCCGTGCGCGCGGTCCTCGACGTGGCCGCGGAGGCCCCCGGCACCCGTCCGATCGTGCTCGGGTCGGCGGACTGGTACGTCGAGCTGCTCGGCGCCCGGCGCGACGAGCTCGCCGCGGCGGGCGTCATCGTGCCCTATCCGGGGCCGGAGCTGCTCGCCCGCGCGACCGACAAGGCCGCGTTCTCGCGGCTGTGCGACGAGCTCGGCATCCCGCACCCGCGCACCGTCGTGCTCCGCGCCGACGAGCCGATCCCGTCCGACGTCCCGGCTCCCTGCGTGGTCAAGGCCGCCTCGAGCGCGGCGTTCCACGCCCTCGAGCTCGACGGGAAGAACAAGGTGGAGTTCCTCGCCGACCGGGACGAGCTCGGGGCCTATTTCGGGCGGGTCGCGGCCGCCGGCTACGGGGGCGAGTTCGTGGTGCAGGAGCACGTGCCCGGCGCCGACTCCGACATGGCCGCGGTGAACGCCTGCTACGGCCCGGACGGGCGCGGGCACCTCCTGCTGTTCGGGCAGGTGCTCCTCGAGGAGCACACCCCGAACGGGCGCGGCAACTCCGTGGCCCAGATCACCGGGGGCGGCGCGGACCACGCCCCGACCCTCGAGCACGCGCGGCGGCTGCTCGCCGCCCTCGGCTGGACCGGCTTCGCCAACCTCGACCTCAAGCGTGGACCGGACGGCACGTACTACTTCCTCGAGCTCAATCCGCGGGTCGGCCGCTCCGGATACGCCGTGACCGCCGCCGGCTACAACGTGGCCGACTGGTACGTGCGCGCGTTCGCCGACGGCGAGCCCGCCCCGGCCGAGCCGGTCGAGGGCACGGCCGAGCACCTGTTCACGGTCGTGCCCCTCGCCCTGCTGCGCCGGTACCTCCCCGAGCACCTGCGCGCGCGCGTGCGCAGGCTCCGGCGGGCGGGCGCCGTCACCAATCCCTACTACTACCGGGCCGAACACGGCGCCCGGCGGTGGCTCTACGTGGCCGGGGCGATGGTCAACCAGTTCCGCAAGTTCGCGGCGTATCACCCGACCGGGACGACCGGGACGAGTGAGCGCGGTTGACCAGGGTGAGCGGGGGTGAGCAGGAGCCGGCAGGAGTGGGCTCGGGAGGGCAGGGGCGCGACGAGGCCGCGCTCCTCACGCTGACCGACCGGTCGCCCCGGCTGGACCGGGCCCGGCTGCTCGCCCAGCAGGTCCCGCCCCCGCAGTTCGACGACGCGAGCTTCGACAGCTATCGACCCGACATCTCCCACCCCTCGCAGACCGCGGCGCTGCGGCGGATGCGAGCACTGGCCCATTCGATCGAGCGGCCGCGGCGGCGGCTGCTGCGGGGCCGGGGGCGTGCGAGCACCGGCGTCTACCTCGACGGCGGTTACGGTGTGGGCAAGACCCACCTGATCGCCGCCCTCGCGCACGCGCTCGGCCCGGAGCGGGCGCTGTACGGGACGTTCGTGGAGTACACGCACCTCGTGGGGGCGCTGGGCTTCGGCGCTGCGGTGGCGGAGCTGTCGGGCGCGGTCGTGCTGTGCATCGACGAGTTCGAGCTCGACGATCCCGGCGACACCGTGCTCATGAGCCGGCTCCTGCGGGAGCTCTCGGACGCCGGGGTGACGCTCGTGGCCACGTCGAACACCCAGCCCGGGGCGCTCGGGGAGGGGCGCTTCGCCGCGGACGACTTCCTGCGGGAGATCACCTCGCTCGCGAGCCGGTTCGAGGTGATGCGCATCGACGGCCCCGACTACCGTGCCCGCACCCTCGACTTCGACCGGCCGGTGCCCACCGACGGGCAGGTCCGGGCCGAGGCGACGGCCCACGCCGGTCGCGGCGGGGCGCTCGACGACTTCTCGACGCTGCTCGGGCATCTGGGCCGGGTCCACCCATCGAGGTACGGTCAGCTCGTCGACGGGGTGACGTTCCTGGGGCTCACCGGCGGGGCCACCCTCACCGACGACGTGGCCGGGCTCCGGCTCGTCGTGCTCATCGACCGGCTCTACGACCGGGGGATCCCCGTGCGCCTCGCCGGGATCGGTGCCCGGGAGCTCGTGAGCGAGCGGATGCGGGCGGGTGGGTACCGGAAGAAGTACCTGCGGGCCATCTCCCGCCTCGACGCCCTGAGCCGGCGGGACGAGGCGCTCGGACCGGTTTGACCGGTCGCCCCGGACGGGTCAGTCCGCGCGGGCCATGGATGCGGGCACGTGTTCGCCGTGACCCGCGCGCTCCAGTTCGGTGCGCAGGGCCCGACCCGCGCGGTCGAGGTCGCCCGGATCGGGATCGTGATCGGCGCGCGCGAGGTCGAAGTCGGCGAGGTTCTCGGCGGGCCACACGTGCAGGTGGGTGTGGGGCACCTCGAGCCCCTGGATGAGCAGACCGATCCGGGCGGGGGAGTAGACCTGCCGCTGTGCCCGGCCGATCGTGGCCGCGACCGCGAACAGGTGCGCGCCGAGCTCGGCCGGCACGTCGAGCCAGTGGTCGATCTCCGCCCGGGGGACCACGAGGGTGTGGCCGGGCACGATCGGGGCGATCGTGAGGAAGGCCACACAGCTCGGATCGGACCACAGGAACCGGCCGGGGATCTCGCCGCCGATGATGCGGGTGAACACGCTCGTCATGTGACCAGGCTAACCGAAGCCGCCGCGGATTTACGCTACTCGACTTGCGCGTAAATGACGACGTTAGGTATACCTAAGTGCTGTCCGTCCCGATCGTCTCCCTGGAGCACACCGTGAATCGTCGCCGCACCCCCCGTCCACTCGCAGCACTCGTCGTGGGGGCCGCCGGCGCCCTCGCCCTCGGAGCGTGCGGCGGCGCCGCAGCCGACGAGCCCGCGGCCGATGCGCCGACCGCCGCCGGCGAGGCCGGCACGATGACCGTCGAGCACGCCCAGGGCGAGACGGAGGTCGAGCTCGACCCGGAGACCGTCGTCGTGTTCGACTACGCCTCGCTCGACACCCTCGACACCCTCGGGGTCGACGTCGCCGGCGTCCCGCAGGAGAACCTGCCCGACTTCCTCTCCGACTACGCGGGCGCCGACCACGAGAACGTCGGAACGCTCTTCGAACCGGATCTCGAGGCGATCAACGCGATCGATCCGGACCTGGTGATCGTCGCCGGCCGGTCCGCCGCCGCGTACCCGCAGCTGAGCGAGCACTGGCCCACGATCGACCTGTCGGTCGACTACGCGACGTTCATGGACGACGTCCATGCGCACACCGAACTGCTCGGCGAGATCTTCGGCGAGCAGGACCTGGCGGCGGATGCGCTCGCCGACCTCGACGAGACGGTCGAGCAGGTTCGGGCCGCGACCGAGGGCGCGGGCCCCGGGCTCATCCTGTCCACCTCGGGGGGCGAGGTGACCGTGTACGGCGAGGACTCCCGCTTCGGCCTCATCCACTCGGTGCTCGGCGTGCCGGCGGCTGTGAACGAGGTCGAGGCACTCCCGCACGGCGAGGCGATCAGCTTCGAGATGATCCGCGACACGAACCCCGACTGGCTCTTCGTCAACGACCGCGACGCCGCCATCGGACAGTCCGGTGAGAGCGCCGAGGCGATCCTCGACAACGAGCTCGTCCACGCCACGACCGCGTGGGAGAAGGAGCAGGTGGTCTACCTCGACGCCCAGCGCTGGTACATCGTCATGGCCGGCGTCGACAACACTCGGGAGATGTTCGCCCAGATCGGCGACGCCTTCGCCTGAGCCCGACCGGCTCCGGAGCGCACGGGCCCGTCGTAACGAAGGATGAGAGTGACTGTTTCCAGCCCCGGGTCCCCGGGGAGCGCGACCGCCCGATCCGCCGGCACCGGCCGGCTGATCGCGGCGGTCGCCGTCGTGCTGCTGCTCGCCGGGGTCTCGCTGTTCGTCGGTGTGAGCGACCTCGATCCGCTCCGGGTGCTCACCGGGACGCTGACCGACGTCGAGCGCCAGACCCTCGTGGTCTCCCGGCTGCCGCGGACGATCTCGATCGTGCTCGCCGGCGCCTCGATCGCGATCGTCGGGCTCGTCATGCAGATGCTCGTGCGGAACAAGTTCGTCGAGCCCGCGACCGCCGGTACGAGCGAGTCGGCCGCCTTCGGGCTCCTCGTCGTCACGATCATCTCCCCCGGGATGCCGCTCGTGGGCAAGATGGTCGTGGCCGCGGTCTTCGCCCTCGCCGGCACGATGCTCTTCCTGCGCATCCTGCGGTCCATCCCGCTGCGCTCGGTCATCGTGGTGCCGCTCGTGGGCATGATGCTCGGCGCCGTGATCGCCGCCGTGACGACGTTCATCGCCTACCGGCGGCAGATGACCCAGACCCTGTCCTCGTGGCTCACCGGCGACTTCTCGGGCGTCATCCAGAACCGGTACGAGCTGCTCTGGCTCGTGGCGATCGCGGGGATCCTCGTCTACGTCATGGCCGACCGGTTCACGGTGACCGGGATGGGGGAGGAGTTCACCACGAACCTCGGGCTCAACTACCGCACGGCCATGAACGTCGGACTCGGGCTCGTGGCCGTCGTGACGGCGCTGGTCATCGTCGTCGTCGGCAGCCTGCCGTTCCTCGGCCTCGTCGTGCCGAACATCGTCTCCCGCTTCGTGGGCGACAACCTGCGCCGCAGCCTGCCGTGGGTCGCGCTGCTCGGCGCCGGGTTCGTGCTCGCATGCGACATCCTCGGGCGCATCGTGCGCTTCCCGTACGAGGTGCCCATCGGGGTGGTCGTGGGTCTCGTCGGCTCCGGCGTGTTCCTCTACCTGCTCCTGTACGAGCCGCGCGACCGGCGTGAGGTCCGCGCGCGCCGTCCCGCCCGCGCGCGGGCCCGGGCCACGGAGGTGGACGCGCGATGACCTCGACGTCGATCCGTCCGGCGCGGACCGCGCCCCCGGCCCCCGCGCGTCGCCGCCGGGACCGCTCGATCGGACCCCGCCGCCCGCGCCGGTGGGAGCACGTGGGCGACCGGGCCAGGCTCGTGCTGCTCGCGGCCCTCGCCGTGGCCGCGATGGCCGCGTTCCTCACGATCAACACCCGCGGCGACTGGGCCTTCGCATTGGAGTTGCGCAGCCGCACCCTGCTGGGACTCGTGCTCGTCTCGGTGGCCATCGGCTGGTCCACGGTGGTCTTCCAGACCATCACCGAGAACAGGATCCTCACCCCGCAGATCATGGGCTTCGACTCGTTGTACGAGTTGATTCAGACGGGGATGGTCTTCTTCCTCGGCGCCACCGCGGTGAACCGGCTCGCGGGCCCGGCGATGTTCGGGCTCGAGCTCGCCGCCATGCTCGGCCTCTCGCTCGCCCTGTTCTGGTGGCTGTTCGGCGGGCGCCGGCGCGACGTCGTCCTGCTCGTGCTCGTGGGGATCGTGTTCGGCACCTTCTTCCGCTCCATCTCGACGTTCATGCAGCGGGTGATCGACCCGAACGAGAGCCTCATCATCACCGACCGGCTGTTCGCGAGCTTCACGTCCGTCGACGCCTCGCTGCTCCCGTACGCCACCGCCGGGATCGTCCTGAGCTCGCTGGGGATCTGGCTGCTGCGCCGCCGGCTCGACGTGGTGGCCCTCGGGCCGAGCCGCTCGACGGCCCTCGGGCTCAACTACCGCGGGCTCGTGCTCGGGGTGCTGAGCCTCGGCGCCGTGCAGGTGGCGGTCGCCACCGCGCTCGTCGGCCCGGTGCTGTTCTTCGGGCTCATCGTCTCGAACGTGGCCTACCAGATCTGCCGGTCGAGCCGGCACGCGATCGTGCTGCCGGCGTCGGCACTCGTGGCGGTCACGATGCTCATCGGCGCCCAGGCCGTGCTCCAGCACGCGCTCGGTCTGGGCACCGTGCTCAGCGTCATCATCGAATTCGTTGGAGGACTGGTGTTCATCGCCCTGCTGGTGAGAGGACGGAACCGATGATCGAGATCCGCGGAGTGAGCAAGGTGTACGGGTCGACCACCGTGGTCGACGACGTCACCACGACCATCCCGGCGGGCGGGATGACCTCGGTCATCGGCGCGAACGGGGCGGGGAAGTCGACCCTGCTGTCGATGGTGGCCCGGCTGCTGCCGATGAGCGCCGGGTCGGTCACGGTCGAGGGACTCGACGTGACGACGACGCCCGGCGACCGGATCGCGCGCCGCCTGGCCATCCTGCGCCAGGACAATCACCTCGCGGTCCGGCTCACCGTGCGCGAGCTCGTGACGTTCGGCCGCTACCCGCACTCGAAGGGGCGGCTGACGACGACCGACGCCGACGCCATCGGCCGGGCGATCGACTACCTGCATCTGGGGCCGCTCGCGAACCGCTACCTGGACGAACTCTCCGGCGGCCAGCGGCAGCGGGCGTTCGTGGCGATGGTGCTCGCGCAGGAGACCGACTACGTGCTCCTCGACGAGCCGCTCAACAACCTCGACATGGTGCACTCGGCCGGGATGATGCAGATCCTGCGGCGCACCTGCGACGAGCTGGGCAAGACCGTGGTCATGGTGCTCCATGACATCAACTTCGCGAGCGTCTACTCCGACCGGATCATCGCCATGCGGGACGGCCGGATCGTGGCCGAGGGCTCCCCCGAGGAGATCATCACGACCGAGCAGATGCGGCTCATCTACGGTCTGGAGATCCCGGTCGAGCTCGTCGGGGGCAACCGCATCGGCATGTACTACACGTGCCAGTCCACCCGCGAGCGGATCGAGTCGATCGGCGTGAGCTAGCCGAACCACTGGGTGGGCGGGCCGAGCGTGAGCAGGATGCCGACGATCGCGACGACGGCGACGACCATGGCCAGACCGAGCGTGAACGGGTGGCGCAGGAAGAACCGCAGGGCGGCGCTCGTGCGCGTGTGGTCGCGGGGGTCGTCGGTGGCCGTGACGCGCCAGCCGCCCGTGAGGAGCCCGCGCCGCTCGAGGGAGCGATCGAAGGGGATCGTCGCATAGGGCACGATCGCGGTCGCGACGGCGGCGACGATCTGGCGCAGCGGCCAGAACTGGTTGACGCCGACGAGCAGCGCCGTCAGGGCGTACGCCACGAACACGACGCCGTGGGTGAGGCCGAAGACGCGCACCGGCCAGTCGCCCGCGTGGAGCAGGTACTTGAGGATCATGCCGGCGATCAGCAGGGTCCAGGTGATCGTTTCGGCCACTGCGAGGATTCGGTACAGGCGCCGGGGGGACAGGGTCTGGGGCGGGGCGATGACGGTCACCCGAGTAGTCTGCTCGAACTTCCTGAGAACGTGCACCGCAGGCGGGTGCCTCAGCCCTCGAGGGCCTCCATGAGCAGGTGCACGAGTGCGTCGACCTGCACGGTCGTCGTCGAGACGATCTCCTCGTCGCTGCCGTCGAGGGCGCGGGCGGCGAGGCCCTTCTTCGCGTCGATGAGTTCGGCGATCTTCGTGTCCACCGTGTGCGCGGCGAGGATCCGCCAGGCGGTGACCGGCTCCTCCTGGCCGATGCGGTGGACGCGGTCGATCGCCTGCGCCTGCTCGGCCGCGGTCCAGCTCAGCTCGGCGAGCACGACGTTCGAGGCCACGTGCAGGTTGAGGCCGACCCCCGCCGCGGTGAGCGAGCAGATCGCCACCGACACGCCGGGGTCGGTCGTGAAGGCGTCGATCGCCCGCTGCCGCGTGCTCGAACTCTGCTCGCCCCGGATCGACACCGTGCGCAGCCCCGCCTCGGCCAGGAGCCGTTCGGCCGTGTCCATGACGTCGATGTGCTTGGCGAAGAGCACGACCTTGCCCACCGAGTGTGCCAGCTGCGCGGTGTAGTCGCTCGCGAGGGAGGCCTTGGCCTGCCCGATCCTGCGCACCATCGTGAAGACGTTCTCGCCCGAGGACGCGCTGCGGGACGCCTCGAGTTCTCCCTCGGCGACGTGGCGCATGATGTCCAGGTCCCAGCCCTCGCGCGACGACCTGGAGGCGGTGAGCGCCCGGTACTTCGCCGCGAGTCGGGCGCCGAGCTCCCGCTCCGCCTGACGGATCGAGCGGCCGAGGTCGTCGTCGAGCTCCACCGGCAGGTCCACGACCCGGCGGGCCGGCAGGTCCTTCGCCACCTCGGTCTTGACGCGGCGCACGATGCCCTGATCGACCACCGCGGTCCGGGCCTCGGGGTAGAAGGCGCGGTCGGCCGGAGTGCGCCCGATCGCCTCGAGGGCCTGCCGCAACCGGGGGGTCGGCCCCTCGGCGTCGACCCAGCCGAGGAATCGCCAGATCGCGTGGAAGTCCTCGATGTCGTTGATGAGCGGAGTGCCCGTGAGCGCCATGAGCAGCGGATCCCCGTCGGGTGCCGAGCGCCGGATCTGGTCCGCGAGCGCGAGCACGTGCTGGGAGCGCTGGCTGCTCAGGTTCTTGATGAAGTGTGCCTCGTCGACGACCATCCCGCGGAAGCCGAACCGCGAGAGCCAGCCGAGGTGGCGGTCGAGGATCTCGTAGTTGATCACGAAGACGTCGGCGAAGGCGTCGACGTCGCGGCCGTCGCCGTGGATGACGCTCACCTTCCGTCGCGGGGTCCAGAGGGAGACCTCGCGGGCCCAGTTGATCTTGACCACGTTCGGCACGACGGCCAGGAGCGGGTAGGCGTGCGCGACGGACGCGGCGATGACCGACTGCGCGGTCTTCCCGAGCCCCGGCTCATCGGCCAGCAGGAAGCTGCGGTGGCCCTGCTTGACGGACTCGAGCAGCTGCAGCTGGTGCGCCATGAGCTCGAGTGGTTTGGGGGAGTACTGATCGATCCGCGGTGACGGCGGCAGCGGCATCGACGCCGCCCCGCCACCGGCCCCCTGCTCGAAGGAGCGGTAGAGCGGTTCGAGGAGGTCCCAGCCCGACAGGTGACCGACGGCGGGCGAGGTTCCCGACGGGAAGACCGGCGGGGCGAACGGCCGGGCCTTGAGGCGCTTGGGAACCCCGGCCGGCACCACCTGCTTCTGGGCGAGCGAGGCCGAGACCACGGGGGTGCGGGCCGGCGCCGGGGCCTTGATCTGCAGCTCCTCCTCCGACAGCTCGGCACCGGAGGAGAGGAGCCACTCGTTCCGCATCCGCTGCGCCGAGGGTCCCGGCTGGGTCTGGGAGTCGAGGAGGGACAGGAGCGAGGTGTCGCGCGCGGCGATCCGCGCGAGGATGGTCGCGATGCCGTCGAGCCGCTTGAGCAGCTCGCTGCGCGTGTTGCCGCTCAGAGCGGAGTCGTCGCGGATGCGGGACCGCTCGTCGCGCACGAGCAGGGCGATGACCTGGAACCGCGTGCGGTTGGTCGGGCCGACCTTGCCGCGGTTCGACTTGGCCTCGACCTCGCGCACCTTGCGCGCGAGGATCGGGATGATCGGGGCGACCTCGCCTGCCCGTGGGCTGGTGCGGGGTGCGGCGGATGAGCCGTGATTCGGCACCGGGAACTCCTCGATGGGAAGCAACGCCGGAATCGGCGCGTGAAACGACCACTGTCCGTGGCCGGCCGCCGTCGGAGAACGGGGCGTTCGACACCCTTGACCAGGGAACCTGCTGTCCGGAGTCGAGATGGACAGTGTGGTGGGCGATACTGGGATCGAACCAGTGACCTCTTCCGTGTCAGGGAAGCGCGCTACCGCTGCGCCAATCGCCCATGCGAGGTGGGTACGGGATTCGAACCCGTGTATACGGCTTTGCAGGCCGCTGCCTCGCCTCTCGGCCAACCCACCGTGGATGACTTCTGACCCGAAATCGGTGTGTGGGCCATGCCTCCGAGCGGATGACGGGACTCGAACCCGCGACCCTCACCTTGGCAAGGTGATGCTCTACCAACTGAGCCACATCCGCATGTCACCCCGTTCGGGGCGAACAACCAGAACATTAACCGACGATCGGCACCCGAGTCCAACCGGTGCCCGCTCCGTCCGCCCGAACCCCGCGCTCGCTACCGTGAAGCCGTGACCTCCCGACTGAACGATCCGCCGCCGCGCCCGGCCGTCCACTTCGACGGCATCACCGCCTCGAACCCGCGGGAATACGCCGATCTGCGCGAGTCGCCCGAGGCGCTCGGCACCGGCCTGTGGGCGGTTCTGGCCGAGTTCGACGGCCCGTGGCACGCCTGGCGCTTCGATGCTGTCAACCGCGCCACCCCGGGCCCGCCTGTGAGCACGATCACCTCAGATCGGCGCGCGGCGGCGGCCGGGCGGGACGACGCGGCCGTGCGTTGGTCCTCCTCGCTCGACCGGGCGGGATACGAGGCGGCGGTGACGGCGACCGTCGAGGCGATCCGCCGCGGTCGACTCGAGCAGGTGAACCTGGGGCGGATCCTCCACCGCCGCCTGCCCGTTCCCGTCCCGGCCCGGGCTCTGCACGCCCGTCTCGCCGCGGCGCATCCGTCTCCCTACGGGGGGTACTGGGACATTCCGGCGGGCGCGGCGGGACCCTCGGATCCGGGGGCGTGGCTGGTCAGTGCCTCGCCCGAGCTGGCGATCGCGGTCGACTCCGGCCGGATCGCGGCCCGGCCCATCAAGGGCACGGCCCGCACGGCCGCGGAGCTGCTCCCCAAGGACGGGCGCGAGAACGAGCTCGTGGCGGGCGCCCTCGCCGCCGAACTCGCACTGCTCTGCCGGCCCGGCAGCGTCCGCACCGAACCCGCCGTGCTCGAACACCATCCGGGCCTCGTCCATCTGGTCGCGCGCGTGAGCGGCGCACTGACGGCGGCCCGGCCCGGACCGCGGGACTGGATGGACATCCTCACGGCCACGCAGCCGCCGTGCTCGGTCGCGGGGGTGCCGCGCGCGGCGGCACTCGACTGGATCGGGTCCGTGGAGCCGGTGCCGCGCGGTCCCTACTGCGGCCAGTTCGGCTGGATCGACGCCGACGCCGGCCGGGCGACCCTCGCCGCCGGCATCAGGATCTTCTGGCACCGCGACGGGCTCCTGCACTTCGGCACCGGGGCCGGGATCACCGCGGGATCCACGCCCGCGGGGGAGTGGGCGGAGACCGAGCTCAAGGCCCGCCGCCTCGTGGAGCTGGCCGAGGACCTCCTCGCCGCCCCAGCCGACCCAGCCGACCCAGCCGACCCAGCCGACCTGCCCGCCCCGACCGCCCCGACCGGCCCGCCCGGCCCGACCGGGCCGGATCGACCCACCGCCTAGGGTGGGGCGATGTTCCTCTATGCGGGCGGACGCCTCATCGACCCGGACACCCCCGTCATCACGGCGAGCGACCACGGGGTGCTCGTGGGCGACGGCGCGTTCGAGACGTGTGAACTCATCGACGGTCGCACCTTCGCCCTGACCCGACATCTGGACCGGCTCGAGTCCTCCGTGCGTGCACTCGGCCTGGCCGCCCCGGACCGCGATGAGATCCTCGCCGCGGTCGCGGCCATCGAGGGCGCGTGGGCCCGGGCGGAGGCCGGTCCGAGCGGCCGGCTGCGGATCACGTGGACCTCCGGTCCCGGGCCCATGGGGTCGGATCGGGGAGACGGCCCGGCCACCCTCCTGGTCTCCGCCGGCGCGGCCGCCGAGCCGCGGCCCGTGCGCGTGCGGGTCTCGCGCTGGGTGCGCAACGAGCGCTCCCCGCTCACGGGAGTTAAGTCGATCTCCTACGCCGAGAACGTGCTCGCGCTGGCCGATGCCAAGGCCCACGGCGCCGGCGAGGCGATCCTCGCGAACACCCGCGGGGAGCTGTGCGAGGGCACCGGCACGAACGTGTTCGTCGAGCACGACGGCCGGCTGCTCACCCCGGCGCTCGACTCCGGGGCACTCGCCGGGGTCACGCGCGCCCTCGTGCTCGAGTGGGCGCGGGAGGAGGGCGTGCCGGTGGCGGAGGCGACACTGCCCCTCGATGTGATCCGCACCACGAACCACGCCGCGCTGTCCTCCTCCACCCGGGGGCTCGTGCCGATCGTCGCGGTGGACGACCGCGAGCTCGCGCCCGGCGACCTCACGCGCGCCATGGCCGAGATCTTCCGCCGCCGCCGCCTCGACCACCTCGATCCGTGAGCGCTCGGGCGCGGCTCGCGAGCGCCCGGGCTGCGGCCGCGTGGTCCGAGCGCGCGCCGGCGTGCTGCTAGCATTGCCGAAGCAGCAGGCGGCCGGTTCGATCGGCCGGCTCGGGCGATTGGCTCAGTGGTAGAGCGCCTCGTTCACACCGAGGAGGTCACTGGTTCGAACCCAGTATCGCCCACCGACATGCGCGTATGGACGGCGCCCCGCACCTTTGGTGTGGGGCGTTCGTCGTTCCTGGGCTCGCCCGGGAGACGCCGCCTCGTGCCGCCGGCGGGCACGGTGGGAGCAGGCGCCGTCCTCGCTACAGTGGCCACCGTGATCACCGGTGAGTTGAAGAGCAGGATCGACCGCGTCTGGGACGCCTTCTGGTCGGGCGGAATCAGCAATCCGATCGAGGTGATCGAGCAGATCACCTACCTCCTCTTCATCCGCCGACTCGACGACCTCCAGGTGCTCGCCGAGAAGAAGGCGCGGACCACCCGCGGCCCGATCGAGGATCCGGTGTTCCTACCGGGTCAGGAGCACCTGCGCTGGGGAAGGCTCAAGAACACGGCGCCCGTGGAGATGTTCGAGACGATCGACCGGCACGTGTTCCCGTTCCTGCGCTCCCTCGGGGGCCGGATCGGTGGCGACGGGTCGACCTACTCCGAGCACATGAAGGGTGCCCGGTTCACGATCCCGACCGCGGCGCTGCTCAGCCGCGTGGTCGACATGCTCGACGCCATCCCGATGGCCGATCGCGACACGAACGGCGACCTGTACGAGTACATGCTCGCCAAGATCGCGACGGCGGGCACGAACGGGCAGTTCCGCACGCCCCGCCACATCATCGACCTCATGGTGCGGATGACCGCGCCGCAGCCGGGCGACGAGATCTGTGATCCGGCCTGCGGCACGGCCGGGTTCCTCGTGGCGGCGAGCGAGTACGTGCGCGAGACCCACGCCGGCGCGCTGCTCGATGCGACCCAGCGAGAGCACTTCCACCGGTCGATGTTCCACGGCTACGACTTCGACTCGACCATGCTGCGCATCGGCAGCATGAACATGCTCCTGCACGGCATCGAGTCGCCCGATATCCGCTATCGCGACTCCCTCTCGGAGGGGGCGAGTGAGGACGCCGCCCGGTACAGTCTCATCCTCGCCAATCCGCCGTTCGCCGGCTCGCTCGACTACGAGTCCACCGCGAAGGACCTGCAGCGGGTGGTGCGGACGAAGAAGACCGAGCTGCTCTTCCTCGCCCTGTTCCTCAAGCTGCTCGCGCCCGGCGGCCGGGCGGCCGTGATCGTGCCCGACGGCGTGCTCTTCGGCTCGAGCAAGGCGCACCGGGAGTTGCGCCGGATCCTCGTGGAGGAGCAGAAGCTCGACGCCGTGGTCAAGCTGCCCTCGGGCGTCTTCCGGCCGTATGCCGGGGTGTCGACCGCGATCCTGTTCTTCACCCGGACCGACTCCGGCGGCACCGAGGACGTCTGGTTCTACGACGTGCGCGCCGACGGCTTTTCCCTCGACGACAAGCGCAACCCGATCGAGGCGAACGACCTGCCCGACGCGCTCGCCCGCTGGCAGGCGATGCGCGCCGGTCGCGCCTCCGCGGGCACGTCGGAGGAGGCCGCCCGCGCCCGCACCGACCAGTCCTTCCTCGTGTCGAAGGCCGAGATCGTCGCCCAGGGCCACGACCTCTCGATCAACCGGTACCAGGAGATCGAGTACGAGCAGGTCGAGCACCGCGACCCGCTCGTGATCATCGCCGACATCGAGCAGCTCGAGGGCGAGATCGCCCGAGGCCTTGATGAGCTCAAGGCGATGCTCTCGTGAGGGCAGTGCCCCTGGGCGAGCTATGTGAGATCAACATTGGCCGTACTCCAGCGCGAGCCGAAGCCTCCTACTGGGGCCCCGGGCATCCGTGGCTTTCGATCTCCGATATGAGCCAGGGTCTCACGATATCCGCAACGAAAGAGCAGATCACAGACCTTGGCGCAAAGGGCGGTCGACTGGTCGAACCCGGCACCGTTCTCCTCTCCTTCAAATTGAGTATCGGCAAGGTTGGCATTGCAAATACTCGACTATACACGAACGAGGCGATCGCGGCGCTTCCCATTAAGGACCCAGACGTGCTGGATCCTCAGTATCTCATGCGAGCACTTCAGGCAATGAAGCTCGAAGCCGGATCAAATCGAGCTGCTATGGGTGCCACATTGAACAAGAAGGCACTGGCTCAGATCGACGTTACTCTGCCGCCACTCGTCGAGCAGCGTCGGATCGCTGCGATCCTCGATCATGCCGACGCCCTGCGAACCAAGCGGCGCAAGGTCCTCGCCCACCTCGACTCGCTCACCCAGGCGATCTTCCACGACATGTTCGGCGACCCTGCCGAAACGTCGCGGAATGTTGAATTCGGGCTGGTCGCGAACTTCGAAGGCGGTCGCAATTTGGTCGCGACCGACAGTTCAGCGGAGGGTGCCTATCGGGTGCTGAAGATCAGCGCAGTCACCAGTGGCCGGTTCAAGCCCGAGGAATCCAAACCCTTGCCCCTGGACTATGTGCCCCCCAACCGCCACCTTGTGCGGAACGACGATCTGCTGTTGAGTCGAGCCAACACGACCGAGCTCGTCGGTGCGGTCGCACTAGTCGCCGACCCGCCCCAGAATCTCGCATTGCCTGACAAGATCTGGCGAATTGCCTGGAGGGTGCCTGCAGAACCCGTGTTTTATCATGCGCTGTTGAGTACTCGCTCCGTCCGGCAGCGAATCGGGCGGCTCTCAAGTGGGACCGGCGGATCGATGAAGAACATCCCCAAGGCGAAGCTGGCGAAGATGCCCGTGCCACTTGTCTCATTGGGTGGCCAGCGGGTATTCGTGGGTCATGCTGCCCGAATCGCAGCCCAGCGCCATCGTGTCACGACGGCATCGTCTGCCGACGACGAACTCTTCGCCTCCCTCCAATTCCGAGCGTTCCGAGGAGAACTGTGATGAGTGCACCCACCTGGGAGGAGTACATGGTTCCGACCCTGCGGGTGCTCGCCGATGGCGAGACCCGCCGCGGGCGCGAGATCGTGGAGGCGGCAGCCGACCTGCTTGAGCTGACGGCCGAGCAGCGGACGGCCATCATCCCCTCCGGGCAGGAGCGATACCGCAACCGGGGCACGTGGGCGCTCTCGTATCTCGCGCGCGCCGGGGCGATCGAGCGGCCAGTCCGAGCCCACTACCGGATGACCGAGGTGGGGCGGCGGTTGCTCGCCGATCACCCGGGGGGTATCACCAAGGGGGACTTGCACGCTCTCGCCGGTGGCCCAAACGCGCCCGACACCGGTGAGGTGTTCGGTCTGGACGCTGGGGTGCAGGAGCAAGGGAGGTCCGTGAGCACGCATTTCCAGGAGACGACGCCCCATGGGCCGACCGATGCCCTCGACGCCGAGGAGTCGGCCCTCGACCCGGAGGAGCAGATCTCCTTCGGCGTCGCCCGGATCAACGAGGACGTCGCCGATCAGCTCCTCACCCGCATCCGGGCGCAGGAGCCCGTGTTCTTCGAGCAGGCGGTGCTCGACCTGCTCATGGCGATGGGCTACGGCGGCGCCGAGGGCGAGGCCACCCGCACACAGCTCTCGAACGACGGCGGCATCGACGGCATCATCGACCAGGATGCCCTCGGCCTCTCCCGCATCTACGTGCAGGCAAAGCGCTACGGCGCCGAGAACACGGTCGGCCGGGAGGCGATCCAGGCCTTCGTCGGCGCCCTGGCCGGGAACCAGGCCAACCAGGGTGTCTTCATCACCACGAGTCGCTTCTCCCGCACGGCGATCGACTACGCCGGGTCGGTGGCCACGCGCGTGATCCTCATCGACGGCGACCGGCTCGCCCGCCTGATGATCCGTTACGGCGTGGGGGTGCAGGTGAAGCGGCGCATCGAGATCGTCGAGATCGACGAGGACTTCTTCGAATAGCCCCATCAGCTGCCATATCGCCCCCGATAACTCTCCGCTACTGTGATGGCCATGAACATCCGGGCGGAGCGACTGGGGGCGGGGATGAGCCAATCCGAATTGGCGCGGGCCGCGCATGTGCCGCAGCCCAATCTCTCCGCCTATGAGAACAATCGACGTTCCCCGAGCCCCGAAGTGCTCGACCGGATCCGGAGCGCGCTGCGCGCACGTCCGTCGGCCCGGATCGCCCAGCATCGGGAGGCGATCCTCGCCGCGGTCCTCGCACATCACGGCACAGACCCCAGGATCTTCGGTTCGGTGAGCCGAGGGGAGGACGTCGGTGGTTCCGACCTGGACCTGCTCGTCACCTTCACGGACGAGGCCAGCCTTTTCGACGAGATCGGGCTCCGGCTCGCGCTGACCGACCTGCTCGGTGTCGAGGTCGATATCGTCGCCTCCGACACCCTCCGCGGCAGCTTCCGCGACCGGGTTCTGCGTGAATCGGTGCCCGTGTGAGGAGCGATGCGGCGTTGGCGCGCGATGCCATCGAAGGAGTCCTCGCCGTCTGCGACACACTGGCCGAGCTGACCGAGATCGGCTACGAGGAGTTCGCCGCCGACGTCCGAAGTCAGTGGGCAGTGGAGATGGGCCTGATCCGGATCGGGGAGGGCGTCAACCGCGTCCCGCGGGCAGTGCTGGAGACGTTCGACGGCCAGCCGTGGCGCCTCATCGTCGCCATGCGCAACTTTGCGGCTCACCAATACGACGACCTCGATCCTCTGCGGGTCTGGCGCACGGTGACGAGCGACGTCCCGGTGCTGCGGACGTATCTGGCGGACGTGGTCCTGGTGGCGCTGGCATGAGCAACTTCGAATTCGTCCGGATCACGATGCCCTCGATCCACGAGGATTGTGCCCGGGCCGAGTCCTACGTCGCCACCGACCCGCGCTCGGCATGCTTCTATGCGCGCCGCGTGGTCGAGGAGGTCGCCGGCTACCTGTACGAGGTGCTCGAGCTGCCCGCCCCCTATCGCAACGACCTGGCGGCCCGGCTCGACGCCGCCGCGTTCAAGGCGCGCGTGCCGCCGGCGATCACCCAGAAGCTCACCGCGATCCGCCGCATCGCCAACACGGCCGTGCACGACCAGCGACGCATCGGCAAGGACGCCTCGCTCGCGGTGCTGCGCGAACTCTTCCACGTCGTCGTCTGGGCCTCCTACCACCACTCGCCGCGGCCCGACGCGGCGCCCCTGCGCGCCGCGTTCGACCCGGCACTCGCGCGCCGCGCCGCCCCGCTCACGCGCGAGGAGGTGCTCGCCCTCGCCGCGAAGTTCACCGAGCAGGACGAGAACCATGCCCGGGCGCTCGCCGAGAAGGACGACCTGCTCGCCGAGCGCGAGGCCCAGATCGCCGAGCTCCGCGCCCGGATCGCGGCCGCGCAGGCGGGCGCCGCCCCCGACGAGCGCGACTACTCCGAGGCCGAGGCCCGGGTCGCGTTCATCGACGTGCTCCTGCGCGAGTCCGGGTGGCCGCTCGAGCACGAACGCGACCGGGAGTACGAGGTCTCGGGCATGCCGAACGCCCAGGGGCGCGGCTACGTCGACTACGTGCTGTGGGGAGCGGACGGCCTGCCGCTCGCCCTCGTCGAGGCCAAGCGGACGTCGTCCTCACCCGAGATCGGCCAGCACCAGGCGAAGCTGTACGCCGACTGCCTCGAGCACCAGTTCGGACGGCGCCCGGTCATCTTCTGCTCCAACGGGTACGAGCACCGCATCTGGGACGATGCGGGCGGCTACCCGCCGCGCGAGGTCCAGGGCTTCTACACCGCCGGCGAACTGGAGCTGCTCATCCAGCGCCGGCGCAGCCGACTCCCGCTCGCCACCGCCGCGATCGACACCGGCATCGTCGACCGCCCCTACCAGCAGCGGGCGATCAAGGCGGTCGCCGACGCGTTCGAGGGCAGGCAGCGCGAGGCGCTGCTCGTCATGGCCACCGGCTCGGGCAAGACCCGCACCACCATCGCGCTCGTCGATCTGCTCCAGCGGGCGAACTGGGCCAAACGGGTGCTCTTCCTCGCCGACCGCACCGCGCTCGTGAACCAGGCCGCGAACGCGTTTACGGCGCACCTGCCCGGATCGACCACCGTCAACCTCATGAACGAGAAGACGGCGGACGGGCGGGTGTACGTCTCCACCTACCCGACGATGATGAACCTCATCGACCGCATCGACGACGGCGAGCGGCGCTTCGGCCCCGGCTACTTCGACCTCATCGTGATCGACGAGGCACACCGTTCCGTCTACGCGAAGTACGGCGCGATCTTCGCCTATTTCGACTCCCTCCTCGTGGGCCTGACGGCCACGCCCAAGGACGAGGTGGACCACAACACCTACCGCCTGTTCCGGCTCGAGGACGGCGTACCGACCGACGACTACCCGCTCCACGAGGCCGTCGCGGAGGGCTGGCTCGTTCCTCCCAAAGGGGTGAGCACCGGCACCCGGTTCCTGCGTTCGGGGATCGCCTACGACCAGCTCTCCGAGGAGGAGAAGGACGAATGGGACGCGCTCGACTGGGGCGAGGACGGACCGCCCGACGAGGTCGGAGCCGAGGAGCTCAACCGATTCCTCTTCAACGAGGACACGGTGGACAAGGTGCTCGGCGCGCTCATGGTCCATGGCTATAAGGTGGCCGGCGGCGACCGTCTCGGCAAGACGATCGTGTTCGCCAAGAACCAGCGACACGCGGAGTTCATCGAGCAGCGCTTCAACGCCGCCTACCCCGAATTCGCGGGCCGGTTCGCGAGGGTGATCACCCATGCGGCGCCGTATGCCCAATCCCTCATCGACGCCTTCTCCGTCAAGGAGCAGGCGCCGCACATCGCGATCAGCGTCGACATGCTCGACACCGGTATCGACGTGCCCGAGGTGGTCAACCTCGTGTTCTTCAAGGCCGTGCGCTCGAAGACCAAGTTCTGGCAGATGATCGGGCGCGGCACCCGCACCTGCCGCGACCTGTTCGGCCCCGGCGAGCACAAGCGGGACTTCCTCGTGTTCGACTTCTGCGGCAACCTCGAATTCTTCGGCCAGGACCTGCCCGGCTCCCAGGGGCAGGTGCGCAAGTCCCTGACGCAGCGCCTCTTCGAGGCCCGCCTGGCGCTCGTGCGGTCGCTGGGGGAGGAGGACGGCGAGCTGCGCGCCGCGACGACCCACACGCTCCGGCAGATCGTAGCGGGCATGAACCCCGACAACTTCGTGGTCCGGCCGCACCGACGGGCGGTCGAGCGCTTCGCCGCCGCGGACGCCTGGCGCGAGCTCACCGCCACGGACGGGCCCGACCTGCTCGCCCTGGCGGGCCTGCCCTCCTCGGTCCGGGACGACGACGAGGACGCCAAGCGGTTCGACCTGCTCATCCTGCGTCGTCAATCGGCGCAACTCGAGGGCGATGCGGTGACGGCGGAACGCCTGCGCGAGGCGGTCCAGGACATCGCGGCGGCGCTCCTGGCCAAGACCGCGATCCCATCCGTCGCCGACCAGGCGGTGCTGCTCGAAGCCGTCGCCGGCGACGACTGGTGGACGGGCGTGACGCTGCCGATGCTCGAGCTCGCGCGCCTGCGCATCCGCGGTCTCGCGGGCTTCATCGAGCGCGCCTCCCGCAACCCCGTCTACACCGACGTCGAGGACGCGCTGGGAGAGTCGGTGGAGATCGACCTGCCGGGCACGACCCCGGGCACCGACTTCGAACGCTTCCGCGCCAAGGCCGAGGCCTACCTCCGGGGCCACCTCGACAACCTCACCCTGCAGCGGCTGCGCCGCAACAAGCAACTCACACCGGGCGACCTGAGCGAGCTGGAGCGGCTGCTCGTGTCCGCGGGCGGGCGCACCGTCGACATCGCGTGGGCCAGGGACCAGTCCGACGGGCTCGGGCTGTTCGTGCGCTCCCTCGTGGGCCTCGACCGGGCCGCGGTGGCGGAGGCGTTCGCGAGCTACCTCGACGGCACCCGGTTCTCGATCGACCAGCTCCGCTTCGTCAACCTCATCGTCGACGAGCTCACCCGCAACGGGGTCATGGAGCCCTCCCGGCTCTTCGAATCGCCGTATACCGATCACGCGCCGACCGGCCCGGACTACTTCTTCCCCGATACGGACATCGACGTCATCGTCGCCACCCTGGACGAGGTTCGCAGGACCGCCGATCCGCGGGAAGTGGCCTGACGGGCGGCCGGTGAGGTGGCCGGAGGGGACCCGCGCGCAGGGGAGCGCTACGTGCGGGGGGTCAGTCCACGCATGAGTTCGACGAGCACGGGCATTCCCGAGGAAGGGTCAGGGCCACACCGACAGGATCCGAGGCTGAGGTCCGCCGCACGAGCTGTGCGAATGGCGTCGTCGACACTCGCGAACGGAAAGTGTGTCGCGAGATGCTTGCCGTCCCGGAGGAGCTTGTGTTTGGACATCAGCTCGTCCAGCTGTCGAGTCGAGTGTGCGGCGCGCGACTCGGAAACGTGCCAGTAGAGCCAGGTCTCGAACTTCAACCGCGTGACCAGCAGGTCGATGCCTTCGCGCTGGGCGGTCTCGATCGCCGACTTGAGCGTCGTATGGGTGTCGACGTCGACCAGGCACACTGAACAGTCGAACGGCTTCTGCCTCTTTCGCGCCTCGTCGCGGATTCGGATGCATTCCCGAACGACCTTGAGTGGATCCCTACCGATCCCGACCGCGGTGACCGACACCGAGATCGGTCCTCGGAGGAACTGCTGCAGCCGTTCGACATACTCCTTCTCAGTCACCCGACCCTCGGTCACGACGAGGATCCGGCTACGTTCGGTCCGGAACGGCCGGCGGGGCCTGCCTCCACGTGCCATTCAGGCGTCCTTGGACCGGATAAGCGCCGTGAGGACGCTCGGAGCGAGGCGGGGCGTGCCACCGTAGCGGCCGAGAAGATACCGCCGGGCGACGTTCGCACCCTTGTTCCGAGGGAAGTCTGCCAGGCAAGAGAGTTCGGTGGCACCGTCGCGTGTTTTCTCGGTGAACCACACCTGCTCCGGCTCGAGGTCGACCTGGCTGAGCGGGGAGAGAATATAGGTGTCATGGCTCGTGAACAGAAGCTGTGCCCCCTTCGTGTTGATCTCCGGGTCGGAGAACGCGCCCAGTAAGACGTCGACGAGGTGGGGATGCAGGCTCGAGTCGATCTCGTCCACGCAGAAGACGCCGCCGCGTCGCAGGATCTCGAGCGCCGGCACGATGATCGCGAGCCACGCGATCGTGCCGTCGCTCTCGTCGCCGATCGAGAACCGTCGCTGCTCGGAGGCAGTCCCCTGGTGCGTGAAGACGAGGCTCCGGACGACGGCGTCCGACTCGTCGTCCTCGAGTGCGTTGAGCGGCGCCGGCTCGTCGCCCTCGTCTTCACGAAGTCGCTGCGTTACCTCACGCAGGATCTCGCGCAAGGTCGCGGGCACCTCGTCCTCCTGTACATCCACGTCGACGACGCCGATGTCTGCGACCTGCAGCAACGAGACGATCGTGTCGAACGTGACGTCTCGCTCCAGGAGGGACCGAGGGAGGGCTGCGAGGCGCCGCTCACGGTCCTCGTCCCTCACCGATAGCGAGTCGAAGGACCGTACGAGATCACGGGCGATCGGGCCGAGCTGCGGGTGCTCGAGCAGAAGTGCACGGCTCAGCGCCAGTTCGCGTCGGGTGATCGCCCCGAGCGGGCGGACTGAGCCATGAGTCCTGAGAGTTCCGTCGCCGGATACACGCTCGAGGAGGGTCCGCCACCGGGTCCCGGGGATGTCCCGGAGCCACTCGCGTACCACTCCGGTGTCGTCTACCTCGAAGCCGTATTCATGGCGTCGATCCGCATGCACGAAGTCGAGTCGGTACGTGCTCACCTTCTCGGGAGACTCGTCGTCGAGAGCGAACGGCACTCTCGGCATCGTGCGTGAAGCCTGCCAGATGGTTGCGGAGGAGTGGATCGCGGTGAATGTATACGTCAGGGCATCGAGGATCGCGGACTTGCCGGTGGCGTTCGCACCGAAGACCCCGGCGAGCGGATAGACATGGCTACGCCAGTCCTCACCCGCTCGCGGACGCAGCGTGCGCAGTGTCGGGCGTGTCAAGTCGATCGTCAGTTCGTCGCGGAGGCTACGGTGGTTCTGCACGGTGAAGCTGAGCAGCATCATGACGGCATCCTACCTGTTGAGCTGTTGAGTCTGAACAATTTTTGTTCAGGAGGGTTAGCTTAGTCGATCGCTGCGCTAGGAAGCTTCGCGCTTGCTCGACATCGAGCTTCGAGCAGCGGATTCGACCGCCGTGTGACCGGTGGGTCCAATCCACCGTCCGTGCAGGTGTGGGATCTGTAGGTGGCGTGGGTGGGCATGTAGCGGGCCGCCGCCGCACGCATCGGTACGATCTATGCAAACGACCCGGCCCTCATTCGATCCAAGGAGCAGCACAGTGCCCGATTCCCTGACCGTCGACGGCAACCCGACCCCACCGGTCGACGGCACGACCGGAACGGCGCTGACCGGAACGGCCCTGTACGAGTCCGACCGCGAGGTCGTCGCGATGCGGGTCAACGGCGAGCTGCGCGACCTGTTCGTATCGCTCGAGCCGGGCGACGTCGTCGAGAAGATCGTGATCGACTCGCCCGACGGCCTGGCGATCCTGCGCCACTCGGCCGCACACGTGCTCGCCCAGGCGGTGCAGCAGGTCAACCCCGACGCCAAGCTCGGCATCGGCCCGCCGATCACCGACGGCTTCTACTACGACTTCGACGTCGACGAGCCGTTCACCCCCGACGATCTCAAGGCGCTCGAGAAGGCGATGATGCGCATCGTCAAGGAGGGGCAGACCTTCGCGCGCCGCGTGGTCACCGACGAGGAGGCGCGCGCCGAGCTCGCCGGCGAGCCGTACAAGCTCGAGCTCATCGGGCTCAAGGGCGGCGGCGACGCCGAGCAGGCGGCCGAGGGCGCCTCGGTCGAGGTCGGCGGCGCCGAGCTGACGATCTACGACAACCTCCGCCGCGGCGGCGACCTCGCCTGGAAGGACCTGTGCCGCGGCCCGCACCTGCCCTCCACCCGCCTCCTCGGCAATGGCTTCTCGCTCATGCGCAGCGCCGCGGCGTACTGGCGGGGCAGTGAGAAGAACCCGCAGCTCCAGCGGGTCTACGGCACGGCCTGGCCGACCAAGGACGAGCTGACCGCATATAAGGAACGCCTCGCCGAGGCCGAGCGCCGCGACCACCGCAAGCTCGGCGCCGAACTCGACCTCTTCTCCTTCCCCGAGGAGGTCGGCTCGGGCCTGCCGATCTTCCACCCCAAGGGCGCGATGATCCGGATGGAGATGGAGGACTACTCCCGCCGCCGCCACGTCGAGTCCGGCTACTCCTTCGTCAACACCCCGCACATCACCAAGGCGAAGCTGTTCGAGACCTCCCGCCACCTCGACTGGTACTCCGAGGGCATGTACCCCCCGATGCACGTCGACGAGGTGACCGACCCGGACGGCACGGTGACCAAGGCCGGCCAGGACTACTACCTCAAGCCGATGAACTGCCCGATGCACAACCTCGTGTACAGCTCCCGGGGCCGCTCCTACCGCGAACTGCCGCTGCGGCTGTTCGAGTTCGGGCACGTGTACCGGTACGAGAAGTCCGGTGTCGTGCACGGGCTCACCCGGGCGCGCGGATTCACCCAGGACGACGCCCACATCTACTGCACCCGCGAGCAACTGCACGAGGAGCTCGCCTCGCTGCTCACCTTCGTGCTCGACCTCCTCAAGGACTACGGCCTCGAGGACTTCTACCTCGAGCTCTCCACCCGCGACCCCGAGAAGTCCGTCGGCGACGAGGTCACCTGGGAGGAGGCGACCCAGACCCTCGCGGACGTGGCCCGGGCCTCGGGCCTCGAGCTCGTTCCCGACCCGGGCGGCGCCGCGTTCTACGGGCCGAAGATCTCGGTGCAGGCCAAGGACGCGATCGGGCGCACCTGGCAGCTGTCGACGATCCAGCTCGACTTCTTCGAGCCGGAGCTCTTCGACCTCGAGTACCAGGCCTCCGACGGCTCCCGGCAGCGGCCCGTCATGATCCACCGTGCCCTGTTCGGCTCGATCGAACGCTTCTTCGGCGTGCTGCTCGAGCACTACGCCGGCGTGTTCCCGCCGTGGCTGGCGCCCGTGCAGGTCGTGTGCGTGCCCGTGGCCGACGTATTCACCGACTACCTCGACGAGGTCGCGGCGAAGCTGCGGGCGGCGGGCGTGCGGGTCGAGGTGGACACGAGCGACGACCGCTTCAACAAGAAGATCCGTACCGCCACGAAGGCGAAGGTCCCCTTCACCCTGATCGCCGGGGGAGAGGACGCCGAGGCCGGCGCCGTCTCGTTCCGCTACCGCGACGGCAGCCAGCGCAACGGCGTGCCCGTCGACGAGGCGATCGCGCTCGTCACCGAGGCGATCCGCACGAAGGCGCAGGTGTGAGCAGCCCCGACGCCGTCGGCGACCCGAGCCCCGAGGGCCCGCGCGCGACCCCGCGCACGAGCGGCCCACTCGAGGCGGCCGCCGACTTCCCCCGCATCGAGGACGGGGTGGACCGGCTGTGGACCCCACACCGGCTCGTCTACATCGACGGCGAGGCGAAGGTCACCTCGACGGCGCCCGCCGACTGCCCGTTCTGCCTCGCGCCCCGGCGGGAGGACGCCGACGCGCTCATCGTCGCCCGCGGCAGCACGTGCTACGTCATCCTCAACCTGTTCCCGTACAACCCCGGACACCTGCTCGTGTGCCCGTATCGGCACGTGGGCGACTACACGGACCTCACCCGCGAGGAGCGGTACGAGTCGGCCGACCTCGTGGCCCGGTCCATGACCGTGCTGCGCACGGCCAAGGCGCCGTCCGGCTTCAACCTCGGCATGAATCAGGGCGCCGGGGCCGGGGCGGGCGTGGCGGCGCACGCTCATCAGCACGTCGTTCCGCGATGGGACGGCGACGCGAACTTCCTGCCGGTCATCGGCCGCACGAAGGCCCTGCCGGAACTGCTCGCCGACACCCGCGACCAACTGGCGAGGGCCTGGGACCTCGTGTCGGAGCGGGAGGCCGGGGCCGAGACCGGGGGCGAGGGGCATGGTCCTCGGTAATCACGGACGCGGCGTGCAGGCCGCGCTGTTCACGCCGTTCGCCCGCCTCCTGCTGTCGCTGCGAGTGAGCCCCAACGCGGTGACGATCGCCGGCACCGTGCTCACCTCCGGGCTGGCCCTGTGGCTCCTGCCCACGGGCCACCTCGTGCTCGGTGCCCTGCTGCTCGGGTTCCTGGCGCTGGCCGACTCGGTCGACGGGGTCATGGCACGCCTGACGGGTCGGGACGGCCCGTACGGGGCGTTCCTCGACTCCACCCTCGACCGCGTGACCGACGCGGCCATCTTCGCCGGTGTGCTCTTCTGGTTCGTCGCGCACACGGACGGGGCCTGGCAGGTCGCGGGCATGGTGTCCGCGACGGCGTGCCTCGCCCTCGGATCGCTCGTCTCCTATGCCCGGGCGAAGGCGGAGGCGCTCGGGGTCCGCGCCTCCGTGGGCATCGCCGAGCGGGCCGATCGAATCATCGTCGTGCTCGCCGCCGCGCTCCTGACCGGGCTCGGGGCTCCGCCCGCCGTGCTCGCCCTCGCCCTCGCGCTGCTCGCCGCGGCCTCGCTCGTCACCGTACTGCAGCGGATGGCGGCCGTCTCCCGCCAGTTGCGGACCATCCATGGCTGACGCCGGCGCCCTGTTCGCCCTCGCCTGGCGAGTCGTCCCCCGCCTGCCCGCCGGCCTCACCCGGCGCGCCTTCGAGCTCGGCGGCGTGCTCGCGCACGCGGCCCGGATCGCAGGGGTGCGCCGGCTCGAGGCGAACCTGGCCCGCGTGGCCGACGTGCCGGACGCCGCGGCGCTGCGGCGGCTCTCCCGCCGCGCGATGCGCTCCTATATGCGCTACTACAGCGAACTGTTCCAGCTGCGTACGGTCACCCGCGACCAGCTCCGGGCGCGGGTGCGGACCATCGGGCTGCGGGACTACCGCGAGCAGGTGACCGAGCACATGGTGATCGGAGCCCTCCCGCACATGGGGAACTGGGATCTCGCGGGGGCGTGGTCCGGGCAGCACTTCGCGCACGTGACCACGGTCGCCGAGACCCTCGAACCCGAGTCGCTCTTCCGAGAGTTCCTCGACCTGCGCGAGGGACTGGGCATGACGATCTTTCCCTACCGCAAGGGGACCGGGGTGTTCCGGCAGCTGCTCGGCGAGGCCCGCACCCGCCCCGGATTCATGCCCATGCTCGCGGACCGGGACCTGGGCCGGGACGGCGTCGTCGTCCGGGTGAACGGGCACCCCATGCGGGTGGCGCCGGGGGCGGCCGCCGTGGCGCTCGCCACCAAACAGCCGTTCATCGGGGTATTCATCCACTACGAGCGCCTGCGGGGCTCCCGCCGGCGCGCCGCCGGGAGCCCCTGGGGGATCGCGATCGAGTTCACCGCGCCGATCGAGCCGCCGGCGGGAGCCGGATCCCGCGAGGCCGTGGCCGCCATGATGCAGACCTGGGCGGATCACCTGACCCGCGCCCTCGCGGATCACCCGCAGGACTGGCACATGCTCCAGAAGTGCTTCCTCGCGGACCTGGACCTCGACCGACTCCAGGGCGCCGGTGGCCGGGCGACGCCCGACGGCACGATCGCCGGGGGTGCGGACTGATGCGCATCGGGATCGTGTGTCCGTACTCCTTCGACGTGCCCGGCGGGGTGCAGTTCCACATCCGTGATCTCGCGGAACGACTGCGCCTCGAGGGCCACGACGTGAGCGTGCTCGCCCCGGCGGAGGAGGGGACGGAGGTGCCGGACTACCTCACCTCCGTCGGCTCCGCGGTTCCGGTCAAGTACAACGGCTCCGTGGCCCGTCTCGCGTACGGTCCCATGGTCTCGCGCCGCACCCAGCGCTGGCTGAGCGCGGGCGACTTCGACGTCGTGCACATCCATGAGCCGTTCGCCCCGAGCTGCTCCCTCATCGCGCTGCGCCACTCGAGCGCCCCGGTGGTCGCCACGTTCCACTCCGCCCAGGAGCAGTCCCGGGCCCTCCTCCTCGCCGCCCCGTTCATGCGGCCCGGGCTCGAACGGATCGCCGCCCGCATCGCGGTCTCCGAGGAGGCCCGCCGGACCGTCGTCGAGCACCTGGGCGGGGACGCCGTCGTCATCCCGAACGGGGTCTACGTGGACCGGATGAGGGCCGCGCCCGACCCCCGCTGGCAGGGCACCCCCGATGCGCCGACCATCGCGTTCCTCGGCCGGCTCGACGAGCCCCGCAAGGGACTGCAGGTCCTCCTCGACGCCGTCGGCGGCATCCGCGCCCATTATCCCGGCGCCCGCCTCCTCATCGCCGGCCCGGGGGACCTGCCGGCCGCATGGGCCGGGGACCCGGGCGTCACCCGGCTCGGGCCCATCTCCGACGCCGACAAGGCCGCCCTGCTCTCCTCCGTGGACGTCTACGTCGCCCCCCAGACCGGCGGCGAGTCCTTCGGGATCGTGCTGGTCGAGGCGATGAGCGCCGGCAGCCACGTCGTGGCCTCCGGCCTCGCGGCGTTCCGGGCCGTGCTCGACGACGGCGCCGCCGGGGACCTCTTCCGGGTCGGCGACCCCGCCGACCTGGCCCGCGCCGTCGTCGAGAGCCTCGACGAGCCGGACCGCACGGCGGCGAAGCGGGCATACGCGCGCTCCGCCGTCGACCGCTTCGATTGGAGCACCGTGGCCGCCCGGATCCTCGACGTGTACGAGATCGTGCAGGGCGGGGCCGGCGCGCAGCGGCGCCGGGGCCTGTTCGGCCGGCTGATCGGGGGGACGGGGTGAGTGTGGCCGAGATCGTCCTCCTGGTCATCGCGGGCGTCGCGATCGTCGCCGGGCTGCTCCTGTGGCACGCCCGCCGGCTCGACCGCCTCCATCGCCGGGTGCTCGACACCCGCGCGATCCTCGAGACCCAGCTGGGCCAGCGCTCGGAGGTCGCCGCGCAACTGGCGCACTCCGGACTGCTCGACGCCGCGAGCTCCGTCGTCGTGGCCGAGGCCGCGTGGCAGGCGGGCATCCACGCCGACCGGCTCATCCCGATCGACCCGGCCCACGGCTCGATCGGCACCCGGGCCGCCGCGCCGCTGACCGGCGGGCTCGACCGCGGGCAGGCCGAGTCGGACCTGACCGTCGCGCTGCGCGCGGCCCTCGGCGAGCCGGCGGACCGGGAGCTCATGGCCGCGACCAGCGGGGCGAGGGAACTGCTCGAGCAGGTGGAGCGGTGCTGCTATCGAGCCCAGCTCGCGCGCCGGTTCCACAACGAGGTGGTCGTGGCCGTGCTCTCGCTGCGCGGATCGTGGTTCGTCCGGTTCTTCCACCTCGCGGGCCGGGCACCGTTGCCCCGTCCCGTCGACATGGACGACGCCGTCTTCGACCAGGCCCCCCGCACGTGACCGGCCCGCCCGGTCAGCCGTGGACCTACCCGCCCGCGCACCGGCCCTCCGAACGCAGCCGCGCAAGCGGTGGCTACCCCGGAGCGCCGGCGGCACCGGCCGTGCCAGGGGCCCCGCACGCCGCGGGCCCCGCGGTGCCCATGGCCGCCGCCGCGGCGCAGCCCCGGCGGTCCCCGGTGCCGGTCGTCGGCACGATCGCCATCGTCGCCGGCCTCATCGGGGTCGTCGTCGTGCTCGGCATCGTCTGGAGCGAGACGTCGGCGGCCTCCACGTTCGTCGCCTTCCTCGCGGCCCTCGTGCCGCTGAGCGTCGTCATGGCCGCGGTGCTCTGGCTCGACCGGTGGGAGCCCGAACCGCGCCGGCTGCTCCTGCTCACGTTCCTGTGGGGCGCGGGCGTCTCCACCGCCTCGGCCCTCGGGATCAACACGTTCCTCGCGCGGGCGATCCACTCCGCCTCGGGGGACCCCGGCGTGACCCAGCTGCTCGCGGCGGTGGCGGTCGCCCCGGTCGTCGAGGAGACCCTCAAGGGTGCAGGCCTGCTCGGACTGTTCCTGCTGAGCCGACGGCTCTTCGACGGCGCGGTCGACGGGGTCGTGTACGCGGCCACGATCGCCGCCGGGTTCGCGTTCACCGAGAACGTCCTCTACTTCGCCCGCGGGGAGATGGCGGCCGCGCTCGGGCAGGTGTTCTTCGCCCGGGCGGTCGTCTCCCCGTTCGCGCACATCATCTTCACGACCTGTATGGGGCTCGCGATCGGGCTCGCGAGCGTCCGTGCCCGCCGGGTGACCGTCGCCCTGCTCGTCTTCCCGCTCGGGTGGCTCGCGGCCGTCGGATTGCACGCGCTGTGGAACGTCACCTCGTTCCTCGGCGAGGCGTTCCTGCTCGGCTATCTCGTGCTCCAGGTGCCGATCTTCCTCGCCTTCCTCGCCCTCGGCCTGTGGCTGCGCCGCCAGGAACGCAGGATGCTCGCGGCCCGCCTCGGGGACTATCTGCAGCAGGGCTGGTTCGCGCCGCACGAGGTCGCCATGCTCACCTCCCTGCGACGCCGGGCGGACGCGCTGCGGTGGGCGGGCCGCTACGGCGTCCGCGCGAAGGACGCGATGGCCCAGTTCCAGCGCAACGCCACCCGGATCGCGCTGTTGCGCAACCGGGCGGTGCACGGGCGCGCACCCGCCGACATGGAGGCGAGGGAGCGTCGTCTCCTCGCGTCGCTGAGCGAGAACCGCAGGGCGTTCGCCGCCGCATTTGCTCGATGACCGACAGCCGAGACGGCGCCGCCCGGGGCATGGGATGGCGCGGCGACGGCGGTAGGCTCGGACACATCCTGAGCATCACGCCCGTCCCGATCCCTCCGAGGAGCATCGTGAGCACCCAGCCCGCCGCAACCCCGCGCGTCAAGAGCGGCCTCGCCGACCACCTCAAGGGCGGCGTCATCATGGACGTCGTCACCGCCGAACAGGCGCGGATCGCCGCCGACGCGGGCGCCATCGCCGTCATGGCGCTCGAGCGCGTGCCCGCGGACATCCGCGCCCGGGGCGGCGTCTCCCGCATGAGCGACCCGGACATGATCGGCTCGATCGTCGAGGCCGTCTCGATCCCCGTCATGGCGAAGGTCCGCATCGGGCACTTCGTCGAAGCCCAGGTGCTCGAGAGCCTCGGCGTCGACTTCATCGACGAGTCCGAGGTGCTCACGCCCGCCGACTACGCCCACCACATCGACAAGTGGGCGTATCGGACGGGCTTCGTGTGCGGCGCGACGAACCTGGGTGAGGCGCTGCGGCGGATCAACGAGGGGGCCGCGATGATCCGCTCGAAGGGCGAGGCGGGCACCGGGGACGTCTCCAACGCCACGACCCACATGCGCCAGATCCGCCAGGAGCTGCGGCGCCTGGCGAACCTTCCGGAGGACGAGCTGTACGTCGCCGCCAAGGACCTCGCCGCGCCGTACGACCTGGTGCGGTCGGTCGCCGCCACCGGCGAGCTCCCGGTACCGCTGCTCACCGCCGGCGGGATCGCCACGCCGGCCGACGCCGCCATGATGATGCAGCTCGGCGCGCAGGGCGTGTTCGTGGGATCTGGGATCTTCAAGTCCGGCAACCCGGCCCAGCGGGCCGCGGCCGTGGTCGAGGCCACCGCACACTTCGACGACCCGGACGTCATCGCGCGGGTCTCCCGCGGCCTCGGCGAGGCCATGGTCGGCATCAACGTCGACGACGTGCCGGTGCCGCATCGCATGGCCGAACGCGGCTGGTAGGGGGCGAATCGGCGCGTTGATCCGGGAGGCGCGCACCGATCGACGACGTCGTCGCCCGGCGCGGCCGGGCGCGTTCGACTGCATGATCCCCTTCTCCTGTTGGTAGAACGCATGTAGCGTTCATGCATGACGCACCTGCAGATTCGTGACGTTCCGGACGAGATCCGCATCGTCCTCGCCGAGCGTGCGCGCGAGCGTGGGCAGTCGTTGACCATGTACCTCCGAGAGATCGTTGTGTGGGAGGCGTCGTTCGCGGGGAACCGTGCACTGATCGATGACGTCGTCGCCCGGCGCGGCCGGTCGAGCCTGACGACCGAGGACGTGCTGGCTGCCCGGGACGCCGAACGCAACCGATCGTGATCGTTCTCGACACGTCGGTCGCGGTCCTGTTGTTCGGTGATCCAGGACTGGACCCACGTGTCACAGACGCCACCGAGATGATGCGGGGCGATCCGGTAGCGGCAGGCTGAGAGGACAGCGCGGGCACGTGGTCACCCGCGGCGTGGCCGACCTCGAGCGCGATCCGCCCGGCGATGACGGCGCGCCCGCTATCCTGGCCGCTATGCACGCAGGTTCCAGGCTCGCCGCCGCGCGCGGCCGGCGTGGCCACACGGGCGAGCGCGTCCGGTGAGCTCGCTCGGTCCGGACTGGGTCCGGTGCGCGGACGGGGTGCTGTACCGCAGCGCCGCCCGCGTGCTGCTCTTCGACGACGAGGACCGGCTGCTGCTGGCTCGCGGTCACGACGCGGACGACCCCGGGCGCAGCTGGTGGTTCACGATCGGCGGCGGGATCGACCCCGGCGAGTCCCCGCGGGAGGCGGCCGTGCGCGAGGTCGACGAGGAGACCGGGATGCGGTTGGACCCGGCCGGACTGGTCGGACCGGTGCTGCGCCGCCGGGCGCGATTCGACTTCTTCGCCGAGACCGTGCGGCAGGACGAGGACTTCTTCCTCGCCCGCGCCGACGGCGAGACGACGCTGAGCCGGGCGGGCTGGACCGCGATCGAGCGCGACTTCATGGACGAACTGCGGTGGTGGCCGCTCGGGGAGCTCTCCGCCACCGCCGCCGAGGTGTTCCCGCACGGCCTGCCCACGCTCGCGGCCCGGTTGGCGCGCGGCTGGGACGGCACGCTCATCCACCTGGCCGACGACAACGACGACCAGCGCCCGGCCCCTCCGGGCGGCGAGCGGCGTCACGGGCCGTCGAACGGGTAGGATCGACGGCGGACGTCAGCCCGGCCCCCGCGCCCCTCGAGGCGGGTACCCGACCGGATCTGTGGGGCTCCGCGGGTCACCGCGAGTCGGCCCATCGATCGGTTCGGGCGCGCGGCCGGACCACGACAGCGAAGGAGATACGGCATGGCAGGTCACTCCAAGTGGGCCACGACCAAGCACAAGAAGGCGGCCATCGACGCGAAGCGCGGCAAGCTGTTCGCGAAGATGATCAAGAACATCGAGGTGGCGGCGCGCACGGGCGGCGGTGACCCGGCCGGGAACCCCACCTTGTATGACGCCATCCAGAAGGCGAAGAAGTCCTCGGTCCCGAACGACAACATCGACCGGGCCGTCAAGCGCGGCTCGGGTGCGGAGGCCGGGGGGTCCGACTACGACACGATCATGTACGAGGGCTATGCGCCCGGCGGCGTGGCGGTGCTCGTCGAATGCCTGACCGACAACCGCAACCGGGCGGCGTCCGACGTGCGCGTGGCGTTCACCCGCAACGGCGGAAACCTCGCCGACCCCGGCTCCGTCTCCTACCTCTTCCACCGCAAGGGCCTCATCGTCGTTCCGAGCGACGGCACGTCCGAGGAGGCGGTGCTCGAGGCGGTGCTCGAGGCGGGTGGCGAGGAGGTGACCGATCACGGCGAGTTCATCGAGGTCCTCACCGAGGCGACCGACGTCGTCCAGGCACGGGTCGCGCTCCAGGACGCGGGGATCGAATACGACTCCGCCGACGTCGTCTTCCACCCCTCGATGGAGGTCGAGGTCGATGCCGACGGCGCCCGGAAGGTGCTCCGCCTCATCGACACCCTCGAGGAATCGGACGACGTGCAGAACGTCTATGCCAACTTCGACGCCTCCGACGAGGTCATGGCCGAACTCGAGGCGGAGTGATCGCGCCCGGAGCGAGCACGCCCGGAGCGAGCGCGACTCGGCGGCCTCGCTCCGGCCCCCGGGCGGGCGGCCGTGGCAGGCTGGTCGAATGCGGATCCTCGGCGTCGACCCGGGCCTGACGCGCTGCGGCCTCGGCGCCGTCGAGGTGCGCGAGCGGCGGGTGCGGCTCGTCGACGTCGGGGTCGCCCGGACCACCCCCGAGATGCCGCTCGAGGAACGCCTCCTCGCCATCGCCGATGAACTGACGGCCTGGATCGCCCGACTGGAACCCGAAGCCGTCGCGATCGAGCGGGTCTATGTGGGCAACAACGTCAGTACCGTCTCGGCGACGACCCAGGTCGCCGGCCTGGCGATGGTCGCCGCCGCCCGCGCGGGCTGCGCCGTCGCCCTGCACACTCCCACCGAGGTCAAGGCGACGGTGAGCGGCTACGGCGGCGCGGGCAAGGCGCAGGTGCAGGAGATGGTCCGGCGGATCCTCGAGCTCGAGGAGCCGCCGCGGCCCGCCGACGCGGCCGACGCGCTCGCCCTCGCGATCACCCACGCGTGGCGAGGCCGGGCCGCGGCCCTCGACCGGGGCGGACACACCGCACCCGCCGTGGCCGCCGCCTCGACGATGACCCCCGCCCAACACCGGTGGGCCCGTGCGCGGGCGGCCGCCGAGCGGGCCTCCCGGCGCGCGCCGAACACATGAGCGAGCACGATCGCCGTCCGTCCGGAACCGGTGGCCGGGCGCGTCGCTTGACGCGGGCGCCCGCGACCGCGGTACGGTGTCGTACAAACGTTCGGATGAATGAGGTGCCTCGATGATCGCGTCCGTGCGCGGCGATGTCCTGCGGATCGGCCTCGACTCGGTCGATGTCGACGTCTCCGGTCTCGGCTACCGGGTCTACACCACGCCCCACACCCTCGCGCAGCTGCGGCACGGTCGGGAGGCGGTGCTCGCGACCTCCCTCGTGGTGCGCGAGGAGGCGCTCACCCTCTACGGCTTCGTGGCCGTCGAGGAGCGGGACATGTTCGAGACCCTCCAGACCGTCTCCGGGGTCGGCCCCCGGCTCGCCCTGGCGATGCTCGCCGTCCACACCCCGGACGAGGTCCGCGGCGCGATCGACCGCGAGGACACCGCCGCGCTGCGGCGGGTCCCGGGCGTGGGGGAGAAGTCCGCCAAGCGGCTCGTGCTCGAGCTGCAGGGCAAGCTCGGAGCGCCCGCCGGCGACACGGGCGGGCCCGGCCCGGCCGCCGGCGCCGCGGCCGCGGTGAGCGCGGACGTGCTCGCCGCGCTTGAGGGCCTCGGCTGGAACCCGAAGGCCGCCGAGAAGGCCATCGCCGCGGTCACCGCGGACGGCCTCGACCCGGCCGACACCGCGGGCGTGCTCCGGGCGGCGCTCCAGGCCCTGGGAGGCACCCGTGGATGAGGCCCACCTGCTCGCGGCCGAGGCCGACGAGGTCGAGCGTGCGGCGGAGTCGGCGCTGCGCCCCAAGCGGCTCTCCGAGTTCGTCGGACAGCCGGTCGTGGGCGACCAGCTGAGCCTCGTGCTCGAGGCCGCGCGGGCGCGCGGGCGCACTCCCGATCACGTCCTCCTCGCCGGTCCGCCCGGGCTCGGGAAGACGACGCTGGCCATGATCATCGCCGGCGAGGTCGGGGGCTCCCTGCGACTCACGTCCGGCCCGGCGATCACCCACGCCGGTGACCTGGCCGCGATCCTCTCCGGGGTCCAGGAGGGCGACATCCTCTTCATCGACGAGATCCATCGCCTGGCCCGACCGGCGGAGGAGATGCTCTACCTCGCGATGGAGGACTTCCGGGTCGACGTGGTCGTCGGGAAGGGCCCTGGGGCGACCTCCATCCCGCTCACGCTGCCCCCGTTCACGGTCGTCGGAGCCACGACCCGCTCCGGCCTGCTGCCCGCGCCGCTGCGCGACCGGTTCGGCTTCACCGGCCACCTGGACTTCTACTCCGCCGACGACCTGCGCACCGTGCTCACCCGATCCGCGCGGCTGCTCGGCGCCGAGCTCGACGAGCGCGCGGCCGCGGAGATCGCCACGAGGTCGCGGGGAACGCCGCGGATCGCGAACCGGCTGCTGCGGCGCGTGCAGGACTGGGCCCAGGTGCGCGGCACGGGCGTGCTCGACCTCGCCGCCGCCCAGGCGGCGCTCACCGTGTTCGAGGTGGACGCCCGCGGGCTCGACCGGCTCGACCGGTCCGTGCTGCACTCCCTGTGTCGACGCTTCGGCGGCGGGCCGGTCGGCTTGAGCACGCTGGCGGTCGCCGTGGGCGAGGAGCCCGAGACGGTCGAGACCGTCGCGGAGCCGTTCCTCGTTCGTGAGGGGCTGATCGCGCGCACCGCCCGTGGCCGCGTGGCCACCGACGCCGGCTTCGTGCACATCGGCCTCGTGCCGCCGGCCCGGGAGGGCACGCTCTTCGGTTGACGCGCCCCCGGTCGAGGCCGGGTTCCGTCCCCGAACCGCTGGCGATCCTCCTCAGCAAAGTGACGTAGACTCAGCCAGTCCGTGTTCACATCATGATGGAGTGACCAAGCCCCATGGGTCTTCATATTCTTGCCACCGCCCTTCCCAGCGCCCAGAACGGCGCGGCGACCGGAGCGGGTGCCGGCATGTTGCCGCTGCTGCTCATCGCGGTGGCCTTCATCGGCTTCATGATGTTCTCCAATCGTCGTCGGCAGAAGAAGAACGCCGACCAGCTCGCCTCGCTGCGTCCGGGGGACAAGGTGCAGCTGAGCGGCGGCATGCAGGGAACCATCGTGAGTATCGGAACGCGTGAGGCCTTCGTCGAGGTCGCGCCGGGCGTCGTCGTGACGTTCGTGCCGCAGGCGATCATGGGCAAGCTGCCCGAGCCGTCGGTGGCCGACCTGGGGGAGATCGCCGACGAGACCGACGAGCCCGAGGCCGCCGAGCGGGACGCCGCCGGCCCGGACTCACCCACGAGCCCGGACTCGGCCCCGGGCGGCGCTGACAACGAATCCCGCTGACCCGCGGACCCGATCCGCTCGGTCCTGAAAGGCATACCGTGGCTACACGCCCTCCTGCGCAGTCCCGCCCGTCCTCACGCCTCATCCTGCTCGGCGTGCTCGTCGTGCTCATCTTCGGCTCCATCTTCGGAGGAACGAAGCTGTCCGACGCGTCGTGGTCGCCCAATCTCGCGCTCGACCTCGAGGGCGGCACGCAGCTGATCCTCACCCCGCAGACCGACGACGGCTCGCAGATCACCGACAGTGACGTGCAGCAGGCGATCGAGATCATCCGGCAGCGCGTCAACTCCTCCGGCGTCTCGGAGGCGGAGATCACGAGCCAGGGCGGCACCAACATCGTCGTCGCGCTGCCCGGCGAGCCGGACGAGGACACGCTCAACCTCGTGCGTCAGAGCGCCCAACTGCGGTTCCGTGCCTTCCTCTACCAGGCGCCGCCCGGACCCATCGACCCGCAGGCGCTCGACCAGGCCCTCGCCGAGCAGGAGGAGGCGAACCCCACCGACGGTACCGAGGGGACCGACGGTTCCGCCGATACGGAGAGCGCGGCCCCCGAGGAGGGGGCGGCACCGGCCGACGAGCCCGCGACGGAGGACGACGCGCCCTCGACCGAGTCGGGAGCCGCGCCCACGACGGCTCAGATCGACGAGGCGGCCCGCAAGGCGGCCGACCTCGACGGCGACGGCGAGATCTCGGACACCCCCACGACCGAGCCGACCTCCCCGAGCGACCAGGCCTGGATCACCGAGCAGGACTGGTACGACTTCTACACCCTCAACTGCACCGATCCCGAGAACCTCATCGGCGGCGGCGGGGACGATCCCGCCAAGCCGCTCGTCACGTGCGCCACGGACGGCAGTTCGAAGTACATCGTCGGCCCGATGGAGATCCCCGGGACCGACATCGCCAGCGCCTCCTCCGGGATGGCCTACAGCCAGGCGGGCGCGCCGACCGGCGAGTACGCGGTCAACCTCAAGTTCAACGCCGAGGGCACCGCGACGTTCAAGGAGATCACCGAGCGGCTGCGTCAGCCGGAGATGGTCTCCTCCCAGCGCAACCGGTTCGCCATCGTGCTCGACTCGCTCGTCGTGAGTGCGCCGAGCGTGAACGACGTCATCCCCAACGGGGAGGCACAGATCACCGGCGGGTTCACCCGTGAGGCGGCGGCCACGATGGCCCGCCAGCTCAGCTTCGGTGCCCTGCCCATCCACTTCGAGGTGCAGTCCGAGGCGCAGATCTCGGCGACCCTCGGCTCCGAGCAGCTCCAGACCGGCCTCATCGCCGGCCTCATCGGGCTCGGCCTGGTGGTGCTCTACTCGCTGCTGCAGTACCGCGGCCTGGCGCTCGTCACGGTCACCTCCCTCACCGTGGCCGCCGGCCTGGTGTTCGGAACCATCGCCCTGCTGTCGTGGCTCATGGGGTATCGACTCTCCCTGCCCGGGGTCGCGGGGCTGATCATCGCGATCGGCATCACCGCCGACTCGTTCATCATCTACTTCGAACGCATCCGGGACGAGGTGCGCGAGGGCAGGGAGCTCTCCGCGGCCGTGGACCAGGGCTGGCTGCGTGCCCGCCGCACGGTCATCGCCTCGGACATGGTCAACCTGCTCGCGGCGGCGGTCCTCTACTTCCTCGCGGTCGGCAGCGTGCGCGGGTTCGCGTTCACGCTCGGGCTGACCACGGTCATCGACCTCGTCGTCGTGTTCCTGTTCACCCACCCGATCATGCGGGTGCTCATCCGCACCAAGTTCTTCGGAGGCGGTCACCGGTTCTCCGGACTCGACCCGGTGCACCTCGGTTCGAGCGTCACCGCCTACCGCGGGGCGGGCCGGGTGCTCAGCAGGGGTGAGCGCGAGCAGGCGTTGAGCATCGCGGAACGCAAACGTGCGGCACGCCAGCAGGAGGAGGCGATGGCGGGCGCCGTCGCCGGCTCCGACTCCGACTCCGACACGAAGGACGGTCAGTGATGGCTAGTTTCGCCCAGCTGGGGAACGACCTCTACACGGGGAAGCGCTCCTTCGACATCGTCGGCCGGCGCAAGACCTGGATGGTGGCCGCCGCCGGCCTCGTGCTGCTCTCGATCATCCTGCTCGTGACCGTCAAGCTCAATCCCGGGATCGAGTTCCGCGGCGGCTCCGAGTTCACGGTCTCGGGCGTGGCCACGACCGAGCAACAGCCGGCCTACGACGCGGTCGACTCGGTCGCCGAGGGGCAGCAGCCGCGCGTCTCCCAGGTCGGCGGCGACTCGATCCGGGTGCAGACCGAGGAGTTGACCGACGCCCAGACGACCGACCTGAAGGAGGCCCTCGCCGAGGCCTACGGGGTCGACGTCAACAGCGTGACGTCCTCGTTCGTCGGACCCGCGTGGGGCGCGGACGTGACCACCAAGGCGATTCAGGGTCTGGTCATCTTCCTCGTGCTCGTCACGCTCGTCATGGCGCTGTACTTCCGGCACTGGAAGATGGCCGTCGCGGCGCTCATCGCGCTGCTGCACGACCTCGTCGTCACGGTCGGCCTGTACGCGGGCGTGGGCTTCGAGGTGACGCCGGCGAGTGTCATCGGCTTCCTCACCATCCTCGGCTATTCCCTCTACGACACGGTCGTGGTCTTCGACAAGGTGCGCGAGAACACCGAGGGGGTGCTCGAACAGACGCGGTACACGTATGCCGAGTCGGCGAACCTCGCGGTGAACCAGACGATGGTGCGCTCCCTCAACACCTCGGTCGTGGGGCTCCTGCCGGTCGCCTCGATCCTGTTCGTCGGATCGTTCCTGCTCGGCGCGAGCACGCTGCGCGACATCGCCCTGGCGCTGTTCATCGGCCTCATCTTCTCCACCCTCTCCTCGATCTTCATCGCGACGCCGATCGAGGTCGCGCTGCGTCAGCGCGACCCGGCGATCGCGGAGCACACCGCGACCGTGCTCGCGAAGCGGGCGGCGGCCGAGAATGCCGCGGGGGAGGACGACGACGCCCCCGTGACGGTCGGCTCCTATGCCGGCGGCCTCCGCGCCGGAGCCCACCGGGGTCAGGCCGCCCAGCCGGTTCGTCGCAAGAGCCGCAGATGACCTCGAGCAGCTCCGACGCCGAGCTCGCCCAGCGGGTGCGCGGCCTCATCCGCAACGTACCCGACTTCCCCGAGCCGGGGATCGTCTTTCGCGACATCACGCCGCTGCTGGCGGACGGGCCGACGTTCGGTGAGGTGATCGAGCACCTCGCCGACCGGTACCGGGGCCGGATCGACATGGTCGCCGGCGTCGAGGCGCGGGGCTTCCTGCTCTCCGCGCCGCTGTCGGCCGTGCTCGGGGTGGGAACGATGGTCGTGCGGAAGGCGGGCAAGCTGCCGCCGCCGACCATCTCCTCCGCCTACACCCTCGAGTACGGCACCGCCGAGGTCGAGGTGGCCGCCACCGTCGTGGTCCCGGGCCAGCGCGTGCTGCTCCTGGACGACGTGCTCGCCACCGGCGGCACCGCGGGGGCCGCCGCCTCGCTGCTCGAGCAGGCCGGCCTCGAGGTCTCCGGCATCGCCATGCTCATGGAACTGAGCGAGCTCGGGGGACGGGCCGCCCTCGGCGAGCACGAGGTCTACTCCGTCGTCACCTACTGACCGGGCGCGGCGACCGACCCCGCACCCGCTCGAATGGGCCGGGCCCGGGTGGGCGCGGGCCTATCATTGAGTGGTGAGCGAGGAACACGGCAGCACCGAGACCGACCCGGTCGTGCCCGGGTCGCGGGTGCGCTCCGCCCTCGTCTGGTTCGGGTCGCGCGGCGCCCATCCGACGCCGCCGGCGATCGAGCCGCTCATGCGCGCCCTGCGCGCGAACCACCCGAAGGCCGACGTCGCGCTGCTCGAGCGCGCCTACTCGGTGGCCGAACGCGCCCATCGCGGCCAGATGCGCAAGAGCGGCGATCCGTACATCACGCACCCCGTGGCCGTGGCGACCATCCTGGCCGAGCTCGGCCTCACCCCGCCCACGCTCGCCGCCGCCCTCCTGCACGACACGGTCGAGGACACGTCCTATTCCCTCGAGAGCCTGCGACAGGACTTCGGTGAGGAGGTCGCGCTGCTGGTCGACGGCGTCACCAAGCTCGACAAGGTGACCTACGGGGAGGCTGCGCAGGCCGAGACCGTGCGCAAGATGGTCATCGCCATGGCCCGCGACATCCGGGTGCTCGTGATCAAGCTCGCCGACCGGCTCCACAATGCCCGCACGTGGAAGTACGTCTCCTCGGACTCCGCCTCCCGCAAGGCCCGCGAGACCATCGAGATCTATGCCCCGCTGGCCCACCGGCTCGGAATGAACACGCTCAAGTGGGAGCTCGAGGACCTCTCCTTCGCCACCCTGTACCCGAAGGTGTACGAGGAGATCGTCCACCTCGTGGCCGAGCGGGCCCCCGCCCGGGAGGAGTACCTCGCGGTCGTGCGGGACCGGATCAGCGAGGATCTGCGCGTGGCCAAGATCAAGGCCACGGTGACCGGGCGGCCCAAGCACTACTACTCCATCTATCAGAAGATGATCGTGCGGGGCCGCGACTTCGCCGACATCTACGACCTCGTGGGCGTGCGCGTGCTCGTCGACTCGGTCCGGGACTGCTATGCCGCGCTCGGGGAGATCCACAGCCAGTGGAACCCCGTGCCGGGCCGGTTCAAGGACTACATCGCGATGCCGAAGTTCAACATGTACCAGTCGTTGCACACGACCGTCATCGGCCCGAACGGCAAGCCGGTCGAGATCCAGATCCGCAGCTTCGACATGCACCGGCGCGCCGAGTACGGGGTCGCCGCGCACTGGAAGTACAAGGAAGCGGGCCGGGCCGCGGGCGGCAAGGGCGAGGCCGAGGCGGATTCGATGCCGTGGCTGCGCCAACTCGTGGACTGGCAGCGTGAGACCGCGGACCCCGGGGAGTTCCTCGAATCGCTCCGGTTCGAGATGTCCGGCGCGCAGGTCTTCGTCTTCACCCCCAAGGGCGACGTCATGTCACTGCCCGCGGCGGCCACGCCGATCGACTTCGCATACGCGGTGCACACCGAGGTCGGCCACCACACGGTCGGGGCCCGCGTGAACGGCCGGCTCGTGCCCCTCGACTCGACCCTCGAGAACGGCGACACGATCGAGGTCTTCACCTCCCGGTCGGAGTCGGCGGGGCCGAGCCGGGACTGGCTCGCGTTCGTCAAGAGTCCGCGCGCCCGGAACAAGATCCGGCAATGGTTCACGAAGGAGCGCCGCGACGAGGCGGTCGAGACCGGCAAGTCCCTCATCGCCAAGGCGCTGCGCAAGCAGAACCTGCCGATCCAGCGGCTCCTCAAGCCCGAGAACCTCGTCGGAATCATCCAGGAACTGCCCTACCGCGACGTCACCGGCCTCTACGCGGCCGTGGGCGAGGGGCACATCTCGGCCGCGAACGTCGTCACCCGACTCGTGGGCAGCCTCGGCGGCGAGGAGGGGGCGGAGGAGGACCTGGCCGAGGCCACGCTCCCCGGCCGCCCGAGCCCCCGCTCGAGCTCGGCGGGCCCGGCGGTGCTCGTCTCCGGCATGGACGACACGGACATGTGGGTCAAGCTCGCCCGCTGCTGCACGCCCGTGCCCGGCGACGACATCGTCGGCTTCATCACCCGCGGCTCGGGCATCTCCGTGCACCGCTCGGACTGCTCGAACGTGACGGCCCTGCGGCGGGAACCGGAGCGGTTCATCGGGGTGGAGTGGACCTCCTCGACCACGAGCGTGTTCCTCGTGAACATCCAGGTCGAGGCGCTCGACCGGAGCGGACTCCTGTCCGATGTGACGAAGGTACTCACGGAGAATCACGTGAACATCCTCTCGGCGAACGTGGCCACGAGCCGCGACCGGGTGGCGATCTCACGGTTCCTGTTCGAGATGGCCGAACCCTCGCACCTGGGTCACGTGCTGCGCGCCGTGCGCCAGATCGACGGCGTCTTCGACGTCTTCCGGCTCACCGGCGCGAAGCCGAAGGCGCTCGTTCCCCCCGAGGACTGACCACGTCCGGGGACGCCCGCTCGCGGAGCGGGCGCCCCCGGAATGTGGGCGGTGTCGGCAGGTGCCGGCTGGATTCAGCCGGCGTCCTCGGCGGCGCGGAGCACCTGTTCGAGCCACGCCTCGCGAGCGACGAGCGCGTCCTGGGCCTGGGTGATCCGGCGTTCGTCGCCGCCGGCGCGGGCCTTGTCGAGGTCGCTGCGCAGGTCGGCGATCGCGGCCTCGAGCTGGGCCGCGGCCCCCTCCGCGCGGGCCCGCATCCGCGGATCCGTGCGCTTCCACTGCGATTCGTCGGCGTCGCGGACCGCCTGCTCGACCGCGCGCATCCGCGCCTCGGTGCTCTTGAGGTCGTCGCGTGGGACCCGGCCGGCCTCCTCCCAGCGATCCTGCAGGCCGCGCAGCGCGCTCTTGGCGGCGGCGATGTCCGTGACGGGCACGAGCTTCTCCGCCTCGACGAGGATCTCCAGCTTGACCTGGAGGTTCGCCCCGTATTCGGCGTCCGTGGCCGCGTTCTGCTCCTGGCGTGCCTGGTAGAACGTGTCCTGCGCACCCCGGAACCGTGCCCAGAGGGCGTCGTCGTCCTTGCGGGAGGCGCGGCCGGCCGCCTTCCACTCGTCCATGAGGGAGCGCATCGCCGCGGACGTCGCGCCCCAGTCGGTCGAGGTCGCGAGCTCCTGTGCGCGGGCGATGAGTCGCTCCTTGGCCTCCTTGACCTGCCCGTGGCGGCGGTCGAGCTCGGCGAAGTGCTGGCGGCGATTGCGGTCGAAGGTCGAGCGTGCGGCCGAGAACCGCTTCCACAGCTCGTCCTCGGCGGCCCGGTCGAGACGGACCTCACCGCGCTGGGCGGCCTTCCACTCGTCGAGCAGGGCGCGCAGCTGTTCACCCTGGGCGCGCCACTGCACCTTCTCGGGTGCGAGCGCGGCGAGGGCCTCGGCGCGCTCGACGATCTGGGTGCGCAGCGCGTGGGCCTGGGCGCGCGCTGCCTCCCGCTCGGCGGCGAGGGCGGCCTTGCGCTCCGTCACGCGGGCGCGCAACTCCTCCACCCGGCCGCGCAGCCCCTCGAGGTCACCGACGACTGCGGGTTCGACGAGCGCCTCGACCAGGGTCTGCAGGCCCTGGTCGAGGTCGCGCGCGGAGAGCTGGTCGAGGCGGGTGGCGAACAGCGTGACCTGCGCCTCGAGATCGAGGAAGCGGCGGATGTAGAGCGCGAGGGCCTCCTCCGCCGTCACGTCCGGGTACTGTCCGATGACGCGTTCGCCCCCGGCCTCGAGCAGGCTCACGGTGCCGTCGGGTGCCACCCTGCCGAACGCGGCCGCGGCCGCGAAATCGGCGGGATCGATCCGGGTCTCGGCCTCCGACGCGGCCGACGCGGCGGCACCGGCCGGGGCGGAGGCGACGGGGGTGCCCGGGGTGGCGGTGACCGCCGGGGCGGCCGGCTTGACGGCCTTGGCCACCATCGCGGGGGTCGGCACGGCCCGCGGCGGGGCGGGGCGGGCAGCGGGAGCGACCGGCACAGCGGGCACGGCCGGTTCGGCGGCGTCGGCGAGTGGAGCGTCGGTGACCGCGGGCTGCTCGACGGCTGCGTCGGGCTCCTGCGCGGGCACGTCGGCCTCGGGCTGGGTGGCAGGGGTCTGTTCGGTCACGTGATCTCCATACTTTCAATGATGACGTCGTTCTTCGGACGCCCGTCCGAAGAACCGTCGACGGTCCCGGCCGCTCCGATCTGCCGCAACACGTCCAATCCCGAGGTGATCGTACCCATAACGGTATAACCACCGGCGGCATCGTCCGGCAACGGCGTATCCTCGAAGACCAGGAAGAACTGCGAGCCCATCGAATCCCCCTGGCCGCCGACCCGGGCCATCGCGACCGTTCCGGCCGGATAGATCTGGTCGGTGGGGGCATTCTCGATCGGACCGAAGGAATACCCGGGCCCGCCGGTGCCCGTGCCGGTGGGATCGCCGCACTGCAAGAGCGCCGAGGGCAGGAGGCGATGGCAGGAGGTGCCGTCGAAGAACCCCTCCTCGGCGAGGAACTCGAAGCTCGCGACCGCCTGCGGGGCGGCGTCCGCGTCGAGGTCGAGGGTGAGGTCGCCCTGGCTGGTCTGGACGATCACCTCGGCGTTGCGGGCCTCGGACGGCGGCGGCGGTGCGTCGTATCCCGGCGCCTCGGTCGTGGGGGCGGTGTCGGCAGTGCCGGTCGTGTCTGCAGTGTCTTCAGGGTCGGAGTAGCCGACCGCGGTCGGCGTCGGGGAGGCGCCCTCCCCGGGGCCGTCGCCGTCGAGCTGGTTCACCACGATCACGAGCGCGAGGACGACGCAGATCACCACCGCGGTCACGATCACCGTGCGTCGGCGTCGGGCACGGACGGCCCGCTCCCGCCGTTCCTCGGCCTTCTTGGCGCGCGCGCGCTGCTGAGCGCGCTCCCGTTCCTTGGACACCCGACCTCCTCGTAGCCACCTCAGCGCATCAGTCTAGGCAGTCCGCGGGTGGGTCCGAGACCGCTGCGGGTCACGGTGTGGTCACGGCGGGCCCCCGGGGCCGGGCGTGTTCCGACGGTTTCGTCGTGGTGTGGAAAGCTTGTCGCATGAGCAGAATCGCGCCCTTGTCCGGATTCCCCGAATGGTCCCCAGCCGAACGCGTCGTGGAATCCCATATCCTCGACACGCTGCGGCGGACCTTCGAGTTGCACGGATACGCCGGGATCGAGACCCGCGCGGTGGAACCGCTGGACCGGCTCCTCGCCAAGGGGGAGACCTCGAAGGAGGTCTACCTGCTGCGCCGGCTCCAGGGCGCCGACGAACCCGATGAGCCCGACGCCACGTCGGATCGGGGCACCGCCGGGGACACGCTCGGGCTCCACTTCGACCTGACGGTGCCGCTCGCACGATACGTGCTGGAGAACGCCGGCCGGCTGGCCTTTCCGTTCCGCCGCCACCAGATCCAGAAGGTGTGGCGCGGCGAGCGCCCACAGGACGGGCGCTACCGGGAGTTCTGCCAGGCGGACATCGACGTCATCGGCGACGGCACCCTGCCGTTCCATTACGAGGTCGAGATGCCGCTCGTCATCGCCGACGCGTTCGCTCGACTGCGCTCGATCGGCGTGCCTGCGATCCGGATCAGCGTGAACAACCGCAAGATCTGCCAGGGCTTCTACCAGGGCATCGGGCTCACCGACGTCGACGGCACCCTGCGCACGGTCGACAAGCTCGACAAGATCGGCCCGGACGCGGTCGGCGAGCTCCTGCGGGCGGAGCAGGGGGCGACGGCCGAGCAGGCCGAGGCCGCCCTCGCGCTGGCCGCGATCTCGGGCGCGGACACCTCGGTGGTCGATCGGGTCCGCGCGCTCGGCGTGACGAACGACCTGCTCGAGGAGGGGCTGGGAGAGCTCGCCCGGCTCATCGACGCCGCCATGGTGCGTGCCCCCGGCGTCATCGTTGCGGATCTGAAGATCGCCCGGGGCCTCGACTACTACACCGGCTCCGTCTACGAGACGACGCTCGTGGGCCACGAGGGCCTCGGGTCCATCTGTTCCGGTGGCCGATACGATTCGCTGGCCACGGACGGCAAGCGCACCTATCCCGGCGTCGGGATCTCGGTGGGCGTCACCCGGCTCGTCTCGCGCCTGCTGGGCGCGGGCCTCGTGACGGCGACCCGGTCCGTGCCGAGCGCCGTGCTCGTGTCGGTCTGGCACGAGGACTCCCGGCCCCGCAGCGAGGAGATCGCCGCGGCCCTGCGGGCGCGGGGCATCCCGTGCGAGGTCGCCCCGACCGCCGCCAAGCTCGGCAAGCAGATCCGCTTCGCCGACCGGCGGGGCATTCCGTACGTCTGGTTCCCCGCGCAGGACGCGGCCGGGACCGGCGAGGTCAAGGACATCCGCTCGGGCGACCAGCAGCCGGCCGACCCGAGCGCGTGGGAGCCGGCCGCGGCCGATCTGTGGCCCGGGGTGCGCGCCGGCGACGCCTGATCAGACGCGAATCAGTCGCGAATAAGTCACGGACCAGTCGCGAACCCACCGAATCGGTGCGGGAAGGGCCGCGGCCGGCCGCGGCGCTCGAGGAGCGCCGCGACCGGCCGCAGTGTCAGTGTCGGTCAGTGTGGGTGAGTGTCGGTCAGTGTGGGTGAGTGTGGGAACGAGCCCGACTGCTCAGCGATCCGCCCAGCTCTGGCGTCGTTCGCCGGCGCGACGCTCGCCCCCGTGAGTGTTCGGGCGACGGTTCGCCGACCAGGACTCCCGGCTCCGCTCCCGGCTTCGGGAGGAACGATCGAAGTCGCGGGGGGCGCGGCCCGTGTCCGCCCGCAGACGCAGCGGCTTGCCCGCGACCATGGCCCGGTCGAGCCGGTGGAGCTGATCGGAGTCGAGGTCGGCCGAGATCTCCACGAGCGAGAAGGTCGAGTTGATCGTGATCTTGCCCAGATCGGAGCCGCGCAGCCCGGCCTCACCGGTGACGGCCCCGACGATCCCCTCCGGCCGCACGCCGTGATTGCGTCCGACGCTCACCCGGTACACGGTGCTGCCCGCGAACCGGGTGCCGCGGTCCCGTCGATCCGGACGATCCGAGCGATCCGGGCGACTCTGCCGGTCGAAGCGCCCGCGGTCCTCGCGTCCCGAGGACGCCGATGACGCAGGGGACCGGTCGAACCGGTCCGTGCGGTCGAAGCGCTCGGTCTCGCCCGCGCGGGACTCGCGGCGGTCGTGCTCGATTCGGCGGGGACCGGAGTCGCCGACGCCGGCGGCCACGAGGGCGGCGGCGACGTCGAGCAGGTCGAGGGACGACTCGGCCACGAGGGTGGTGAGCTGCTCCCGGTAGGACTCGAGTCGGCCGGAGCCGATCCGCTCGGGCACCGCCGCGAGCACGGCGCGCGCCTTGTGGGCGCTCACCTGGGCCGGGGAGGGCACGGCGGTCTCCACCAGCTTGGAACCGGTGACCTTCTCGATCTGACGCAGCCGGTGGGCCTCCTTCGGCGTGAAGAAGGTGAAGGCGGTGCCGGCGCGGCCGGCGCGGCCGGTCCGGCCGATCCGGTGGACGTAGGCCTCGACCTCGCGCGGGACGTCGTAGTTGACCACGAGGCCGATCCGCTCGACGTCGAGTCCGCGGGCGGCGACGTCGGTCGCGACGAGCACGTCGAGGCGGCCCGACCGGAGCCGCTCGACGATGCGCTCCCGGTCGCGCTGGGCCACGTCACCGCTGATGGAGGCGGCGTTGATCCCCTGGGCGCTCAGCTGCGCGCCGACCTCGTCGGCGTCCTTGCGGGTGCGCACGAAGATGATCGCCGCCTCCGCCTCGGTCGTCTCGAGGATCCGGCCCAGGGCGCCGACCTTGTGCCGGAAGGGCACGACCGCGTACTGCTGGGTGATGGTGCGGGTCGCGGAGGTGACCGGCGAGGTGGTCACCTCGACCGGGTCGTGCATGTGGGTGCGGGCCACGCGGCGGATGGTCGCGGGCATGGTGGCGGAGAAGAGCGCCGTCTGCCGGTCGCGGGCGGCGCCGGCGAGGATCTGGTCGACGTCCTCGGCGAAGCCCATGCGCAGCATCTCGTCCGCCTCGTCGAGCACGACGTAGCGCACCGTCGACAGGTCGAGGGCGCCGCGCTCGATCATGTCGATCACGCGTCCCGGCGTGCCGACCACGACCTGCGCGCCCCCGGCGAGTCCGCGCAACTGCGGGCCGAAGGGGGAGCCGCCGTAGACGGGCAGCACCTCGATCGCGCGATCGCCGAGCTCGGCCACGGCATCGGCGACCTGCATGGCGAGCTCGCGGGTCGGCGTGAGCACGAGGGCCTGGACCTGCCGGAGGTCGGCGTCGACGCGGGCGAGGAGCGGCAGGCCGAAGGCGGCGGTCTTGCCCGTGCCCGTCTGGGCCACGCCCACGACGTCGGAGCCGGCGAGCAGCACCGGGATCGCCTGGATCTGGATATCGGTCGGAGTGGTGAAGCCGAGGGAGGCCACGCGATCGAGCGCAGCAGTGGACAAGCCGAGATCGGCGAATGTGGTCACAGGTGACACCGTTCTTATGGAGGGGGAGCGAGGACCGGAACAGGTCCAGATCCGCTAAGGCCCACACAGTTGACTGGTGACACAAGGACGGGCGAGCGGCCGGCTCCGAAGCTGTCCAAGTCTATGGGGCCGGCGGTCCGATTCCCAGGGAGGGGCGCTGTGCTGCTCGTCACCACCGGCCCGTTCGCGGCGTGAATCGGGGCCGGTGGCACACCGTAGGATGAGGCCCGGCAGATTCAGGGCACTTCGAGAGGACTCCCCGTGTACCGCACCCACGAGGCCGGCACGCTCAGTGCCGGGGACATCGGCACGACCATCACCCTCGCCGGGTGGGTGGATCGCAGGCGTGACCACGGCGGTGTGGCGTTCATCGATCTTCGGGACGCGAGCGGGATCGCCCAGGTCGTCATCCGCGACGACGAGGTGGCCCACCCGCTGCGCTCGGAGTTCGTGCTCTCCGTCACGGGCGAGGTCGCCCGCCGGCCCGAGGGGAACGAGAACCCGAACCTGCCCTCCGGGCAGATCGAGGTGATCGCGGCCGAGGTCACCGTGCTCAACACCTCCGCCGCGCTGCCCTTCCAGGTCTCCACGGCCCTGGAGGAGAACATCACCGTCGGCGAGGAGGCCCGGCTCGCCCACCGCTACCTCGACCTGCGCCGGCCCGCTCCGGCGCGCGCCCTGCGCCTGCGTGCCCGCGCGAACCGGGCGGCCCGGGCGGTGCTCGACGACGCCGGCTTCGTCGAGGTCGAGACCCCGACCCTGACCCGGTCGACGCCCGAGGGCGCCCGGGACTTCCTCGTGCCCGCCCGGCTCGCGCCCGGATCGTGGTACGCGCTGCCGCAGTCCCCGCAGCTGTTCAAGCAGCTCCTCATGGTCGCCGGCATGGAGCGCTACTACCAGATCGCCCGCTGCTACCGCGACGAGGACTTCCGCGCCGACCGCCAGCCCGAGTTCACCCAGCTCGATGTGGAGCTGAGCTTCGTGGAACAGGACGACGTGATCGAGCTGGCCGAGCAGGTGCTCGGGGCCCTGTGGGAGCTCATCGGGTACACGATCCCGACCCCGATCCCGCGGATCACGTTCGCCGACGCGATGCGCCGCTTCGGCACGGACAAGCCGGACCTGCGCTTCGACCTCGAGCTGGTCGAGCTCACCGACTACTTCGCCGACACCCCGTTCCGGGTGTTCCAGGCCCCGTACGTGGGCGCCGTCGTCATGCCCGGCGGCGCGGGCCAGCCCCGGCGCGCCTTCGACGGCTGGCAGGAGTGGGCGAAGCAGCGCGGTGCGAAGGGCCTCGCCTACGTCACCGTGGCCGAGGACGGAACCCTCGGCGGGCCCGTGGCCAAGAACCTGTCCGAGGAGGAACGGGCCGGGCTCGTGGCGGCCACCGGTGCCTCCCCGGGCGACGCGGTCTTCTTCGCCGCCGGCGGCGAGACGGCCTCCCGGGCGCTGCTCGGCGCCGCGCGGGTCGAGATCGCCGAGCGCACCGGCCTCATCGACCCCGACGCCTGGGCCTTCACCTGGGTCGTCGACGCCCCGCTGTTCAAGCCGACCGGCGAGGACGACGACGTGGCCGTGGGCGAGGGCGCGTGGACCGCGGTCCACCACGCCTTCACCTCCCCGACGCCCGAGTGGATCGACACCTTCGAGCAGGACCCGGGCGCCGCCCTGGCCTACGCCTACGACATCGTGTGCAACGGCAACGAGATCGGCGGCGGCTCCATCCGTATCCACCGCCGGGACGTGCAGGAGCGCGTGTTCGCGGTCATGGGCATCGACGCCGCGGAGGCGCAGGAGAAGTTCGGGTTCCTGCTCGAGGCCTTCGCCTTCGGCGCGCCGCCCCACGGCGGCATCGCCTTCGGCTGGGACCGCATCGTCGCCCTGCTCACCCACTCGGAGTCCATCCGCGACGTCATCGCCTTCCCCAAGTCCGGCGGCGGTTTCGATCCGCTGACCCAGGCGCCCGCGCCCATCACGGCGCAGCAGCGCCGTGAGGCCGGCGTCGACGCCCGGCCCAAGGGGGAACAGGCCGCCGCCGGCGGCGGAACCGGATCAGCCCGGGCGGGAGCGGCGAGCGCGTAGCCCGCTCGTGTTCACCCGCCTGGGCGAGGCGATCGCCCGCCGACCGAAGATCACCGCCGTCAGCTGGCTCGTGGCCACCGCGGCGCTGCTGTTGCTGGCGCTCACCGGGGTCGCCGGGCAGGGCCTGTTCGACCGACTCCACTCCGGCGAGCCGAAGGTGCCCGGGTCGGAGAGCGACATCGGTCAGGAGCTGCTCGCCGAGCACGCGACCTCCTCGGAGACCCTGACGCTGCTCACGTGGGACGTCGACCTGAGCGATCCGGCCGAGCTCGCCGGCCCGATCGGGGTCTTCCACACGAAGGTGTTCGCGCTCGAGGACGTCGTCGGCGTCGTCGACCCGTTCGTCTTCCCCGACGGCCTCGAGGATCCCCGGGCGGCCGCACTCGTCTCCGCCGACGGCTTCCTCGCGAGCGTCTCCCTCGCACCGGACCTGAGCCCGGCCGAGCAGGCCGCGGCGCACGACGAGGTCGTCGCCGAGATGGACGGACTGCTCGAGGACCTCGGCGCGCAGGGCATCGTCTCCTCGGAGTCGATCATGGTCGAGGACATCATCGGCCAGCTCCAGCAGGACCTCCAGACCGGGGAGGCCGTCGCACTGCCGATCTCCCTCGTCATCATGGTCATCGTCTTCGGCGGCTTCCTCGCGGCGGGTATGCCCCTGCTCGGGGCGCTCGCCTCGATCGCCGGCGGGCTCGGGGCGTTGTGGGGCTTCTCCTACGTGCTCGAACTCGACAGCGTCGTGGTCAACGTCGTGACCGTGCTCGGGCTCGGGCTCTCGATCGACTACGGCCTGCTCTTCGTCAGTCGATACCGTCAGGAACTCCGGGCGGCGATCGCCGGCGAGGACGGCCGGCGCCGGCGGCGGCAGGACCCGGCGGTCTCGGCCGCGATCGCCGCGACGATGGCGACGGCCGGGCGGACCGTCACGTTCTCGGCCATCACCGTGGCGATCTCGATCGCGGGCCTCATGCTGCTGAGCCCGGAGATCCTGCGCTCGCTCGGTGCGGCCGGGGTCTCGGTGGTGCTCATCGCCGTGCTCTCCTCCCTCACCCTCGTCCCGGCCGTGCTCACGCTCCTGGGCCGGCGCATGGCCCGGCCCTCGGCGCTCACCCGGGTGCCCGGGCTCGGGGCCGCGCTCGGGCGCTTCGGCGACGTGCCCCCACCCACCGGCGTCTTCTCCCGGCTCGCCGGCCTCGTGCAGCGGCGGCCCTGGTGGACCCTCGGGATCGTGACCGTCGTGCTCGCCGTGCTCGCGGCCCCGACCCTCACGATGGAGATGCGCAACTCCACCACCGAGCTCCTCCCCTCGGATTCGAGCCAACGGGAGTTCATCGACCGGATCGAGGCCGACTTCCCGGCCGCGGCGAGCCCGCAGCTCACCGTCGTCGCGGAGGCCCCGATCGCGGCCGACCTCGCCCGGGAGATCGGCGGGATCGCTCACGTCACGCGGGTCGGCGAGCCCGCGGACCTGGGGGAGGGGTACGCGACCATCGGGGTGCACCTCGACGTGACCGACGCCGGCGGCGACGAGGCGAGCGACGTCGTCCGCACGATCCGCGACCTGCGCGAGGGCCCGGTTCCCGCGTCGGCCGGTGAGTTCTGGGTCGTGGGTCAGGCGGCCAACCAGATCGACTTCAACGCCGCGCTGGCCGACGGCCTGCCCTGGGCGGTGGGCATCGTCGTGCTCGCGACGTTCCTGCTGCTGTTCCTCATGACCGGATCGCTGCTCGTGCCGGTCAAGGCGCTGGCGATCAACGTGCTCTCGCTCGGGGCGAGCCTGGGCATCACCTCGTGGATCTTCGCCGAGGGGCACCTCGAGTCCCTCCTCGGCTTCACCTCCGCCGGGGGCCTGGAATCCTATGTCGTGGCCGTCGTCGTCGCCTTCGGGTTCGGGCTCGCAATGGACTACGAGGTCTTCCTCCTCGCCGGGATCAAGGAGCTCCACGACGCCGGGGCCGACAACGACACCGCGGTCCGGGACGGGCTGCAGCGCACCGGCCGGATCATCACCTCCGCCGCCCTGGTGATCATGGTCGTCTTCGCGGGCTTCGCCTTCGGGGACCTGCTCGCGATCAAGGAGGTCGGGATCGCCCTGGCCGTCACGGTGCTCGTGGACGCGACCCTCGTGCGGATGCTGCTCGTTCCCGCCACGATGACCCTCCTGGGCGAGTGGAACTGGTGGGCCCCCGCCCCGCTGCGCCGGCTGCACGCCCGGATCGGGCTGCACCACTGAGACTCGCATAGGCTGAGCGGCGTGGATCTGTTCGAGGCCGTCGCGACCGACGACGCCGGCGTGCCCCTGGCCGACGCGCGGGCGCCGCTCGCCGTGCGGATGCGGCCCGCCGACGTGACCGAGGTCGTCGGTCAGGGGCACCTGCTCGGACCAGGATCCCCGCTGCAGCGGCTCATCGCCCGGCCGACGCCCGGGGCGCTTCCGCCCGCCTCCGTCATCCTGTGGGGCCCGCCCGGGACCGGGAAGACGACGCTGGCCTACCTCGTCGCCCGCACCTCGGGGCGCGAGTTCACGGAACTGTCCGCGGTGACCGCGGGTGTCAAGGACGTGCGTGCCGTCGTCGACGCCGCCCGGCGCCGCCTCGCCACGAGCCGGGGCGGCGCCACGGAGACGGTCCTGTTCATCGACGAGGTGCACCGCTTCTCCAAGACGCAACAGGACGCCCTCCTGCCCGCGGTCGAGAACCGCTGGGTCACGCTCGTGGCGGCCACGACCGAGAACCCGAGCTTCTCCGTCATCTCACCGCTGCTGTCCCGCTCGATCATGCTCACCCTCCAGCCCCTCACCCCGGAGGACCTCGACTCGCTCCTCACCCGGGCCGTCGCCGATGCCCGCGGGCTCGGCGGCCGGGTCGAGCTCACGGACGAGGCGCGGGCGACGCTCCTGCGACTCGCCGGCGGGGACGCACGCAAGTCGCTCACCATCCTCGAGGCGGCCGCGGGCACGGCCCTGTCCGGGGTGCCGGCGACGGCCGTATCGACCACGGCGACACCCGTGAGCACAGCGGGCGACGGCGGCACCGGTCCCGCCCCGGCCCGGATCGGCGTCGAGGACGTGGAGAAGGCGATCGACGTCGCCGCCGTGCGCTACGACCGGGCCGGGGACCAGCACTACGACGTCATCAGTGCCTTCATCAAGTCGCTGCGCGGCTCGGACGTCGACGCCTCCCTGCACTATCTCGCCCGCATGGTCGCGGCGGGGGAGGACCCCCGATTCATCGCCCGTCGGCTCGTCATCGCCGCCTCCGAGGAGGTCGGCATGGCCGACCCGACGGCCCTGCAGACCGCCGTCGCCGCCGCCCAGGCCGTCGCCCTCATCGGCATGCCCGAGGCGCGGATCGTGCTCTCGCAGGCGGTCGTGCACATCGCGACCGCGCCCAAGTCGAACGCCGCCTATCGCGCGGTCGACGCCGCCCTCGCCGACGTCCGGGCCGGCCGGAGCGAACCGGTGCCGCTCCATCTGCGCGACACCCACTATGCGGGAGCGGACGGCCTCGGCCACGGGGAGGGCTACCGGTACGCCCACGACGCCCCCCACGCCGTCGCCGAGCAGACCTACCTGCCGCCGGGCCTGGCGGACCGGCGCTACTACGAGCCGAGCGAGCGCGGCTACGAGCGCACGATCGGGGAGCGGCTCGGGCGGATCCGTTCCCTCCTGCGACCCGCCCGCGGCGGCGACGAGGTGACCAAGAACACCCCGGGTGACGGGCCTGCTCGCGGCGGGGGCGCCGTCCCCACGCGGTGATGCGGTAATCTATCGGGGTCGCCCACCTGGGCGCAGGGCCATGCGCTGTCGAACGGACGTCGACCAGCTGTCGAGCAGCCGTCGAACAGCCGTCGAACACCGCCATGGACCCCTGGGGTCTTAGCCGCTACGAGTGGACCCCACCCCGGCCCCCGGAACCACCGGGACCCGTCGCCGGGGTGACGTAGAAACGACAGAAAGCTGGAATACGTATGAGCAATCACGCTCAGAAGGCGCGCCGCCAGGTCCGCCAGTCCCGTGCCCTCGGCCTCGCCCTGACGCCGAAGGCCGCCAAGTACTTCGAGAAGCGCCCCTACCCGCCGGGCGAGCACGGCCGCGCCCGTCGCCGCACCGAGTCCGACTACGCGGTCCGACTCAAGGAGAAGCAGCGGCTGCGCGCCCAGTACGGGCTGCGCGAGGTGCAGCTGCGCCGCGTGTTCGACGAGGCCCGCCGCGAGCCGTACCTGACCGGTGAGTCCCTGGTCGAGCTGCTCGAGATGCGCCTCGACGCGCTCGTGCTGCGCGCCGGCTTCGGCCGCACCATCGCCCAGGCCCGCCAGGCCGTGACCCACCGTCACATCCTCGTCGACGGCAAGATCGTGGACCGCCCCTCCTACCGGGTCAAGGTCGGCCAGGTCGTGCAGGTCAAGCCGCGCAGCCAGACGACGGTGCCGTTCCAGGTCGCCGCCGCCGGCGCGCACGCGGGCGTCCTGCCCGAGGTGCCCGGGTACCTGCAGGTCGACCTCGAGAAGCTGCGCTTCGAGCTCGCCCGTCGCCCCAAGCGCGCCGAGGTGCCCATCACGTGCGAGGTCCAGCTCGTGGTCGAGTACTACTCGCGCTGATCCTCCTCGCGCCCGCGCCCCGGTTGCCTCGGCTGCCGGGGCGCAGGCATTCCCTCCCGGCCCGATAGGCTCGCGGTCGTACCCCGCGACGAAAGGCAGCTCATGTCCGTTGGAGATATCGCCGGCCTCCTGGCGGCGGCGGCGTTCCTCATCCTCGTCGGCGTGCTCGCCGTGCCGCTCGTCAAGCTCGGCCGCGTGCTCGACACCGCCTCCGACTCGCTCCGGGACGTGACCGAGCACACCCTGCCGGTGATCGACGAGGCCGCCCAGACCGTCACCACCGCGAACGGACAGCTCGCCAAGATCGACACGATGACCACGGCCGCGGCCGAGACGACGCAGAACATCTCGGCGATGACCTCCCTCGTCGCGGCCACGGTCGGCGCCCCGCTCGTCAAGGCGGCCGCGTTCTCCCTCGCCGTCCGCGGGTTCTTCCGCAAGGACCGGGGCCGCTGATGCGACGCCTGTTCTGGGTCGCGGTCGGGGTCGGGGTGACCGTCGTGGCACTGCGACGGCTCGAGCGTGCCTCCGGGTTCGTGCGCACCCTCGCGCCCGGCAACCTGGCCGACTCGATCGGCCGGCTCGCCGGGTCCCTCACCGAGGCGACCGCGGAGTTCAGGACCGCCATGGCCGAGGAGGAGCGCCGGCTCACCGATACGCTGCTCGCGCGCTCCGAGTCGGCCGGTGAGTCGCCCGGACAGTCGCCCGGTGCCGGGTCGCGGTCGCGGCACCGCCGCCCGGACGCACGCACCGATCGCGACACCTGGGGGTTGGACTCCGACGACCCCGACCTGTATCTCTGAACGGGCCCCTGCAACCACCTGCCACCACCGGCCACCCGCCACCACCGGCCCCGTCCCACACGCATCCCGCATTCGTCTCGCACCGAAGGAAGTCCCCATGCGCACCGCTGAGATCCGCCGCCGTTGGCTCACGTTCTTCGCCGACCGCGGCCACGCCGTGGTGCCCTCGAGCTCGGTCATCTCGCCGGATCCCTCGACGCTCTTCGTCATCGCCGGGATGGTTCCCTTCATCCCCTACATGCTCGCCGAGCAGCAGCCGCCGTGGTCGCGGGCCACGAGCGTGCAGAAGTGCGTGCGCACCGCCGACATCGACGAGGTGGGCAAGACCACCCGGCACGGCACGTTCTTCCAGATGAACGGAAACTTCTCCTTCGGGGACTACTTCAAGGAGCAGGCGATCCGGTACGCCTGGGAGTTCGTCACCGGTGCGGAGGAGGAGGGCTGCCTCGGCTTCGACCCCGCGGACGTCTGGGTGACCGTCTATACCGACGACCACGAGGCAGCCGCCTTCTGGCAGGAGATCGCGGGACTGCCCGCCGAGCGGATCCAGCGCCGCGGCATGGCCGACAACTACTGGTCCACCGGCGCCCGCGGGCCGGCCGGGCCGTGCTCCGAGATCTACATCGACCGCGGCCCCGCCTACGGAGCCGAGGGCGGTCCCGTCGTCGACGAGGACCGATACCTCGAGATCTGGAACCTCGTGTTCATGCAGTACGAGCGCGGGGACGGCGGCACGAAGGACGACTTCCCGATCCTCGGGGACCTGACCCAGAAGAACATCGACACCGGCATGGGCCTCGAGCGGGTCGCGCTGCTCAAGCAGGGCGTGGACAACCTGTACGAGATCGACCAGGTCTACCCGGTGATCGCGGCCACCGAGCGGCTCTCCGGCAAGAAGTACGGCGAGAACCACGAGGACGACGTCCGCATGCGCGTGGTCGCCGACCATGTGCGCTCGGCGCTCATGCTCATCGGCGACGGCATCCGCCCGGGCAACGAGGGGCGGGGCTACGTGCTGCGGCGGCTGCTGCGGCGCGCGATCCGCGCCGTCCGGCTCCTCGGCGTGGAGCAGGAGGCGCTGCCGGTGCTGCTGCCCACCTCCAAGGACGCCATGAAGGAGTCCTACCCCGAGCTCGACGCCGAGTTCGACCGGATCTCGCGGATCGCCTACACCGAGGAGGCCTCCTTCCGGCGCACCCTGGAGTCCGGGCTCAGCCTGCTCACCGGCGCCGTGGCCCGGCTCGAGGAGGCCGGCGTCGACGTGCTCCCCGGCGCCGACGCCTTCGCCCTGCACGACACGCACGGGTTCCCGATCGACCTCACCCTGGAGATGGCGGCCGAGCGGGGACTGAGCGTCGACGAGGCCACCTTCCGTCGTCTCATGACCGAGCAGAAGCAGCGCGCCCGCACGGACGCGCTCGCCAAACGGGCCGGCCACGCCGACACCCAGGCCTACCAGCAGCTGCGCGCCGAGCTCGATGCGCCGGTCACCTTCCTCGGCTACGACGAGTCCGAGGCCCGCTCCCGGGTCGTCGGCCTCCTCGCCGACGGGGTGCCCGTGCCCGCGGCGCACGCCCCGGCCGACGTCGAGGTCATCCTCGCCGCGACCCCGTTCTACGCCGAGGCCGGGGGCCAGCTCGCCGACCACGGCACCCTGCGCCTCGACGGCGGCGGGCTCGTCGAGGTCGACGACGTCCAGGCCCCGATCAAGGGGATGCCGCTCCACCGCGGCCGGCTCGTCGACGGCTCGATCACGCTCGACGAGGGGGCCCTCGCCGCGATCTCCACCACCCGGCGCCTCGCGATCAGCCGCGCCCACACCGCGACGCACATCGTGCACAAGGCGGTCCGGGAGGCGCTCGGGGACACCGCGACCCAGGCCGGCTCGGAGAACGCGCCCTCCCGGGTGAGGTTCGACTTCCGATCCGGCACCGGGTTGCCCGCCGGGGCGCTGAGCGAGGTCGAGGAGCGCGCCAACGCCCGGCTGATGGACGACCTCGAGGTGACCGATCAGGTCATGGACCTGGACGACGCGCGCGCGGCCGGGGCGATGGCCCTCTTCGGCGAGAAGTACGGCAGCCGCGTCCGCGTGGTCTCCGTGGGCGGCGACTGGTCCAGGGAGCTGTGCGGGGGCACCCACGTGGCCAGCTCCGGGAGGATCGGACGGATCACCCTGCTGAGCGAGGCGAGCATCGGCTCGGGCGTGCGGCGGATCGACGCCCTCGTGGGAACCGGGGCGCACGAGTTCCACGCCCGCGAGCATGCGCTCGTCGGCCAGCTGTCCCAGCTGGTCGGCGCGCGCGGGGAGGAGCTTCCCGAGCGGATCTCCGGCCTGCTCACCCGGCTCAAGGACGCCGAACGGGAGGTGGCCACGATGCGGGCCGAGCAGGTGCTCGCCCGCGCGGGCTCGCTGCTCGACGGGGCGGCTCGCATCGGGGCCCTGCGCGTGATCGTCGCGGACCTGGGTCCGGTCGGATCGGCCGACGACGTGCGCACCCTCGCCCTCGACCTGCGGGAGCGCAGCGGCGCCGAGCCCGCCGTCGTCGCCCTCGTCGGAGTCGCGGGGGAGCGGCCCGTCGTGGTCGTCGCGGTGAACCCGGCCGCGCGGGCGGCCGGCGTCAAGGCCGGTGCCCTCGTGCGTGTCGCCGCGACCCGTCTCGGCGGCGGTGGCGGCGGGAAGGACGACCTCGCCCAGGGGGGCGGGACCGATCCGGCCGCGACCGGCGCGGCCGTGGCGGCCCTGTCCGACGAGCTGGCGGCCGCCCATGGCTGACCCGCGCCCCGGCGTCCGCCTCGGCCTCGACATCGGCAGCGTGCGCATCGGCGTCGCGCGGAGCGATCCGCGCGGCACCCTCGCCACGCCCGTGAGCACGATCACGAGGCCGCGCACGGGAGCGGACCGGACCGTGGCCGAGATCGCCGGAATCGTCGCCGAGCTCGAGGCGGTCGAGGTGATCGTCGGCCTCCCCCGGACCCTCCAGGGAAAGGAGGGGGCTGCAGCCGCCGCCGCACGGGCGTATGCTGGCGACCTGGCAGCGGCCGTGACGGTCCCCGTCCGGATGGTCGATGAACGGCTGACCACGGTCAGCGCGCATCAGGCGATGCACGCCTCCGGACGCTCCGGTCGCCGCCATCGCAGTGTCGTCGACCAGGTCGCGGCGGTGATGATCCTCCAATCCGCCCTCGACCTGGAGCGCAGCACGGGCCGCCCACCCGGCGAGCACCTGCCGCCCACCCCCGTTGATCGGACGAAAGAGACCCAGGCGTGACGGATCTGTTCCACGAACCCGCCGGGGACGAGGCACCGGCCCCGCCCTCGCGCAGCCATCGCCGGGCGGCGGCGCGCCGCCGCAACCAGCGGCGCAAGAACGTCGTCTCGTTCCTGGTCATGGTGCTGGCGCTCGTGCTGCTCGTCGGCGGGGCCGTCGTCTTCATCCGGCCCCTGCTCACCCACACCCCACCCGAGAGCAACGACTTTCCCGGCCCCGGGCAGGGGAGCGTGGAGGTCGTCGTCGACGACGGCGACTCCGGCACGGCCATCGGGGAGACCCTGACCGATGCGGGCGTCGTCAAGACGGTCGAGGCGTTCACGAACGCCTACAGCGCCAACCCGAACGCCACGTCCATCCAGGCCGGGACCTACGAGCTGCAGGAGGGGATGCGGTCCGTCGACGCCGTGGCCGCGCTGCTCGACCCGGCCAGCCGAATCGACCTGCGCCTCACAGTGCCCGAGGGGTGGACCGTGGCGCAGATCTACGGGAAGATGGCCGACCTGCTCATGGTCCCGGTCGAGGACGTCGAGGCCGCGGCCGAGAAGCTCGCGGCGAGCGCCCTGCCGGAGTCGGCCGGAGGGGAACTCGAGGGCTGGCTCTTCCCGAGCACCTACACCCTGAGCCCCGACGACACTCCCGCGAGCGTGCTGGAGCGCATGCTCGACAAGATGATCTCCGAACTGGACGCCCGCGAGGTCCCCGAGAAGGAGCGCGAGGCGCTCCTCATCAAGGCCTCGATCGTCGAGAAGGAGGGGACCGAGCAGTACTGGGGCAAGATCGCCCGCGTCGTCGAGAACAGGCTCGAGGGCTGCTCCGGCGACGGCCGGCTCGGGATGGACGCCACGTACGTCTACCGACTCGGCAAGAAGGCGAACGACATCACCTCCGAGGAGTGGCGCAAGGACGACCCGTACAACGGCCGGGAGGGTCCGCCCGGACTCCCGCCCACGCCGATCGGCGCCCCCGGAACGGGCGCGATCGACGCGGTGCTCGATCCGCCGGCCGGGGACTGGTGCTACTTCGTGAGCGTCAACCTCGAGACCCAGGAGACGAAGTTCACCGACGACCTCAAGCAGCATCTGAAGAACCAGGAGGAGTACCGGCAGTGGCTCCGGGAGCAGACCTCGGCTCCCACGGAGACCGGCGAGTGAGCGCCCCGGCCCCCCGCGCCGGCGGACCCGCGCGGGCGGGGGTGCTCGGGCATCCGATCGCCCATTCGCTCTCGCCGGTGCTGCATCGGGCGGCCTACGCATCCCTCGGGCTCACGGACTGGCGGTACACGAGCCACGACGTGACCGAGGACGGCCTCGCCGGCTTCGTCGCCGGCTGCGGGCCCGAATGGGCCGGCCTCTCGCTCACGATGCCGCTCAAGCGCACCGTGCTCGGCCTGCTCGACGCGGTCGAGCCCCTGGCCGAGGCGGTCGGCGCCGTCAACACGCTGCTCTTCTCCGCCGGTGGGCTCAAGGTCGGCGCGAACACCGACGTCTACGGAATCGCCACGGCGGTCCGCCTCGCCGGCGCGGACTCCGGTTCGTCCCGGCCCACCGGCGTGATCGTCGGCGGGGGGGCCACGGCCGCCTCGGCCGTCGCCGCCCTCGGCGAGCTGGGCATCACCCGGCCGGCCGTGCTCGTGCGGTCGAAGGGCCGGGCCGGCGCCGTCATCCGCGCGGCGAACTCGATGGGGGTCGAGCCCGAGCTCGTCTCGCTCGACTCACCCCGGGCGGGCGCCCTCGTCCGCTCGGCCGACGTCGTCGTCTCGACCATCCCGGGCGGCGCCTCCGACCGGCTCGTGCCCCTCGTCGAGGGGGTGCGCCTCGGGCACGGACAGGTGCTCCTCGACGTGGTCTACGAGGGCTGGCCGACCGCCTTCCCGCTCGCCTGGCGTGGCGCCGGCGGCACGGCGGTGCCCGGATCCGACATGCTCCTGCACCAGGCCGTCGAGCAGGTCCGGCTCATGACGGGCCGGAGCCCGGCCGTGGAGCCGATGCGCACCGCCCTCGACCTGGCCCTCGCGGGGGGCTGAGCCCTGGTCGCGCTCGCGTGCGCGGCCGTCGCCGGCCTCGTCGCCCTGGGCCTGACGCCGTGGATGCGGCGCCTCGCGGACGCCGACTCGCCGTGGCTCGGATCTGGCCTGCACGCCCTCGTCGCCGCGCTCCTCGCCGCCGCGGGTACGCTCGCGGCCGGAACCTGGTCCGAGCGGGTCACCTTCACCGGGCTGGCGGTCGCCGCCGGCCTGCTCGTGACGATCGACCTCGCCGTGCACCGGCTGCCCGACCGGATCGTGCTCGCGGCGGCCGCCGTGGCCGTGACCGGCACCGCCGCGGCCGCCTGGGAGAGCGGTTCCTGGCAGCCCTGGGGCCGGGCGCTCCTCGCCGGCATCGTCGTCGGCGCGGGGTTCCTCCTGCTCGCGCTCGCCAGCCCGACCGGACTGGGCCTCGGGGACGTCAAACTCGCGGCCGTCCTCGGCACCGTGCTCGGCTGGTTCGGATGGCAGGCGGCGCTCACCGGGATCCTCGCCGGCTTCGTGTGCGGGGGAGTGGTCGCGCTCATCGGACTCGCGCTGCGGCGGACCGGGGTGCGCGATCACCTCGCGTTCGGCCCCTGGCTCATCCTCGGCTCGGTCGCCGGGATCGCGCTCACGGTCTCCGGCTCCTGACCCCGGTCCCATCCCGGCCCATCCCGGGGCCGGCGTGGGCCCGGCGCGGGACCGGCGCGGCCCGATCACGGCCCGGGGATCGCGGCACCGGCCGGACGTGACAGACTGAGGCCCATGCTCAGATGGTTGACGGCCGGAGAATCTCACGGTCAAGCGCTCGTGGGGATCATCGAGGGGATGCCGGCGGGCGTCGAGGTGGCCTCGGCCGACGTCGCCGCGGCGCTGGCCCGCCGCCGACTCGGCTACGGCCGGGGCGCCCGGATGAAGTTCGAGGCCGACGCAGTGCGGATGCTCACGGGCGTCCGCCATGGACGGACCCAGGGGGGCCCGGTCGCGATCGAGATCGGCAACTCCGAATGGCCCAAGTGGGAGGCGGTCATGTCCGCCGATCCGGTCGCCCCCGAGCTGCTCCAGGTGGACGCCGGGGTGGGTGACACCCGGGAGATCGCCCGGAATCGGCCCCTGACCCGGCCCCGCCCCGGGCACGCGGACCTCGTGGGCATGGCCAAATACGGATTCGACGAGGCCCGGCCCGTGCTCGAGCGCGCCTCGGCGCGCGAGACCGCGACCCGGGTGGCCCTGGCCACCGTCGCCGCCGCCCTGCTCGACCAGGCCGCGGGCATCCGCCTCGTGTCCCACGTCGTCTCCGTCGGCCCGGTCGCCGTGCCCGACGGCGCGCCCCTGCCCGGACCGGACGACGTGGCCGCCCTCGACGCGAACCCGATCCGCTGTCACCACGAGGCGACCGCGGCGGAGATGATCGACGAGATCGACGACGCCAAGAAGGACGGCGACACGCTCGGCGGCGTCGTCGAGGTGCTCGCCTACGGCATGCCCCCCGGCCTCGGGTCGTACGTGCACTCGGACCGCCGGCTCGATGCCCGGCTCGCGGGTGCGCTCATGGGCATCCAGGCGATCAAGGGCGTCGCGGTCGGCGACGGGTTCCTCACCGCCACCCGCCGCGGCAGCGTGGCCCACGACGAGATCGCCCGAGGCGAGGACGGGGCGATCCACCGGCTCACCAACCGCGCCGGCGGAGTCGAGGGCGGGATGAGCAACGGCGAGGTGCTCCGGGTGCGCGCGGCGCTCAAGCCGATCTCCACCGTGCCCCGGGCGCTCGCGACGATCGACGTCGCCACGGGCGAGGCCGCCACGGCCATCCATCAGCGTTCCGACGTCTGCGCGGCCGCCCCGGCCGCCGTCGTCGCCGAGGCCATGGTCGCCCTCGTGCTCGCGGAGGCGCTGCTCGAGAAGACCGGCGGCGACTCGCTCACCGAGGTCGCGCGCAACCTGGCCGCCTACACCGACGCGATCCCGGCGGCCATGCGATGACCGGCCCGCAGAATGAGCCGAGCCGGCACGGCCGGCCGAGTGATCCGGTTCAGCCGGTTCAACCGGTTCAACCGGAGGGAGGCGACCGGCTCATCGTGATCATCGGGCCGCCCGGGGCGGGCAAGTCGACCGTGGGTCGACGGCTCGCCCTCGCGCTCGACGTGCCGTTCATCGACACCGACGCCTCGATCGAGGCGACGACCGGCATGAAGATCCCCGAGATCTTCATCGACCACGGCGAGGCCTACTTCCGGGAGCGGGAACGGGCGGCGGTCATCACCGCGCTGAGCCGCGAGAGCGGGGTGGTCTCCCTCGGAGGCGGCGCGGTCCTCGATCCCGAGACCCGCCGGGATCTCGCCGCACACACCGTCGTGCTCCTCATGGCGAGCCTCGCCGCCGCCGCACCCCGGGTCGGGCTGACCGGCAGCCGGCCGCTGCTGCTCGGCAGTCCCCGGCGCGAGTGGCTGCGGCTCATGCGCGAACGCGCGCCGATCTATCGGGGCTGCGCGACGATCACCGTCGACACCGACGACGTCGAGCCCGACGGCGTGACCCGGCGGGTCCTCGATGGACTCGCGGACCTGTCCCGTCGCGGCGACCGGAAGGACGAGGACTGATGAACACCGTCTCGATCAGCGCCGAGCACGATTACGAGGTGACCATCGGGCGGGCGCTCCTGGGCGAACTCCCGCGGCTCCTCGGCGAACCGTGCAAGGTGCTCCTGCTCGCACCCCACGCGCTGGCCACGACCGCCGCAGCGGTCCGGGAGGATCTCCTGGCCCACGGCTACGAGGCGTTCATCGCCGAGGTCCCGGACGCGGAGGAGGCCAAGACCGGTCAGGTCGCCGCCTTCTGCTGGGGAGTCCTCGGCCAGGCCTCCTTCACCCGCTCCGACGCGATCGTCGGCATCGGCGGCGGCGCCACGACCGACCTCGCCGGCTTCGTGGCGGCGACCTGGCTGCGGGGGGTCCGGGTGGTCCAGATCCCGACGACGCTGCTCGGCATGGTCGACGCCGCGGTGGGCGGAAAGACGGGGATCAACACCCCGGACGGCAAGAACCTCGTGGGTGCGTTCCATTCCCCCGTGGGCGTGCTCGCCGACCTCGCCACCCTCGAGTCCCTGCCCCGCAACGAGCTGGTGGCCGGGCTGGCCGAGGTGGTCAAGGCGGGCTTCATCGCCGATCCGGCCATCCTCGACCTCATCGAGTCCGATCCGCAGGGCGCGACCGATCCGGCCTCGGACACCCTCGCCGAACTCGTGCACCGGGCCGTCCGGGTCAAGGCGGACGTCGTGAGCGCCGACCTGCGGGAGTCCCACCTGCGGGAGATCCTCAACTACGGGCACACCCTCGCCCACGCGATCGAGCTCGCGGAGCGCTACCAGTGGCGCCACGGCGCGGCCGTGAGCGTCGGGATGATGTACGTCGCCGAGCTCGCGCGCCTGGCCGGACACCTCGACGAGGAGATCGTCGAGCGGCACCGGCGCGTGCTCACGCTCCTCGGGCTGCCGACAACGTACCGGGGCGACCGCTGGCCGCAGCTGCTCGACGCGATGCGCCGCGACAAGAAGGCCCGGGGCAGCCTGTTGCGGTTCGTGGTGCTCGACGGGCTGGCACGGCCCACCCGGCTCGAGGGGCCCGACCCGACGCTCCTCGTGGCCGCGTACGCCGAGATCAGCGAGGCCGCCCCCGCGAACCGGACGGTGCTGCTGTGACGAGGCGCGTGCTCGTGCTCAACGGTCCCAACCTCGGGCGGCTCGGCTCACGCGAACCGGACGTCTACGGCCGGCTCGACCACGCCGAGATCACCCGCGCCATCGGGTCCTGGGCGGCGGAGCTCGGCCTCGAGGTCGACGTGCGCCAGACCGACTCCGAGGCCGAACTCGTGCACTGGTTGCACGAGGCCGCGGATGCGGGCTGCGACGTCGTGCTCAACCCGGCGGCCTTCACCCACTACGCCTATGCCGTGCGCGACGCGGCCGCCCAGGTGGGCACGGCCGGTGGCCGCCTCATCGAGGTGCACCTGACGAATCCCGCCACCCGTGAGCGGTTCCGACACCTCTCGGTCGTCGCGGGCGTCGCGACCGGCACGATCGCCGGCTTCGGGTCGCACTCCTATCGACTGGCCCTGAGCGCACTCGCCGACGCGGCCGCGCACCCGGCGGCCAGGGGGCTTGATCCGAAAGAATCAAGCCGATAGCCTTGACTCCATGTTCGTGATCACGGCCGATCAGCACGCGTCGCAGCGGTCGCCGGACCGCGTGCCGGCCATCCTCGAGGCGCTCGCCGCCGCCCCCGGCCTGCGCACGGTGCGCGCCTTCGAGCGCACGGTCGGCGACGAGATCCAGGGCGTGCTCGGCGACGCCGCCGACGTGATCCGCGCCGCGGCCCGGCTCAATCGGCACGGGCACTGGGCCGTCGGAATCGGGGCCGGCCCGGTGGAGGAGCTGGCCCGGACCTCGGCCGCCTCTCGCGGGCCGGTCTTCGTGGCGGCGCGCCGGGCGGTCGAGCGGGCGCGCAGCAAGGCCGTCCCCGTGCCGGTGGCGGTCGACTGGAGCCGGCCCTCCCGGGGCGCGGAGGTCGACCATGCCGAGGCGCTCATGCGACTCGTGGCCTCCATCGAGCGCCGCCGCAGCGACGCGGGCTGGGAGGTGATCGACCTGCTGCCCGGCACGACCCAGGCCGCCGTGTCGGACCGCCTCGGTATCAGCCCCGCGGCCGTGAGCCAGCGCCTGCGAGCGGCCCGATGGGCCGAGGTGCAGGCCGTCGAGCCACTCCTGCGAGAGCTGCTCATCGCGCTGCACCGCGCAGCCGACCCGCGCTCGTCCGGGGACGAACCCCTCGAGGAGGACTGAATGCCCACCCCGCTGCTCGTCGGGCTCATCGCGGTCGTCGCCCTCGTGGTATCGGGCCTGGCCGGGAGCCCGCTCGTGCGCCTCCTGCTCGCGCCGAATCGGCACCGGCGGCCGGGCGGCGGAGAGCTCGATCCCGCCGAGGTCTTGCGCGGCGGCCGGTGGATCGGAATCCTCGAGCGGGTCGCCACGACCGGCGCGATCCTCGTGGGGTATCCGGCCGCGATCGCCGTGATCGTGGCGATCAAGGGGCTCGGTCGCTTCCCCGAACTCCGCGCCGGAGCCGGCGTCTCGGAACGGTTCATCATCGGCACCCTCGCCTCGCTGCTCTGGGCCGCCGCGCTCGGGGTCGCGGGCTCGGCCGCCGTCTCGGCGGTGGTGTAGGCGTGTGGGTCGTGTGGGCTGTGGTCGGCCGCGGCGGGCCACACCGGTCGGTGTCGGTCGCCCGTGGCGCAGGAGGGTAGCCTAGAGGGAGCAGACTCCCGCGACGAAGGACGGCCAGTGGCAACCACGAATGATCTGAAGAACGGCATGGTACTCAACCTCGAAGGACAGTTGTGGTCCGTGGTCGAGTTCCTGCACGTGAAGCCGGGCAAGGGGCCGGCGTTCGTGCGCACGAAGCTCAAGGCGATCCCGAGCGGGAAGACCGTCTCGAAGACCTTCAACGCCGGCCTCAAGGTCGAGACCGCGAACGTCGACCGGCGCGACATGCAGTACCTGTACAAGGAGGGCGAGGACTTCGTCTTCATGGACACCTCCGACTACGAGCAGATCGTCGTGCCCGTCGACCTCGTCGGCGACACCGCCCACTACCTCCTCGAGGGGGCCATCGCCACGCTCGCGATGCACGACGGGCAGGTGCTCTACATCGACCTGCCGACGGCCGTGAACCTCGAGATCACCTTCACCGAACCGGGCCTGCAGGGCGACCGGTCGAACGCCGGCACCAAGCCGGCCACCGTGGAGACCGGGTACGAGCTCCAGGTGCCGCTCTTCCTCGACATCGGCACGAAGGTGCGGGTGGACACCCGCACGGGTGAGTATCTCGGACGCGCGAACGACTAGTGGCCGCTCGCACCAAGGCCCGCAAGCGGGCGATCGACCTGATCTTCGAGGCCGATCAGCGCGTCGTCACGTCCCGGCAGCCGGAGAACCCGACGGGGCGCCGCGACGACGAACCGGAGCCCGAGCCGACTCCCGGGCGACACCTCGACGAGGTCATCGTCGAGGTGCTGCGCGAGCGGATCGTGGAACCGGGACGCGAGACCGGGCTGCCGGAATACAGCGTCGAGATCGCCCAGGGCGTCAGCGCCCACCTCGCCCGCATCGACGAGGAGATCTCGACCTACTCCCACGGCTGGACCCTCGAACGCATGCCCGCGGTCGACCGCGCCATCCTGCGGGTCGGGGCGTGGGAACTGCTCTACAACGACGAGGTGCCGGACGCCGTCGCCATCGACGAGGCCGTCGCCCTGGCGGGAGACCTGTCCACGGACGAGTCGCCGGGCTTCGTCAACGGGCTGCTCGGACGGATCCTCCAACTCAAGGCCTGACGCCGGCCCCGACCCCACCGCCATGAATGAGGCTGCACGATGACGTCCCTGACCCGCGCCACCCGCCGCCTGAGCGCCGCGCCGATCGACTCCCCCAATCCGCTGCCCCCGCTGTTCAGCGGCTGGGACATCCATCAGGTCGAGGGGGCCGGGGACGCCGACGAGGAGATGCTTGCGGGCGCCCGCTACGGCCGGGTCTCGTCCGTGCTTCCCTATCTCGACCAGGACTCCTACGGCCGGGATCGCACCCCGGCCGAGGTCGACGTCGTCGTGCTGGAGAACGAGCGCCTGCGGGCCGAGTTCCTCCTGGGCATGGGCGGGCGACTGTGGTCGCTCGAGGCGACGGACCCGGCGACGGGCGTCACGACCGAGCTCCTCCACCGCAACGAGCTGCTCCAGCCCGCCCACTTCGCGCTGCGCAACGCCTGGGTCGCCGGCGGGGTCGAGTGGAACATCGGCACGATCGGCCACACGGTCCTCACCGCGGAGCCGCTCCACACCGCCCGCGTGCGGGGCCCCGACGGCGAACCCGTGATCCGGATGTACGAATACGAGCGGCTGCGCGGCGTCGTCTACCAGGTCGACGCCTGGCTGCCCGCGGGATCGGCCGTGCTCGCGGTGCATGTGCGCATCGTCAATCCCACCGACGCCGACGTGCCGATGTACTGGTGGTCGAATATCGCGGTGCCGGAGAACGACGACGTGCGCGTGCTCGCCCCGGCCGACGCCGCCTGGAAGTTCGACTACTCCGGGATCATCAACTCCGTGCCCGTACCCGTGCCCGCACCGGGGCGAGCCGACCTCACCTACTCCGCCCGGGCCCACGACGCCGCCGACTACTTCTTCGACGTCACCGCCACCTCCCGCCCGTGGATCGCGGCGGTGGACGGCACGGGGTCGGGCCTCGGACAGGTCTCCACGAGCCGGCTGCAGGGCCGCAAGCTGTTCCTGTGGGGGAGTGGCCGCGGCGGGCAGCACTGGCAGGAATGGCTCTCGGGCCCCGGCGCCCCCTACCTGGAGATCCAGGCGGGGCTCGCGCGCACCCAGCTCGAGCACCTGCGCATGCCGCCGGGGGCGAGCTGGCAGTGGGTCGAGGCCTACGGCCCGCTGCACACCGATCCCGCCGTCTCCCACGGCCGGGACTGGGCGGCCGCGCGCGAGCAGGGGGAGTCGGCGATCCAGGTCATGCTCGGGGGGATCGACCTCGAGGAGGTGCTCGAGCGCACGGCCGAATGGGTCGACGCCGAGCCGATCGAGGTGATCGAGGCCGGATCCGGCTGGGGCGCGCTGCGGCAGCGGCTCATGGGCGGAAGGGAACGGGTGGACCGGCCCGGCACCCCCTTCACCGCCGGCACGCTCGGTGCCGATCAGCGCGACTGGGTCGCCGTGCTCGAGGGCGCCCGCGACTGGTCCGGCGACCCGTCCGTGCCGCCGCGGTCCTACCAGGTCGACCAGCAGTGGGACGCCCACCTGGCCGAGATGACCGGCTGGCAGGCGCTGCTGCACCGCGGGGTGCTCGCCGCCGCGCGGGACGAGCCCGCGGCCGCCGAGGACTTCTTCCGACGCTCGCTCGAGGCCGAGCCCACCGCCTGGGCCTGGCGCCACCTCGCCCGGGTGCTCGACCATCGCGGCCGGCCCGAGGAGGCCGCCGACTGCTACCGCAGGGCGCTGGCCCTCGTGCCCGAGTTCCTCCCGCTGCTGCGGGAGGGCCTCGACGCCCTCCTCGCCGTCGGAGCCCACGACGACGCCCTCGACCGGATCGACGCGCTCCCCGCCGACCTGCGCCGGGCGGGCAGGATCCGCCTCGCCGAGGCGCGCGCCGCGGTCGGTGCCGGCCGGCTCGACCGGGCCGGCGCACTGCTCGCCGACCTCGAGGTGCCCGACCTGCAGGAGGGCGACACGGTGCTCACGGACCTGTGGATCGACTATCGACGGGCGCGCGGCGATCACGATCCCGGCGCGATCGACATCCCCCGGCACCTCGACTTCCGGATGAAGACCGACCCGGCCGGGGCCTAGCCGGGCGCCCGCCCGGGACGTGGCCCGTGTCACGTGCCCGCGCCCGGGCCGTGGCCGGATCGGCGCCCGACGAGGAGTATCGTGGTTGCTCGGCAAGCATCCCTTTAACATCGTCCAGTGAGGCGAAGAAGGAGGCAGGCCGGACATGACATCCGACCAAGGCACCCTCGTGCTCAGTGACGGCGACATCGCGCGCGCACTGACACGCATCTCCCACGAGATCATCGAACGCAACCGGGGCGCGGACGGCGTCGTCCTCCTCGGGATCCCCACCCGTGGCGTGCCCCTCGCGGCCCGCCTCGGCGAGCGCCTCCTCGCGGCCGACGGCCGCGGCGGGGACCTGAACGGGATCGTCGGCACGATCGACATCACCCTCCACCGCGACGACCTGCGCAGCCAGCCCACGCGCGCGCTGACCGCGAGCCGCATCCCCGCCGGCGGGATCGACGAGAAGATCGTCGTGCTCGTGGACGACGTCCTCTACTCCGGGCGCACGGTCCGCGCCGCACTCGACGCCGTGAGCGATCTCGGCCGACCGCGCGCCGTCCAACTCGCCGTCCTCGTCGACCGGGGCCACCGGGAGCTGCCGATCCGCGCCGACTTCATCGGCAAGAACCTGCCGACCGCCCGGACCGAGCGGGTGCAGGTGCGCCTGAGCGAACTCGACGGCGACGACCGGGTCGTGCTGCACCCATGAGGCATCTGCTCTCCGCCAAGGACCTCGACCGCGCCGAGGCCATCACGGTGCTCGACACCGCCGCCGCGATGGCCGCCACCCAGTCCCGGCAGGTGAAGAAGCTGCCCCCGCTGCTCGGCAAGACCGTGGTCAACCTCTTCTTCGAGGACTCGACCCGCACCCGCATCTCCTTCGAGGCCGCCGCCAAGCGGCTCTCGGCCGATGTCATCAACTTCGCCGCGAAGGGCTCGAGCCTGTCGAAGGGCGAGTCCCTCAAGGACACCGCCCAGACCCTGCAGGCGATGGGTGCCGACGCCGTCATCATCCGCCACTCCGCCTCCGGTGCACCGCAGCGGCTGGCGACCTCGGGCTGGATCGACGCGGGCGTCGTCAACGCCGGGGACGGCACCCACCAGCACCCCACCCAGGCCCTCCTCGACGCCTTCACCATCCGCCGCCACCTCGTCGGGTCCGGGCAGGACGCTCGCGCCACGGGGCAGGGGCTCGACGGGGTCAGGGTCGCGATCGTCGGCGACGTGCTCCACTCCCGGGTGGCCCGCTCGAACGTCGACCTCCTGCACACCCTCGGGGCGGAGGTCGTGCTCGTCGCCCCGCCGACCCTCGTGCCGGTCGGGGTCGAGACCTGGCCGTGCACCGTCTCCTACGACCTCGACGCCGTCCTGACGGACCTGCGCCCGGACGCCGTCATGATGCTGCGCATCCAGCACGAGCGGATGACCGCGGCCGGCGGCGGGTACTTCCCCTCCGCGATGGAGTACTCGCGCCGCTACGGCCTCGACGCCCGGCGCCTCGGCGCGCTGACGGATCGGGCCATCGTGCTCCACCCCGGGCCCATGAACCGCGGCCTCGAGATCTCCGCGGCCGCCGCCGACTCCGAGCGCTCCGTCGTGCTCGAGCAGGTGACCAACGGCGTCGCCGTGCGCATGGCCGTCCTCTACCTCATCCTGGCCGGTTCGGCCGAAGGGATCCCCGCGTGACCACCTACCTCATCCGTCAGACCCGACCGCTCGGCGCCGACCCCGTCGACCTCCTCCTGGACGGGGGCACGATCGCCGACCTCGCCCCGCGGATCGACCCGCCCGAGGGCGCCGTATTCGTCGACGCCGCCGGCACGATCGCCCTGCCCGGCCTCGTCGACCTGCACACCCACCTGCGGGAGCCGGGCCGCGAGGACGCCGAGACGATCCGCTCGGGCACCCGCGCCGCCGCCATGGGCGGGTTCACCTGCGTGCACGCCATGGCCAACACCTCCCCGGTCGCCGACACCGCCGGCGTCGTCGAGCAGGTGTGGCGACGCGGCCTCGAGGCCGGCTGGTGCGAGGTCCGCCCCGTCGGCGCCGTCTCCGTGGGGCTCGCGGGCAAGGAGCTCGCCGAGCTCGGCGCGATGTCCGAGTCCGACGCCGCCGTGCGCGTCTTCTCCGACGACGGCATCTGCGTGCACGACCCGGTGCTCATGCGCCGGGCGCTCGAATACGTCAAGGCGTTCGACGGCGTCATCGCCCAGCACGCACAGGAGCCGCGCCTGACCGAGGGCGCGGTGATGAACGAGGGCGTCGTCTCGGCCGACCTCGGGCTGCCGGGCTGGCCGTCGGTGGCGGAGGAGGCGATCATCGCCCGCGACGTGCTCCTCGCCGAGCACGTCGGGTCCCGGGTGCACATCTGCCACCTGTCGACCGCCGGCTCCGTGGACATCGTCCGCTGGGCCAAGGCCCGTGGCATCGACGTGACCGCCGAGGTCACCCCGCACCACCTCGTGCTCACGGACGAGGCCGTGCGCGGCTACGACCCGCAGTTCAAGGTCAACCCGCCGCTGCGCACGGCCGCCGACGTCGAGGCCGTGCGCGCGGGCCTGGCCGACGGCACGATCGACATCGTGGCCACCGACCACGCCCCGCACCCCGCCGAGGCCAAGGACTGCGAGTTCGGGGCCGCCGCGTTCGGCATGACCGGCCTCGAGACCGCCGTCTCCGTCGTCGCCGAGTCGATGATCGACAATCCCGCCCACGACTTCGACTGGGCCGACCTGGCCCGGGTCATGTCGGCCACCCCCGCCCGGATCGGCCGGGTCGCGGGCCAGGGCCGGCCGATCCGGGCCGGCGAGCCCGCCCACCTCACGCTCGTCGACCCCGGCGCGACCTGGCGCGTCGAGCCCGCGGCGCTGACGACCGCGAGCGAGAACACCCCGTTCGCCGGCCGCGACCTGCCCGCCCGCGTCCTCGCCACCTTCTACGGCGGCCGGGCCACGGTGCTCGACGGCCGCCCGGTCGACGCACCGCGCGAGGCGGGACACTGATGCCCTACGTCCTTCCCGTGCTGCTGCTCGCGGCGGCCACCGCCCTCATCCTCTCGGCCATGTACCGCAGCTGGCGCCGTCGCGCCCGCGGCGTCGTCGTGACCGACCTGCCCGCGCTGCCGGCCGGGAGCCCCGCCGCCCCCGCCGATCCGCCCGTCGAGGGCGTCTACGTCTCGACGACGATCGCCGGCCGGCCGTGGGAACGGGTGCTCGCCCAGGGCCTGGGGGCCCGCTCGGCCGTGGACATCCAGGTCCTGCCCCCGTGCGCCGGCCTCCCCGGCGGCGTCCTGCTCACCCGTCGCGGCGCGCGCGACGTCTTCATCCCGGCCGGGACCATCCACGACGTCCATCGCGCCAGCGGCATGATCGGCAAGGTCGTCGACACCGACGGTCTCGTCGTCATCACCTGGCAGGTGGGTGAGACGCTCCTCGACACCGGCCTGCGCACCCGCTACGGCGCCGACCGTGCCCGCCTGCACGACCGCATCCACTCCCTCCTCGTCGCGACCGGCGAGAATGCCAACCCGGAAGGTTAAGGACCCACATGACTGCTGCGCATGACCCAGACGCTGCGGTGCTCGTCCTCGAGGACGGCACCAGCTACCGGGGCCGGGCCTACGGCCGACGAGGCACGACCACCGGCGAGGTCGTCTTCACCACCGGGATGAGCGGCTATCAGGAGACCCTGACCGACCCCTCCTACCACCGCCAGATCGTCGTCATGACGGCCCCGCACATCGGCAACACCGGCGTCAACGACGAGGACGCCGAATCCGCCGGGCTGCAGGTCGCCGGACTCGTCGTGCGCGACCCGGCCCGACGCACCTCCAGCTGGCGTGCCACCGGAGACCTCGCGAGCGAACTGACCGAGCAGGGCGTCGTCGGCATCAGCCACCTCGACACCCGGGCGCTCACCCGCAGGCTCCGCGACGCCGGCGTCATGCGCGCCGGGATCTTCTCCGGCGACTCGCTGCCCGCCCACCTGGGCGCCGACGAGAGCGCGGCACTCCTCGCGACCGTGCTCGCCGAACCGGCCATGGCCGGGGCCGACCTCGCGCGGGAGGTGACGACACCCGAGGCCTACGTGCTCGAACCGAGCGGCTCGTTCGCGGGAACGGAACCCCGCGCCGTCGTCGTCGCGATCGACCTGGGCATGAAGGCGATGACCGCCAAGCGCCTGACCGAGCGCGGCGCCCGCGTGCACGTGCTGCCGGCGGACGCGACCTACGCCGACATCGCCGCCCTCGCACCCGACGGGGTGTTCTACTCCAACGGGCCCGGCGACCCGGCGGCCGCGACCGACGTCGTCGCCACGATCCGCGAGGTGCTCGACGCGAAGACGCCGTTCTTCGGGATCTGCTTCGGCAACCAGCTGCTCGGCCGCGCCCTGGGCTTCGACACCTACAAGCTCACCTTCGGGCACCGGGGGATCAACCAGCCGGTGCAGGACCTGGCCACCGGGAAGGTCGACATCACGAGCCACAACCACGGCTTCGCCGTCGACGTCCCGATCGGTGAGCCGGTCACCGCCCCGCACGACGGCGGCCGGTTCGGCCGGGTCGAGGTGAGCCACATCTGCCTGAACGATCGTGTCGTCGAGGGCATCCGCGCTCTCGACCTGCCCGCGTTCGCCGTTCAATACCACCCCGAGGCCGCGTCGGGACCGAATGACGCTGCCCACCTGTTCGACCAGTTCCTCACCATGATGAAGGGCGCCTGATGCCTCGCCGTACCGATATCTCCAGTGTCCTCGTCATCGGCTCGGGCCCGATCGTCATCGGTCAGGCCGCCGAGTTCGACTACTCCGGCACCCAGGCCTGCCGCGTGCTCCGGGAGGAGGGGATGAGGGTCATCCTCGTCAACTCCAACCCGGCCACGATCATGACCGACCCCGAGTTCGCCGACGCCACGTACGTCGAGCCGATCACCACCGAGGTGCTCGAGGCGATCATCGTCAAGGAGCGCCCCGACGCGCTCCTCGCCACCCTCGGCGGCCAGACCGCCCTGAACGCCGCCGTCGCGCTGCACGAGGCCGGGATCCTCGCGGCGCACGGGGTCGAGCTGATCGGGGCCAACGTCGCCGCGATCCACGCCGGCGAGGACCGGCAGGCGTTCAAGGACATCGTCGAGCGCTGCGGCGCCGAGTCCGCGCGCTCCCGGATCTGCCACAGCATGGCGGACTGCCTCGAGGCCGTCGTCGACCTCAAGTACCCGGTCGTCGTGCGCCCCTCCTTCACCATGGGCGGGCTCGGCTCGGGCATCGCCTACGACGAGGAGGACCTGCACACGATCGCGGGCGCCGGCCTGCACTACTCGCCCACGACCGAGGTGCTCCTCGAGGAGTCGATCCTCGGCTGGAAGGAGTTCGAGCTCGAGCTCATGCGCGACCGCGCCGACAACGTCGTGGTCGTGTGCTCGATCGAGAACGTCGACCCCGTGGGCGTGCACACCGGGGACTCCGTCACGATCGCCCCGGCCCTGACCCTGACCGACCGCGAGTACCAGAACCTGCGGGACATCTCGATCGCGGTCATCCGCGAGGTCGGCGTCGAGACCGGCGGCTGCAACATCCAGTTCGCCATCGAACCGACCACCGGCCGGGTCGTCGTGATCGAGATGAACCCGCGGGTCTCGCGGTCCTCCGCGCTCGCCTCCAAGGCGACCGGCTTCCCGATCGCCAAGCTCGCCGCGATGCTCGCCCTCGGCTACACGATGGACGAGGTCGCCAACGACATCACCGGCTCGACCCCCGCCTCGTTCGAGCCCGCGCTCGACTACATCGTGGCCAAGGTTCCGCGGTTCACGTTCGAGAAGTTCCCGGCCGCGGATCCCACCCTGACGACCACGATGAAGTCGGTGGGGGAGGCGATGGCGCTCGGGCGCAACTACACGGAGGCGCTGCAGAAGGCGCTGCGCTCGATCGACACCCCCGAGGCGAGCTTCCACTGGCGCGGTGACGCGCCCGACGCCGCGGCCACCGCCCGGCTGCTCGAGTCCTCCCGGGTGCCCACTCCGGGCCGCTTCGTCGACCTGCAGCAGGCCATCCGGGGCGGGGCCACGCTCGAGCAGATCCACGACGCCACGTCGATGGACCCCTGGTTCATCGACCAGATGTTCCTCCTGCACGAGGTGGCCACGGCGGTCGCCGCGGCCGACGGGCTCGACGCCGACACCCTCGCCGAGGCGAAGCGTCACGGCTTCTCCGACCGTCAGATCGGCGAGATCCGCGGCATCGGCGAGGCCACGGTGCGGGAGATGCGCCACGCCTACGGCCTTCGGCCGGTGTACAAGACGGTCGACACGTGCGCCGCCGAGTTCGAGGCCCGCACCCCCTACCACTACTCGAGCTACGACTCCGAGACCGAGGTGCGCCCGCGCGAGCGGGAGGCCGTCATCATCCTCGGCTCCGGCCCGAACCGGATCGGCCAGGGGATCGAGTTCGACTACTCCTGCGTGCACGCCACTCTCGCACTGTCGGAGCAGTACGAGACGATCATGATCAACTGCAACCCGGAGACGGTCTCGACCGACTACGACACCTCGGACCGGCTCTACTTCGAGCCGCTCACCTTCGAGGACGTGCTCGAGGTCTACCACGCCGAGCTCGCCGTCGGCCCGATCGCCGGTGTCGTCGTCCAGTTGGGCGGCCAGACCCCGCTCGGGCTCGCCGCCCGGCTGCGGGACGCGGGCGTGCCGATCCTGGGCACGCCGCCCGAGGCGATCGACGCCGCCGAGGACCGCGGCCTCTTCGGCCAGGTGCTCCTCGCCGCCGACCTGCCCGCCCCCGCGTTCGGCACCGCCATCTCCCTGCAGCAGGCGCGCGAGATCGCCGACCGCATCGGCTACCCGGTGCTCGTGCGCCCGTCGTACGTGCTCGGCGGCCGGGGGATGGAGATCGTCTACGACGAACCCCAGCTCACCTCCTACGTGCGGCGGGCCACCGGCACCGTTCGGTCCGATGGGTCCGATGACAACACGGATGCCGACTTCGCCGTGTTCCCCGCCCCCGTGCTCGTCGACCGCTTCCTCGACCAGGCGATCGAGATCGACGTCGACGCGATCTACGACGGCACCGAACTCTTCCTCGGCGGCGTCATGGAGCACATCGAGGAGGCCGGCATCCACTCGGGCGACTCGGCGTGCGTGCTGCCCCCGATCACGCTGTCCACCTCGATGATCCGGCGGATCCGCACCTCCACCGAGGCGATCGCCGCCGGCGTCGGCGTGCGGGGCCTCATCAACATCCAGTTCGCGCTCTCCTCGGACACCCTCTATGTGCTCGAGGCGAATCCGCGCGCGTCGCGAACCGTGCCGTTCGTGTCGAAGGCGACCGGCATCCCGCTCGCCAAGGCCGCGGCCCGAGTCATGGCGGGGGAGTGCATCGCCGACCTGCGCAGCGCCGGAGTCCTGCCGGACCACGACGCCGTCATCGACGACTCGGGCGCCCCGATCGCCGTGAAGGAGTCGGTGCTGCCGTTCAACCGGTTCCGCACCGCCTCCGGGCAGGTGGTCGACTCCGTGCTCGGGCCCGAGATGCGTTCCACGGGCGAGGTCATGGGCTTCGACCGGGACTTCCCGCTGGCGTTCGCCAAGTCCCAGGCGGCGGCGTTCGGCGGCCTGCCGACCGGCGGCACGGTCTTCGTGTCCGTCGCCGACCGCGACAAGCGGGCCATCGGCCTGCCCACGAGCCGGCTCGTGGAGCTGGGCTTTCGGATCCTCGCGACCGAGGGGACCGCCTCGGTGCTGCAGCGTCACGGGATCACGGCCGAGGTGGTGCGCAAGGCCTCGGACGGGCCCGGCCCGGACGGCGAGCCCACGATCATCGATCTCATCTCGAGCGATCAGGTCGACATGGTCACGAACACGCCCGGCTCGAAGGGCGCCCGGGCCGACGGCTACGACATCCGCACGGCCACGACCGCGGCGGGGAAGGCGATCTCGACGACCGTGCAGCAGTACACGGCGGCCGTGCAGGCGATCGAGGCGGTCCGCCGCGGCCCGTTCGAGGTCACCTCCCTGCAGGACCACGACCGTGCTCGCGCAGCCCGTGTCGCCCGGGCGGCCCAGTCGGCCCAGGCGGCGCAGGCGACCCAGTCGGCCCAGTCGACCCGGTCGACGACCGTCCCGGCCCGCGCGTGAGCGCCGCGACCGACCGGCCGGGTGGCGGGCGGCCCGGTTTCGGGGCGCGGCTGGGCGCGGCGATGGCCGCGCGCGGTCCGCTGTGCGTGGGCGTCGATCCCCACCCGCAGCTCCTGGCCGCGTGGGGGCTGGCGGACGACGTCGCGGGCCTTCGGGAGTTCTCGCTGCGGGTCGTCGAGGCACTCGGCTCCCGGGTGGCCGCCATCAAGCCGCAGGTCGCGTTCTTCGAGCGGCACGGCAGCGCCGGGATGGCGGTGCTCGAGGAGGTCGTGGCCGCCTGCGCGGCCCTGGACCAGCTGACCATCCTCGATGCGAAGCGGGGCGACATCGGCTCGACCATGGCCGGCTACGCCCACGCCTATCTCCACCCGGACAGCCCGCTTGCGGGGGACGCCGTGACCCTCTCGCCATATCTGGGCTTCGGCTCCCTCGCGCCCGCGATCGAGCTCGCCCGGGAGCACGGGCGCGGGGTCTTCGTGCTCACCCTCACGTCCAATCCCGAGGGTGCCGAGGTTCAGCACGCCCGGGGCGCGGACGGCGCGAGCGTCGCCGGGGCGATCGCCGCCGCGGCGGGGCGACTCAACGCCGGATCACTCGGATCACGCGAATTACCCGAATCACTCGGATCGGGCGAATCGACCGGGGACCCGGCGGGCCGGCTCGGCGACGTCGGCCTCGTCGTCGGCGCCACGCTCGGCCCGGTCGCCGAGCGACTCGGGATCGACCTGGCCGCGGTCGCCGGACCGCTCCTCGCCCCGGGACTCGGGGCGCAGGGCGCCACGGCCGCGGACCTGGCCGCGGCGTTCGGCCCCGCCCGCTCACAGGTACTGGCCAACTCCTCCCGCGCGATCCTGGCCGCCGGCCCGGAGGCCGGCGCCCTCCGGGCGGCCGCCGCCCGCACCACCGCCGAGCTGCGCGCGGCGCTGGCGTGAGGGGGACCGCCCGCCGGCCGGCTCGCCCGGGTCCCGGCCCCAGGCCGGCCGGGCGGACGCGGGGATCGGGCCGTGCTAGGTTCGCCTGCATGAGCGTCATCCTGAACACGCCCGCCGCGGCGGAACGAGGTGGTCCGTGGCACTGCCAGAACTGAGCCCCGAACAGCGCGCGGCCGCACTCGAGAAGGCCGCCGCCGCCCGCACCGCGCGGGCCGAGGTGAAGAATCGACTGAAGTACAGCGGGGGGCGGATCTCCGAGGTCATCGAGCTCGCCGGGGAGAACGAGGCCGTGAGCCGACTGCGCGTGCTCGCGCTGCTCGAATCGCTGCCCGGAGTGGGCAAGGTCAAGGCACGGGCCATCATGGCCGAGGTGGGCATCGCCGAGTCTCGGCGCGTCCGCGGCCTCGGCCCGCATCAGATCGCCGAGCTGGTGGACCGGTTTGGCTGAGTCCCACCGCAGCCGGCTCACCGTGCTCGCCGGGCCGACCGCCGTGGGCAAGGGCACGGTTTCCGCCGATCTGCGCGCCCGCTTCCCGCGCGTGTGGCTCTCGGTCTCGGCCACGACCCGCGCGCCTCGCCCCGGCGAGGTGGACGGCGTGCACTATCACTTCCTCACCCCGCAGCGCTTCGCCGAGCTCGTCGCCCAGGGGGAGTTCCTCGAGCACGCCATCGTCCACGGTCGCCACCACTACGGCACGCTGCGCCGTCCCGTCGAGGACGTCCTCGGCCGGGGCGGCCTCGCGCTGCTCGAGATCGACCTCCAGGGGGCCCGGCAGGTGCGCCGCACGATGCCCGATGCCCGCTTCGTCTTCCTCGCGCCACCGAGCTGGGAGGAACTCGAGCGCCGGCTCGTGGGTCGCGGCACCGAGGACGCCGAGGAGCGGTCCCGCCGCCTCGCCACGGCCACGATCGAGCTCGCGGCCGAGCCGGAGTTCGACCACACGATCGTCAACGACGAGGTCCACCGCGCGACCGACGAGCTCGTCACCCTCATGGAGGGTGCCTGACCGTCGCCGCCGGTGGCCCGTGTCACCCGAGCGGGCCCGGCCCGGAGCGAGTAGGATGGCCGAGCGCCCAGCGCGCCCACCGACCGAGTTATGAGGTTTTTCATGTCCGGAACCGTCGCCGTGCCCGAAGGCATCACCGACCCGCCGATCGATGATCTGCTCGAGGCCAGTGACTCCAAGTACGCCCTGGTGATCTGGAGCGCCAAGCGCGCCCGCCAGATCAACGCCTACTACGCGCAGCTGAACGAGGGCCTGCTCGAATACGTCGGCCCGCTCGTGGAGACCGAGCCGCAGGAGAAGCCGCTTTCGATCGCGATGCGCGAGATCAACTCCGGGCTGCTCCAGCCGATCACGATCAAGGACTGACGGGCCCGGGCGTGCGGATCGTTCTCGGCGTCGCCGGGGGCATCGCCGCCTATAAGGCCGTGCTCCTGCTGCGACTGCTGCGGGAGGCCGGCCACGAGGTCCGGGTCGTGCCCACGAGCGCCGCCCTCGAGTTCGTCGGAGCCCCCACGTGGGAGGCGCTCTCCGGCCGGCCGGCACGCCCGGACGTCTTCTCCGGGGCGCTCGAGGTGGACCACGTCCGCATCGGCCGCGAGGCGGACCTGGCGATCGTCGCCCCGGCGACCGCGGACCTGCTGGCCCGCGCGGCCGGCGGTCACGCGGACGACCTGCTCACCTCGACGCTGCTCACCCTCACGGCGCCGGTGCTCATGGCCCCGGCGATGCATACCGAGATGTGGCAGCACCCCGCGACCGCCGCGAACGTCGCGACCCTGCGCGCCCGCGGCATCCACGTCCTCGACCCGGACTCCGGCCGCCTCACGGGCAGCGACACCGGTCCCGGGCGGCTGCCGGAACCCGAGGCCATCATGGCCGCGGCCCTCGCCCTCGTTCCGCCGGCGGCGAGAGCGGGCGAGCCGGGGGCACCGGCCGGACCGCTCGGGGGGCGGACCGTCGCGATCTCCGCGGGCGGAACACGCGAACCGCTCGATCCCGTGCGCTTCCTCGGCAACCGATCCTCCGGCCGGCAGGGTCTCGCCCTGGCCCGGGCCGCAGTCGCGGCCGGTGCCCGGGTGCGGCTGGCCGCGGCGAACGTCGACGCCGGCCTCCTCGCGGGTCTTCCCCGCGGGGTCGAGGTGCGCGCAGTGGAGACCACCGCCGAGCTCGACCGGGCCATGACCGCCTGGGCCGCCGACGCGGACCTGCTCGTCATGGCCGCCGCCGTGGCGGACTACCGCCCCGCCCGCCCGGCCGCCGCCAAGCTGAAGAAGACGGCCGGCCCGCCGACGATCGAACTCGTGCAGAATCCCGACATCCTCGCGGGACTCGTGGCCGGACGTCGCCCCGGCCAGGTGATCGTCGGCTTCGCCGCCGAGACCGGCGACGACGCGGGATCGGTGCTCGAGCACGGCCGCACCAAGGCCCGAAGCAAGGGGGCGGATCTGCTCGCCGTGAACGAGGTCGGTGCGAGCGCCGGCTTCGGCGACGTGCCGAACCGGGTCACCCTCGTTGACTCCTCCGGCCGCGTGCGCGGCGAGGCCCACGGGAGCAAGGACGACGTCGCCGCGGCCCTCCTCGACGTCGCCGCCGCGCTGCTCGCCCCGTCCGCCGACTGAACGCGATCCACCCGTCCACCGGTTGAACTCCGACGGGCCGTCGGCGGTCGCCGTCGGAGCGAGGGGATAGTCTCCCTTGTTGTGACGAATCGAGTGTTCACTTCCGAATCAGTGACCGAGGGCCATCCCGACAAGGTCTGCGACCTCATCTCCGACACCCTGTTGGATGCGCTGCTGGCCGAGGATCCCCGATCCCGGGTGGCAATCGAGACGGTCGCCACGACCGGCCTCGTGCACATCGTCGGCGAGATCAACACGAGGGCCTATATCGAGATCCCGGCGCTCGTGCGGGCCACGATCAACTCGATCGGCTACACCTCCTCCGAGATCGGCTTCGACGGCGACTCCTGCGGAATCTCGCTCTCGATCGGGCAGCAGTCCCCGGACATCGCCCGGGGCGTCGACCGCAGCCTCGAGGCGCGGCAGGAGGGTGAGGCCGCCGAGGACGCCCTCGACCGGCAGGGGGCCGGCGACCAGGGCCTCATGTTCGGCTATGCGTGCTCCGAGACCCCCGAGCTCATGCCGCTGCCGATCCTGCTCTCGCACCGGCTGGCCGAACGGCTCACCGCCGTGCGCAAGAGCGGCGAGGTCGGCGGGCTGCGACCCGACGGCAAGACCCAGGTGAGCGTGCGCTACGAGGGCGACCGGCCCGTCGCCGTCACCTCGCTGGTCATGTCCTCCCAGCACGACGACGACCCCGCGGTCGTCGCCTCGCTGCGGGAGGCCTTGACCGAGCACGTGCTCACCCCGGTGCTCGAGACCTTCACCGCCCGAACCGACCTCGACGTCTCCGGCCTCGACATCCACGTCAACCCGACCGGCAGCTTCGTCGTCGGCGGACCGATGGGCGACGCCGGCCTGACCGGCCGCAAGATCATCGTCGACACCTACGGGGGCATGTCCCGGCACGGCGGCGGGGCCTTCTCCGGCAAGGACCCCTCGAAGGTGGACCGGTCCGCGTCCTACGCCCTGCGCTGGGTGGCGAAGAACGTCGTGGCGGCGGGCCTCGCGCGCCGCTGCGAGGTGCAGGTCTCCTACGCGATCGGCATCGCCCACCCGATCTCGCTGTACGTCGAGACCTTCGGCACGCAGACCGTGCCCGTCGAACGGATCGAGCAGGCCGTCGCCGAGGTCTTCGACCTGCGGCCCGCGGCCATCATCCGCGATCTCGACCTGCTCCGGCCGATCTACGCCACGACCTCCAACTACGGCCACTTCGGGCGCGAACTGCCGCAGTTCACGTGGGAGCGGACCGATCGTGTGCACGACCTGCAGACGGCCGTCGGGTAGCCGAGCCGGCCGGGGAAGTCGGGACACCCGGGATGGTCGGGGGAGCCGGCGACGTGGACGCGCGTTGACGAGGAGGTGAGGAGGATGTCGGTGCCGGAGACGAGCGGCTCCCAGCCGAGCCTGCTCGACCCCGGCGCGATCCTCCCCGGCCGCGCCCCCGCCGAGTTCGTCGGGAGCGCGGCCGTGCTCGTCGACACCCCGGTGCCACACCTCGACCGCACCTTCGACTACGGGATACCGCCCGCGCTGGCCGGCGACGTCCGGGCGGGGATCCGGGTCCGGGTCCGATTCGCCGGGAAGGACCGCGACGGCCTCGTGCTCGCCGTCGGACCCACGACGGCGCAGACCACCGCACCGCTGCGGCGCGTCGTCTCACCCTTGCCGGTACTCACCCCCGACGTGCTGGCCGTGGCCCGGGAGATCGCCGCCCACTACGCCGGCACCCTCGGCGACGTGCTCCGGCTCGCCATCCCGCCCCGGCACGCCCGCACCGAGAAGAGCGTGCGGGCCGAACGGCCGGAATCCGCGCCGGCCGCCGAGCCGGAATCCGCTCAACCGGTCGAGCCCGTCCACCCCCGACCCGCCGGGGATCCCGAGGATCTCCTCGGCCACGCCGACGCCGAGCTCAGGTCGGCGCGGCTCGCGCGTGCGGACGCCGCCTGGTGTACCTATGGCGGGGGCGGCGCCCTCATCCGGCGGCTCGTCGCCGGCGACGCCCCGCGTGCCGCCTGGTGCGCCGTGCCGTGGCCTCGCCCGGTTCCCCCGGCCACTCAGGCCGACCGGGCCGACCGGGCCGACCGGGCCGACCGGGCCGACCGGGCCGACCAGGCCGACCGGGACACCCCGGCGGGCCCTGCCTGGGCCGAGTCCGTCGCCGCGGCCGCGGCCGCCACGGTCATCGGCGGCCGATCGGCGCTCCTGCTCGTGCCCACCGCCACCGAGGTCGACCAGCTCGCCGCCGCGCTCTCAAACTGGGAGCTCGACCACGTCACCCTGACCGCCGAGGCCGGGCCGGCCGCCCGCTATCGCAGCTTCCTCCTCGCCCTGACCGGCCGGGTCCGCATCGTGCTCGGCACCCGCTCCGCCGCCTTCGCGCCGCTGGCCGACCTCGGCCTCGTCGTGTGCTGGGACGACGGCCACGACGCCTACTCCGACCCGCGCGCTCCCTACCCGCACGCGCGGACGATCCTCACCCGCCGCGCCGAACACTCCGGCGCGGCCGCGCTGTTCGGTGGCTATGCCCGCAGCGTCGAGGCGCAGGAGCTCGTGCACTCCGGGTGGGCGCGGGAGCTCGCGGCGCCCCGGGCGGTGCTGCGGGCCGGCACGGCCCGGATCGTCGCCCCGGACGAATTCGACCTGCAGCGCGAGGGGGCCGCCGGCCGGGCCCGCTTTCCCCGCCCCGCCTGGGAGGTGGCCCGCCGCGCCCTCGAGCACGGGCCCGTGCTCGTGCAGGTGCCGCGCGCCGGCTACATCCCGCTCCTCACCTGCGCGCACTGCCGGGAACCGGCGCGCTGTTCGCGCTGCTCCGGCCCGCTCGCCGTCGACGGGCGCGACCCGGCCGGTGCTCCCGGTGCTCAGGTAGACGGGCGCCCCGCGGCGGAGTCCGGGATGCTGCGCTGCCGCTGGTGCGCCCGCCTCGCCGGCACCGGCGACGACGATCCGGCCGGTGACCCCGCGCGCACCGGAGACGACACCCGCACCGATGACGACGGTGCCGGCAGTGCCGGCGGTGACCCGGGGGCCGGAGGCTGGCGCTGCCCCCACTGTCACGGCACCCGGTACCGCGCGAGTCAGGTCGGCAGCCACCGCACGGCGGAGGAACTCGGGCGCGCGTTCCCCGGGACCCCCGTGGTCGTCTCGGGGCGGACGGCGGGCATGGTGGCGGCCGTCGACGGGCGCGCCCGGCTGGTCATCGCCACTCCGGGCGCCGAGCCCGTGGCCGCCGGCGGCTACCGGGCCGCGATCTGCCTCGACGCCGCCCTGCTGACGAACCGGCCGGAGCTCGGCGCCGGCGTCGAGGCGCTGCGACGCTGGCTGCGCGCGGCCGCGCTCGTGCGCCCCGACGGCACGGTCATGGTGCTCGGGCAGGGTGCCCCCGCGGTCGTTCAGGCCCTCGTGCGATGGGATCCGGCGGGATTCGCAGCCCGTGAACTCGCCGAGCGCACCGAGCTGGGATTCCCGCCCGCCACCCGGATGATCGCGGTGACCGGCACGGCGAGCGACCTGCGATCCTTCCGGCGCCATTGCCGCCTCCCGCGTGGGGCCATCGAACTCGGGCCCGTCCCGATCGCGGGCGGCGGGCCCGATCCCGGGCCGGGGGACGGCCTCGTCGCCGCCCACGAGCCGCGGCTGCGGCTGCTGCTGCGGATCGAGCGTTCCCGCGGCGCCGAGCTGAGCGCCGCGGTCGTCGCGGCCCAGGCCGTCCGCAGCGCCCGCAAGGACGGGGCACCCGTGCATGTGCGGGTCGACCCGGACGTAGTGTAGGAGCCGGACACCGAGAATTCCGAGGACACCTGATCACCGGCGAGCACCTCGGAGCACCAGCGAGGATGCGGCACCGACGAGCGAGAGGGACGCGATGAGCAAGGCGAGCGGAACGGGAGCGGTGAGCACCGTCGTCTACGATCTGGGCCAGGTGCTCATCGGCTGGGATCCGAACCGGGTGTGGTCGCGCACGATGAGCCCCGAGCAGATCAGCGAGTTCACCGAGACGATCAACTTCCGTGCGCTCAATCACAGCCTCGACGCGGGGCGCCCGTTCGAGGACGCCCATGCCCAGGTGCGCGCCACGTGGCCCGCGCACGCCCTGCCGCTGCGCCAGTACTGGGACGCCTTCGCCGACTCGCTCACGGGGCCGATCCCCGGGTCCGCCGAGCTCGTGGCCGAACTCCACGCGGCGGGGATCCGGCTGCTCGGGCTGACCAACTGGTCCGCCGAGACGTTCCACCACGCCCGGGAGGCGGCGCCCGCCCTCGGCCTTCTCGAGGACATCCTGGTCTCCGGCCGAGAGGGGGTGGCCAAGCCCGATCCGGCGATCTTCTCGCTGCTCATCGACCGGTTCGGGCTGCGGCCGGCCGAGACCGTCTTCGTCGACGACTCGCTGCCGAATGTCGAGGCCGCCGAGGCCGCCGGTTTGCGCGGCATCCACTTCCGCTCGACCGCCGACCTGCGCCGGCGCCTCGCCGACCTCGGCCTCCCGGTCGATCGCGGGCGCGGCCCGTCCGACGCCCCGCCCCGCACTGCCTAGACTGTCCCGCATGCGTCTGTTGTTCGCGGGCACCCCCGCCGTGGCCGTGCCGGCGCTGGGCGCGCTGCTGGAATCAGAACACGAGGTCGTCGCCGTCCTCACCCGCCCACCCGCGCCCGCGGGGCGGCGACGCACCCTGCGCCCGAGCCCCGTGCACGAGGCCGCAACGGCCGCGGGACTCGAGGTGATCACCGCGACCCGGCCGCACGAGGAGCCGGCGCTCACGCGGCTGCGGGAGCTGGACCTCGACTGCGCCGCGGTCGTGGCCTACGGCGCCCTCCTGCGGGAGCCGGCGCTCAGTCTGCCCGTCCACGGCTGGATCAACCTGCACTTCTCCCTGTTGCCGGCGTGGCGGGGCGCCGCGCCCGTGCAGTACGCCGTCATGGCGGGCGACGAGATCTCCGGCGCCACGACCTTCCGGATCGAGGCCGGCCTCGACACCGGGCCGGTCTTCGCCACGATGACCGAGCGGATCCGCCCCCGGGACACGGCCGGCGACCTGCTCGACCGGCTCGCCCACGCCGGACCCGCGCTCCTGCGGGCCACCCTCGATGCCGTCGCGGCGGGCACGGCGGACCCGATCCCGCAGCCCGCCGAGGGGGTCTCCCTGGCCCCCACCCTGACGAGCGCGGACGGGCGGATCGACTGGCGCCACCCCGCGGCGGCGATCGATCGCCGCATCCGCGGTCTCACCCCGGCGCCGGGCGCGTGGACCCGGGACGACCGGGGTCGCTACAAGCTCGGCCCGGTCGAACCGGTCGCTTCCGCGACGAGCGCGACGAGTGCGACGACCGGCACGGGCAGCACGGCCGTCCCCTCCCTCGCGCCGGGGCGGGTCGGCATCGACGAATCCGGCGTCATCGTCGGCACCGGCTCCGTGCCCGTCCGGCTCACGCGGATCGCGCCCCCCGGCAAGCCGTGGATGGCGGCGTCGGACTGGGCGCGCGGGGCACGACACGACATCGGATTCGAGGTGGATGAATGAGCCAGGGTGAGCACAGCGGCGACTTCCGGGACTCCCGCGCCGGCCGGCCGCCGCGCCGCCGTGGCGGCCGCGCCCCCGCGGCGGCGCGCAGTGGGCAGCGGCCACGGGAGCGGAGCCGAACGGCCGACCCGGCGCGCCTGCTCGCCTACGAGGTGCTGCGCGCCGTTGCGGAGAGTGATTCCTACGCCAACCTCGTGCTGCCGCCGCTCATGCACCGGCGCGGGGTCTATGGGCGCGATGCGGCCTTCACGACCGAGTTGACCTACGGCACGCTGCGGCTGCACGGCCGCTACGATCCGATCATCGCGATCGCCGCGGACCGCGACATCCGCAAGCTGGACGACGACCTCCTCGATGTGCTCCGGCTCGGCTGTCATCAGCTCCTCGCGATGCGGGTGCCGTCCCACGCCGCGGTCTCCGAGACGGTCGCGCTGGCGCGGACCGTGCTCGGGGCCGGCCGAGCCCAACTGGTCAACGCGGTGCTGCGGCGGGTGAGCGAACGCGGGCTCGACGACTGGCTCACCGAGCTCGCGGACCGGTCCACCGGCGAGGACGAGCGGCTCGCGCGCCTCCACTCCCACCCGCAGTGGATCGTGCGGTCGCTGCGGCAGGCGCTCGACGGCACCGGGGAGGAACTGGTCGAGGCCCTCGAGGCGAACAACAGCCCCGCCGAGGTCACCCTGGTGATCCGGCCCGGCCTCACCACGAAGACCGACCTGCCCGAGACCACCCGGGGACGGTACGCGCCGACCGCCCGGGTCCTGCGCGGGGGAGACCCGGGTGCCCTGAGCGTCGTACGCGAGGGGCTCGTCGGGGTCCAGGACGAGGGCTCCCAGCTCGTCACCCTGGCCCTCGCGACCACGCCGATCGAGGGACCCGACCGTACCTGGCTCGACCTGTGCGCCGGCCCGGGGGGCAAGGCCGCGCTGCTCGCCTCCTGGCTCGGGGCACGCACGGGCGGCCCCGCCCCGTCCGATCCCGCGGACCACCCCCACGGGCAGGACCACCGCCCCCGGACCCGCCGCCTCGTCGCGAACGAGCTCTTCCACCATCGGGCCGACCTGGTGCGCGCCTCACTGCGGGCCATCCCCGACTCGATCGACGTCGAGGTGCGCACGGGGGACGGGCGGATGGTCGGGGAGTACGAGCCGCAGACCTACGACCGGGTGCTCGTCGACGCCCCCTGCACCGGCCTGGGCGCGCTGCGCCGCCGTCCGGAGGCGCGCTGGCGCCGCAGCACCGCCGATCTCGCCTCCCTGGCGGGGGTGCAGCGGGAGCTGGTCATCTCCGCGATCGAGGCGACCCGGATCGGCGGCGTCGTCGGCTACGTCACCTGCTCGCCGCATGTCGCCGAGACCACCTTCGTGATCGCCGACGTGATCAAGCGGGCCGCCAAGCTCGGGATGCCGGTCGAGGTCGTGGACGCCGCCGCGGCACTCGCCCAGGTCGCCCTGACCCCGCTGCCCGATCAGCAGGGCCCGTACGTGCAGCTGTGGCCCCACCGGCACGGCACCGACGCGATGTTCCTGGCGATCCTGCGCAGGGTCTGAACGCCGGCGAAACCCGCCGGCCCGCACGAGCACGCGTGACGGCGCCATCGTTCGCGTTCCGGGCACGATGTGGATAGGCTGCGTGCAGACGGTCCCAGACCCCGACCCTCGACTTGAATTCCATCAGGGCCACCTCGATGGCCCTCGTGCGCGATGTCGGGTAGGTGGCTGAATGTCAACACAGGAGTTCTCGAAGACCGGGGCCGTCGACGTGACGGGTGTCCGCCGGGCGACCGGGGTGGCGTCCGCCGTGGGCCTTATTCGGTCCCGCCGGCGCGCCGCGGAGCATGCCTGGGCGGTCGATCCGGCCCGCACCACGGCGTATGCCGCGTTGCGGGCGGTCGTGCACGGCGAGTCGTTCACCGAGTGGGTGCTGCCGGCGCTCATGCGCCGTCACGGTGTGTACGGCGGAGACGCCGCCTGGACCACGGAGTTGACGTATGGGACCCTGCGGCTGCGGGGCCGGTACGACCGGATCATCGCGATCGCGGCCGCGGGGCGGCTCGGCGAACCCGATGACGAGGTGCTGGACGTGCTGCGCCTCGGCTGTCACCAGCTGCTGGCGATGCAGGTTCCTGCGGGCGCCGCCGTCTCGGAGACGGTGGCGTTGGCGCATGCGGAGCTCGGCCAGGCCCGGTCGCAATCGGTCGCGGCGGTGTTGCGACGGGTGGCCGAGCGGGATCTGGACGCCTGGCTGGAGCGGATCGAGGCGGCTGCGGCCTCCGAGGACGAGCGGTTGGGCCGGATCCACTCCCATCCGCAGTGGATCGTGCGAGCCTTCCGTCAGGGGCTCGGCGCGGCGACGGAGGAGCTGACCGCGCTGCTCGAGGCGAACAACGCGCCCGCGCCGATCACGCTCGCAGTGCGCCCCGGGCTCGTTGACCTGGTGGATCTGCCGCAGACGACCCGGGGCCGGTACGCCCCAACGGCACGGGTCCTTCAGGCCGGGGATCCCGGTGCATTGACCATGGTCAAGGAGGGCCTGGTCGGCGTGCAGGACGAGGGCTCCCAGTTGCTCACGCTGGCGTTCGCGACGGCCCCGATCACGGGACCGGATCGGACCTGGCTCGACCTGTGCGCCGGCCCGGGAGGCACGGCGGCGCTGCTCGCGTCGTGGCTCGCGGCCCGCACCGGTAGCCCGCTTCACGAGGAGGTCCCCGAGCCGGGGGAGGCCGAGGCGGGCCATGGGCAGGACCGGCGCCGGCGCACCCGCCGGCTCGTTGCGAATGAGCTGTTCCAGCAGCGCAGCGATCAGGTGCGCGCGGCTCTCAGGGCGATTCCGGGCTCGATCGACGTGACGGTGCGCACCGGGGACGGCCGGCTCGTCGGGGGGCACGAGCCCGCGGCCTACGATCGCGTGCTCGTCGACGCGCCGTGCACGGGCCTGGGCGCGCTGCGCCGACACCCCGAGGCCAAGTGGCGTCGCAGCACGGCGGACCTGGCGAGGTTGGCCGCACTTCAGCGGGAGCTGACGCTGTCGGCGATCGCGGCCACGCGCGTGGGCGGGATGATCGGCTACCTGGCCTGTTCACCCCACGTGGCCGAGACGCGCTTCGTCGTGTCGGACGTGATCAAACGGGCCGCCGCGGCCGGTACGCCGGTCGCCGTCGTCGACGCGGTCGAGGTGCTCGACCGGGTCGCCGTGACCGAACTCGCGGATCAGCAGGGCCCGTACGTGCAGCTGTGGCCCCACCGGCACGGCACCGACGCGGTGTTCCTCGCCCTCCTGCGCCGCACCTGATTCGAGTGGCCGACGTTCAGGGTTCCCCACCGACGCGCCCGGGCCACGTCCGGCCTTCGACGATGGGATTCGGCGGCAGTCGGCGTTCGGCGACCTCGCGCGCCACGTCGGTCAGCCGGTACCCGTTCCGGCGAGCGAAATCGCGGAGGGCCCGGAAGGCCTCGTCCACGGTGGTCCGATCCCGCTCGGCGAGGACGCCCTTGGCCTGTTCGATGACGATGCGGCTGTGCAGCGCGTGCTCGAGCTGCGCGACCAGGACATCACGGCGGCCGCCGGCACGGGCGTGGACGATCCCGATGGTGGCCACGTCCGCGAGCGCTCGGGCGAGGCTCAGCGCTTCGATGGGCAGGTCGCCGGGGGTCGTGCCGAACAGGGTCACGGCGCCGATGACCTCGTCGCGCGATCGCAGCGGGATCGCGTGCACCGCCGCGTATCCCTGCTCGAGCGCCAGCCTCGCGAACCGCGGCCAGCGGGTCGTCGCCTCGTTCAGATCCGCGACCCGCACCATCTCGCCGGTCCGGTGGCAATCGCGGCAGGGGCCCTCGCCGGCCTGCGCCTGGTACAACTCCACCAGTCCCGCCCGCTCGTCGGAGGACGCCATCACCTGCAACGAACCGTGCTGGTCCGGTAGCAGCAGCGCGGCCTCGGCGACGTCGACCAGCAGCACGATCTTCGCCACGAGGAGGTCGAGGAGGTCGGCGACGTCATAGTCGCCGACCAGCAGGTCGGCGAGCTCGCTCACCGCACCGGCCAACGTCCGTTCTCTCATCATTCCCGCGGCCTCCTCCCCGTCGACGCCGAGCCGGCTCACCGGTCGCCTCAGCGGGCGCGGTCGATCTGGGCGACGAGCCTATCGCTCGCCCGCGCCGCCGGCTCGGCCCCCGGCCTGGCGGGCCCGGCTACTGTGGGTCCGGTGACGATCCGAATCTCTCCGAGCGTGCTCAACTCCGACCTCGCCGACCTGGCCGGGGAGGTGGCCCGCATCGGCAACGCCGACTTCGTCCATCTCGACGTGATGGACAGCCACTTCGTGCCGAACCTCACGTTCGGGCTGCCCGTGGTGGAACGCCTGCTTCAGCGCATCACGCTGCCGGCGGACGTGCACCTGATGATCGCCGATCCCGACACCTGGGCACCCGAGTACGCGCGGGCGGGTGCGGCCTCGGTCACATTCCACGCCGAGGCCTCGGCCGCGCCCGTGCGCCTCGCCCGGGAGCTGCGGGCCGCCGGCGCTCGGGCCGGCATCGCGCTCAAACCCGCCACCGACATCGCCGCCTACGTCGACCTGCTGCCGGAGTTCGACATGGTGCTGCTCATGACCGTCGAACCCGGCTTCGGCGGCCAGTCCTTCATCGAGGGCACGCTCGGCAAGATCGCCCGCACCCGGGCGGCGGTGGACGCCACCGGCCGCGACATCTGGGTCCAGGTCGACGGCGGCGTCTCCCGCGCGACCATCGGCGCCGCCGCCCGCGCCGGCGCGGACATGTTCGTGGCCGGCTCCGCGGTGTATTCGGCCGCCGACCCGAACGCCGAGATCGAGGCCCTGCGCCGGCTGGCGCAGGCAGAGCGCACCCCCGCGGCCTGACCCGGCGGGCACGAGGCGATATACTCGGCCCCGAGTTTGACGTGCTCCGGGGTCGGTGAAATTCCGAGCCGGCGGTGACAGTCCGCGACCCGCGCGCCCAGCATCATCGGGCGAACGGTTGACCTGGTGGAATTCCGGGACCGACGGTGAGAGTCCGGATGGGAGGAAGCACGCGGCGCATCCGACATGCGCCGTCTCCAGGCGAACGCGCGTGGCGTCGCCTGCCCCGGACGATACGTCCGGGAAGGTGGACGCGATGCTCACCCGCAGGCTGGTCGCGCCCCTGGTGTTGGGCGCCGTCGGCGTGCTGCTGTGGTCGCTCCTCGCGCCGGTCGCCGGCCCGCAGGTGCTGCCGGGCCCCGGTGCGGTGGTCTCCCGCCTCTGGCTGGAGCTGACCGCCGGGGGCCTCCTCGGCCACGCCGTCGTCACCCTGGGCGTGAGCGTCCTGGGCTGCGTCTTCGGTGTCGCCATCGCGTTTCCGCTGGGCTATCTCATCGCCCACATCCCGGTCGTCTCGGCCGCCATCGGGCCCTATCTGGCCGCATCCCAGGCGATCCCCGCGGTGGCCCTCGCGCCGCTGCTGGTCGTCTGGGTCGGCTACGGCGCCCTGCCCACAGCCCTGCTGTGCACCCTCATGGTGTTCTTCCCGATCACCATCAACACGGTGCTCGGCTTCACCCGGCTCGATCCCGACATCATCGGCGCCGCCCGCGTCGACGGTGCCGGCCAGGTCATGCTGCTCACCTGGATCGAGTTCCCCCTCGCGCTTCCGGCGATCCTCGCCGGGGTCCGCAACGGGTTCGTGCTCTCGGTCACCGGAGCGGTGGTCGGGGAGTTCGTCATGGGTGGCCAAGGGCTCGGGCAGCTGCTGGCGGTGTACCGCGATCGCGGTGACACCGCCGGCCTCATGGCGGTCCTCGGCGCGCTCGTGCTCGCGGCCATCGCCCTGTTCGGGCTGGTGCGCCTACTGGAGAGGAAGCTGGAATGGTAACGATCCGCCGTTCGATCGTGGGGACGACGCTGCTCACCCTGGGAGCGCTCGCGCTCGCCGCCTGTGGTGCGGGAGGTGGGGGAGCGGCCGACGGCGCCTCGGGTGCCGGCTCCCCGCCGGGGCAGGGGGGAGGGGGAGCGGACACGCCGGTGACGATCGGACTCACCTACGTGCCGAACATCCAGTTCGCGCCGTGGTACGTCGCCGAGGAGGCCGGCTACTTCACCGACGCCGGGGTCGAGGTCACCCTGCGTCATCACGGCCAGGACGAGGATCTCTTCGGGGCCCTCGCCGCGGGGGTCGAGCAGGTCGTCGTCTCCGCCGGCGACGAGATCCTGCAGGCCCGTTCCCAGGGCGTCGACGTGGTCGACTTCGCCACCGTCTACCAGGACTACCCCGTGCGCCTCGTCGTCCCGGCGGACTCGCCGATCCACACGCTGGCCGACCTGCGGGGCGCGAGCATCGGGATCCCCGGTCGCTACGGGCAGAGCTGGTTCGGGCTGCTCGCCGCCCTCGAACAGGCCGGGCTGACCGAGCACGATGTGACGATCGCGGAGATCGGCTTCACCCAGCAGACCGCCCTGAGCGCCGGCCGGGTCGATGCCGTGGTCGGATTCGTCAACAACGACGTGCCCAAGTTCCGTTCCGCGGGGCTGGCCGTGCGGGTCCTCGACCAGGATCCCGTGCCGCTCGTGGGGGTGGGGATGGGCGCGGCCGGCGCGATGATCGAGTCCGAGCCGGCCGCCCTCGCCGGAATCCTCACGGCGGTGCACCGGGCCGTCCAGGACATCGTCGCCGATCCCCAGGTGGCGATCGACGCGGCCCGGGAGCACATCCCCGGCACGATCACCCCGGACCAGGAGGAGGCGATGCGCCGGAGCATCGAGGCGACGATCCCGCTCTACGGGGACGTCGACGCGGCGGCCTGGGGCACGCCCGAGGTCGGGCGCTGGCAGGGGATGGCCGACTTCATGTCCGCCCAGGGGCTGCTCGAGGGCGCCGTCTCGCCCGGTGAGGCCGTGACCGACGAGATCGCCGCGAACCAGTAGGCTGGGCCGTCGTGAAGACCTTCGAGGAACTGTTCGCAGAGCTGACACACAAGGCACGCACCCGACCCGAGGGCTCGGGCACGGTGGCACAGCTGGACGCCGGGGTGCACGGCATCGGCAAGAAGATCGTCGAGGAGGCGGCCGAGGTGTGGATGGCCGCCGAATACGAGACCGATGACGACACGGCCCTGGAGGTCTCGCAGCTGCTCTACCACCTCCAGGTGCTCATGGTGGCCAAGGGCCTCACTCTCGACGACGTCTACAAGCACCTTTAGAGGAACGAATGTTGCGGATCGCTGTACCGAATAAGGGCGCCCTCGCCGGCCCCACCTCCGACCTGCTCCGGGAGGCGGGCTACCGCCAGCGCGGCGAGGGCCGGGAGCTCGTGCTCATCGACCCGGAGAACGAGGTCGAGTTCTTCTACCTGCGCCCGCGCGACATCGCGGTGTACGTCGGCGCCGGCACGGTCGACGCCGGGATCACCGGCCGCGACCTCATGCTCGACTCCGGGGTCGAGGCGGTCGAGCATCGCCGCCTCGGCTTCGCGCGCTCCACGTTCCGGTTCGCCGCACCGGTGGGGACGATGGCCTCGCTCGGCGACATCCGGGGCAAGCGCGTGGCCACCTCCTATGCGGGGGTCGTGCGCGACTACCTGCGCGACCACGACGTCGAGGCCACGGTCGTGCGGCTCGACGGCGCGATCGAGTCGACCGTGCACCTGGGCGTGGCCGACCTCGTGGCCGACGTGGTCGAGACCGGTGCGACCCTGCGGGCCGCCGGACTCGAGGTCTTCGGGGAGAAGATCCTCGAGTCCGAGGCCGTGCTCATCCGGCCCACCGGCGAGCCGCGGGCGGGCATGGAGATCCTCGACCGGCGCATCAAGTCCGTCCAGGTCGCCCGGCAGTACGTGATGATGGACTACGACGTGCCCGAGGACCTCGTCGACGTGGCGGTCTCGATCACGCCGGGGCTCGAATCGCCCACCGTCTCCCCGCTCCATTCCGATGGCTGGATGGCCGTGCGGGCGATGGTCGACGCGGAGCAGGCGCACCGGACCATGGACCGGCTCTACGACCTGGGTGCCCGGGCGATCCTGGTCACCTCGATCGAAGCCTGTCGCCTCTGACCGATGTCCGAGACCACGGCCTCGCCGCTCCGCCCCCGGGCCACCCGGTGGGTCGCCGGCGGGCTCGTGGTACTCACGCTCGGCGGGGCCGCCACCCTCATGGTCATGCTCGCACTCGACGGCCTGCTGCAGTCGATGTTCGCGCTGTGGATCATCGCCCTCGCACTCGGGGCCGCCGTGTTCCTGCTGCTGCAGGCGCTCGTCGTGGCCCGTGCCACCGCGCAGGGTCTCTACGTGCGCAACCTCGTGCGGCGGCGGCTCCTCCCGTGGGAGTCGATCGTCTCGGTGCGGTTCGGTCCGGACCGGCCGTGGGCCCAGCTCGACCTGGACGACGGCACGACGTGGCCGGTCATGGCGATCCAGTCCGCCGACGGCGCCTACGGGCACGAGCAGGCGCGGCGGCTTGCCGGCTGGGTGCAGGACCGGGAGGGGACCGATCCGAATCCGTGAGGGCCGGGTCCGAAGCCGTGCGGACTAGAGGTACAGGCCCGTGGAGACCTCGACCCGTTCTGCGGCCACGGCGTGCAGGTCCTTCTCACGCAGGATGACGTAGCTGTGGCCCTGGATCTCCACCTCGTGTCGGTTCTCCGGCGCGAAGAGCACGTGGTCGCCGGTGGTCACGTGACGCACCTCGGGCCCCGTTCCCAGCACCTCCGCCCAGACCAGCCGGGACGCCATCTCGGCCGTCGCGGGGATCAGGATCCCGCCGGCGCTGCGGCGCTCGGAATCCGCGTCCGGTCGCACGATCACGCGGTCGTGCAGCATCATGATCGGCAGGGTGCCACTGGTGAGATCAGCCACGGTCACCCAGCCTAGTCGCCGCGTACCGGCCCGCCGCCGCGGCGGCGAGGAACGGGGCGGGATCCTGGTCGTGGCCGCGGCCCATCGTGCTCAGCCGTACGGGCGAGGTGGCGAGCGCCTCGTCGAGGCCCGTGACGGGCTCGGTCACGAGGGTGTGCCGGTCCGGGAGCGTGCCCGCCTGCCGGTGCACGAGGTCACCGAGCCCGCCCGGCAGGTCGGGCACGACGATCGTCGCCGGGGCGAGCGCCACGCGCCCGTACGCGGTGAGGGAGTGGTGGGAGATGCCCCGATGCCGCTCGCGTGGGTCGGCGCCCGAGACCCGCAGGCTCCCGATCGGTCGGCCGCCGAGGACCGCGGCGGCGTTGAGGACATCGCCCGCGTGCGTGCCGGAGAAGCCCCACCGGGTGCCGGTGCCGAGGTTTCCCGGCCCTTGGGCCACGATGGCGAGATCGGCGCCGGCCACGTGCCGGGCGGCGAGCAGCCCGGTGTGGACGTTCACGGCCTCGAGGTCGCCCCCGTAGGCCTGCCCGACCGTGATGACCGAGGCGATCCACGCGGCCTCCCGCAGGGCGCTGATCGTCCGGGAGAACGCGGCCGGCAGGGCGCCGCCGTCGGTCATGACGTAGACGATCCGTGCCCGAGGGGCGCGGGCCCGCACGCCCGCCGCGATCGCGGGGAGGGCCGAGTGGAGATCGGCCGTGATCACGGGCAGGCCGCCGAGGTCGTCGGCGGTGGCGAGCACCTCGTGATGGGGGGACTCCTGCTCGTCGACGCCGAGCCGGACCGTCTGCATCGGGGTATAGCGGGCCTTGACGATGTGACCCGGGCCCGGCGGCGGGTCGGCCGGGAGTCGGTCGGGGATCGCCACGACGAACGCGAAGCCCCCCGTTCCCAGCCCCTTGGCGAGCGCCGCCGCGGACAGCAGCACCCGCTCGCCCACGCGGGCCACCCCCACGAGATCCGTGTAGGCGAGCGCGCGCACCGGCGTGCCGTCACCGAGTTCGGCCCGCAGCTGCTGCACCCCGGGCCAGCCCTCGTCCTCGGCCCGGACCGTCGCCTCTCGCCAGATCATCATGCCTCGCAACGTACCGTGCCCGCCCCGTCCCATGCTGCGATCCGGCCCGATCCGGCCCGAGCGTCTCCAGCCGGCCCGATCCGTCCGGTGCGCCGGTGCGGCTAGGCTGACTCCCATGAGAACGCCGGGCCGTCCGGGGACCGAGGAATGACGGCAGTCCCCGCCCACGAACGCCTCCTCGACCTCGTGATCGCCCTGACGCAGGCGCGCCCGATGATGACCAAGGAGCAGATCCGTCGGCGGGTGCGCGGCTACGAGGGCTCCGGCGAGGGCGGCGGTCGTGCGCAGGAGGCCTTCGAGCGCAAGTTCGACCGCGACAAGGAGACCCTGCGCAGGCTGGGCGTTCCGCTGCTCACCCTCACGAGCGTCGTCCACGAGGACGAGGTGGGCTACCGGATCGACATGGACGACTACGAGCTGCCGCGGGTGCGGCTCACCACGGCCGAGCTCGGCGTGCTCTCGCTGGCGGCCGAGGCCTGGCAGGACTCCCAGGTGGCGCGATCGGCGCGGCGCGCGCTCACGAAGCTGCGCGCCCGCAGCCCCCAGGAGGCCGGGGAGACGGGCCCGGATCCGTCTCCATGGCTCGCCGGGGCGGCGGTGCTGTCGGCGCCGCAGGAGTCCCTGGCCGACCTGCTCGGGGCGATCACCGACCGGGTCGCGGTCACGTTCTCCTACCACGCCGCCCGCACCGGACGCACGAGTGGGCGACGGGTCGAGCCGTGGCGCATCGTCGCCCGCGAACGCGGCTGGTACCTCGTGGGGTGGGACCGTGACCGGGGCGACCGGCGAACCTTCCGGCTCTCCCGGATCGAGGGGGCCGTGACCCGCCTCGCCGACGGCGCGCCGATCGAGATTCCCCCCGCGCACGTGGACCCGGCGGAATCCGGCGGGTCTCCAGGGTCCACAGGGCCTACTCGGTCTGCTCGGTCTACCCTCGTGACGGCGGAGCTCGCCGTCCGTACCGATCGGGCCGGCCGCCTGCGCGCCGCCGGGCGCGTGACCGGACGACTCGGCGGGAGGGCGAGCGATCCCGAGCGGGACGGCGCCGGCGAGGAGCGGGACGTCCTCGAGATCGAGGTCGCGGACCCGGAGACCTTCGCGGGCGAACTCGCCGGCTACGGGGACGCCGTCGTCGTCCTCGCCCCCGCCGACCTGCGGGCAGCCGTGCTCGCGCGGCTCCGGGCGGTCGCGGGCCTGGCGGAACAGGCGGGCGAGGCGCCGGCCGAGGGGAGCGCGTCATGACGGATCACGCCCCCGACCGGCTGGCCCGCCTGCTCGCGCTCATCGCCTACCTCGAGGAGAACCCGGGCGTGCCCGTGGCCCGGGTCGCCGAACACTTCGGCGTGCGCGAGCAGCAGGTGCTCGAGGACGTGAACACGCTGTGGGTCAGCGGCGCCCCCGGCTACCTGCACGGCGACCTCATCGACTTCGCGGCCGACGAGTACGACCACGGCGTGCTCACGCTCACGGACGACCAGTCGATGTCCACCCCGCTCCGACTCGATCCGGCGGAGGCCGTCGCGCTCCTCGTGGCCCTGCAGTCGCTGGCCGCCGTCATCGGGGAGAACGCGCTCGTGGCCTCCACCTCCGTCAAGCTGCGCGAGGCCGCGGGCGACGCCGCCCGGCTGACCGAGGCGGTCCGCATCGACGGCCCCGAGCCCGCCGAGCATCGCGGCCTGCTGGCCACGGCGATCTCCGCCGACCGGCGAGTGCGGCTGCGCTACCTCTCCGCCGCCGACGAGGAGACCGAGCGGGACGTCGACCCCCTCACGCTCCTGACCGACGGGCAGCACTGGTACCTCGACGCCTGGTGCCACCGGGCCCGCGCGCCCCGGCAGTTCCGGCTCGACCGAATCCTCTCGGCCTCGGCCCTGCCGGTCCCGCGCGCTCGGCACGCCGGACCTGCTGGGCATGCCGGGCGGCGCGGCCCGGGGGCCGCCGGCGACCAGGTCGCCCTGCGACTGGCCGGCCGGGCGCGCTGGGTGGCCGATCAGGTGCCGCACACCCGGGTCGACGACCACGACGACGGCTCCTTCACCCTCCACCTCGGCGTGACCGACCCCCGCTGGCTCCGGCGGCTGTGTCTCGAACTCGGCCCGCTGCTCCTGGGCGTCGGCCCAGGGCCCGTGGCGCGGGACGTGGCGGGCTCGGCGCGGGCCGCACTCGAGGCCTACGCCGCGTTCGAGCGCCCCGACGCGGCCGGCGAACAGCGCCCATAGGGGCCCATAGGGGGGCCCATAGGGGCCCATCGGCCAGGTCACGGTTGGGCCGCAGATGCGTGCCCCGTTCACCCGCGGTGGAACGCGTGCTCATCGCTGGGTTAACCTGTGCGGATGCAGTGGGTCATCGTCTGGAGCGTGCTCGTCGTCGCCACGCTCGCCGGTGCCACGTGGCTGGCCCTGCGGCTCTATCGGCAGGTCCGACGCTTCCTCGCCCAGTTGCGGGACACGACGATCGTGCTCGAACGGCTCGAGGAGCGGATCGAGGAGCTGACCGAGCTACGCGGCCCGGATCCCGCGTTCACCCCGGATCTGGCGGCGAGCCCGGAGCGGCGGATCCGGCTGCGTGCCCGGATCGAGGAGAACCGCGCGCGGCGCCGCCGGCGCACGCAGGAACGACGCCGCCGGACGCTCACCCGCTGGCAATTGGAACGCGTGGTCGCGGCGCGACCGGACCCGCGGTCTAGAATGAACCACACACCTTCCACACAAGGCGGAGAATAGTCATGGGTCTGAAGAATCCAGTCATCTGGCTCGTCCTCATCGGGATCGTCATCGTGCTCTTCGGCGCCTCGAAGCTGCCCGACATCACCCGGAACGTGGGCAAGTCGCTCAAGATCTTCAAGCAGGAGGTCCGCGAGCTCAAGGACGACACGAACGTGAACACGGGCACCACCGGTTCGACCGCGGCCACGCCCCCCGTGGTCGAGGGAACCGCGTCCGCCCCGTCGCCGCAGGCCGCTCCCGCACAGCCCGAGCAGCCGCCGGCCGCGCCGCATCCGAGCACGCCCCCCGCCGACACCAACCGGTAGTCGTCCGTGGCCCAACGTCCCGGACTCTCCCGCAAGGGAAATCCGGAAGGAAAGATGGCGCTGGGCGACCATCTGCGGGAGCTGCGGCGGCGCTTCATGCTCGGCGCGATCGGCCTCGTCGTCGGCGCCGTCATCGGGTGGCTCGCCTTCGACCTCGTCTTCGCGATCCTGCAGGAGCCGTTCGACAAGCTGAACGACCGGGGCCTGGTCGCCAAGCTGAACTTCACCGCGATCGCCTCGTCCTTCGACCTGAAGATCCGGATCTCCCTCTTCGTCGGCACGCTCGTGTCGGCCCCGTGGTGGCTCTACCAGATGTGGGCCTTCATCACCCCGGGCCTGACCAAGAAGGAACGCCGCCGCACGATCGCGGTCGTGGCGGCCGGGGTGCCGCTGTTCCTCGCCGGTGCGACGATGGCCTGGCTGGTCCTGCCCAAGGCCGTGGCGATCCTCACGCAGTTCACCCCCGAGGGCGTCGTCAACTTCATCGACGCGAACGTCTACCTCAAGTTCGTCATGCAGTTCGTGCTCGCCTTCGGGGCTGCCTTCCTCATGCCGCTGTTCATGGTCGTGCTCTCGGCCATGGGCATCGTCAAGGGGAGGACCTGGCTGCGCGGCTGGCGCTGGGCGATCCTGGCGATCTTCCTCTTCTGCGCGATCGCGACGCCGACGACCGACGTCGTGTCCATGTTCATCATGGCCTCGCCGATCATCGCCCTCTACTTCATCGCGGTCTTCTTCAGCGTGCGACAGGACAAGCGGATCGCGAAGCGCCGGGCCGCGCTCGACGCCGAACTGGCCGCCGAGGACGAGTCGGCGGGTTCGGCAGGGTCGGGGGAGCCTGCGGAGACCATCGGGGCGAATCCGGCGGATGTGACAGACCGGTCCCGATGAGGCGATCGCACCGGTTGGGTGTGATCGTCAATCCGGTCGCCGGCCACGGCCGCGGCCGCACCGGCGGGCACACCGTGCTGACCGAACTGGCGCGATGCGGCTACGAGGTCGTCGACCTCTCCGGGCAGAGCGCCACCGACGCGCTGCGTCATGCGCACTCCGCCCGGGCGGACTACGACGCGCTCGTGGTCGTCGGCGGGGACGGGATGGCCCACCTCGGCTTCAACGCCGTGGCCGGCACGCCGACCCCGCTCGGTCTCATCGCCGTCGGCTCCGGGAACGATCTCGCCCGCAGCCTCGGGCTGCCGATCCACGACGTGCCCGCGGGCATCGCCCTCATCGGCGCCGCCCTGAGCGGCCCGCCGCGGCGCATCGACGCCATCGAGACCACCGTCGCGGCGCCGCACCCAGCGCGCGTCTCGACGCGGCCGGACGGGCTCGACTGGGCCGCGGCGATCGTCTCGGCCGGCTTCGACGCCGCCGTGAACGACCGGGCCAACTCCTACCGCAGGCCCCGGGGCGGGGCACGGTACGTGCGTGGGGTGCTCGCGGAGCTGCGCACGTTCCGACCCTACGGCTACCGGCTCACGATCGACGGCGCCACCCGGGAGTTCGACGGCGCCCTCGTCGCCCTGGCGAACGGTCGCACCTTCGGCGGAGGCATGGCGATCGCCCCGGACGCCCGCCTCGACGACGGGCTCATCGACGTCGTCATCGCCCGCGACATCGGCCGGGCCGAACTCCTGCGCGTGTTCCCGCGGGTGTACCGGGGCACCCACGTCGATCACCCCGCCGTGGAGGTCCTCCGGGCCCGGCACGTGCGGATCGAGGCGATCGAGGGCCATCCCAGCCCGGTCCCGGTGGCCTTCGCCGACGGCGAACCCCTGGGGGCCGTGCCCCTCGAGGCCACGATCCGGCCCGGCGCCGTGCGCTTCCTGGGACCCGGCTGAGGTGGGCACCCGCGCGCCGTAGGCTGACACCATGACCTCCCCGGCAGAACGCTACGCTGCATCGCGCTCCCGCTCGAGTCGGTCGAAGCGCTTCGAGCTCGGCTACTCCTTCGCCCTCGACGAGTTCCAGCGGGACGGCTGTCGGGCGATCGACGAGGGCCGCGGCGTGCTCGTGGCGGCCCCGACCGGCGCGGGCAAGACCGTGGTGGGCGAGTACGCCGTCCATGCGGCGCTGGCGACGGGGCGCAAGGCGTTCTACACGACGCCGATCAAGGCGTTGAGCAACCAGAAGTTCGCCGACCTCACCGCCGTGCACGGGGCCGAGAACGTCGGCCTGCTCACGGGGGACACGTCGATCAACGGTCAGGCACCGGTCGTGGTGATGACCACCGAGGTCCTGCGGAACATGCTCTATGCGGGCTCGGATGCGCTGCGCGGGCTCGGCTACGTCGTCATGGACGAGGTGCACTATCTGGCGGACCGGTTCCGCGGGCCCGTCTGGGAGGAGGTCATCCTCCATCTCGCGGACGACGTGCAGCTCGTCTCCCTTTCGGCCACGGTCTCCAACGCCGAGGAGTTCGGGCAATGGCTCACCGAGGTCCGCGGCGACACGGCGGTGATCGTCTCCGAGCACCGGCCCGTGCCGCTGTGGCAACACGTGATGGTCGGGTCCCGGCTCGTCGACCTGTACGCCTCCGAGGTCGACCCGACCGCACCGGGGGTCAACCCGCCGATCTCACCGGATCTCGTCGAGGCCATCCGGGACGCGGAGAGCTCCCGTCCAGGCTCCCGCGGCGGCGGCCCGGGCCGGCGGGGCTCCGGCGGCGGGCACCGGCGGGGACAGCGCGGCGGACACCGGCCCTGGCAGGTGCGCCCCGCCCCGCGCTCGATCGTCGTGGACCGCCTCGACCGGGCCGGACTCCTGCCCGCGATCGTCTTCATCTTCTCCCGTGCGGGCTGCGACGCCGCGGTGCTGCAACTGCTCACCTCGGGCGTGCGGCTGACGACGCCGGCGGAGCAGGACCGGATCGAGGAGATCCTCGCCGAGCGGACCGCGGCCCTCCCGCGGGAGGATCTCGAGGTGCTCGGATTCTGGAGCTGGCGACAGGCCCTGCTCGCGGGCGTCGCCTCCCACCACGCCGGCCTCCTGCCGGTCTTCAAGGAGACAGTCGAGACGCTCTTCACGGCGGGGCTGATCAAGGTCGTCTTCGCCACCGAGACCCTCGCCCTCGGCATCAACATGCCGGCGCGCAGCGTCGTGCTCGAGAAGCTCGACAAGTGGGACGGCCAACGCCACGCGGACGTCACGGCGGGGGAGTACACCCAGCTCACGGGCCGGGCCGGCCGGCGGGGGATCGACGTCGAGGGGCACGCGGTCGTGCTCTACTCCTCCGGGATGGACCCGGTGGGCATCGCCGGGCTCGCGTCCCGACGGACCTACCCGCTGCGGTCCGCCTTCCGGCCCACGTACAACATGGCCGTCAACCTCATCGACGCCACGGGGGCGGCCCGGGCGCGAGAGACCCTCGAGACCTCCTTCGCCCAGTTCCAGGCCGACCGGGCCGTGGTCGGGCTGGCGCGGCAGGCGCGCGCGCACACCGAGGCCCTCGAGGGCTATGCCGAGGCGATGTCGTGTCACCTCGGCGACTTCGGAGAGTACATCGAGCTGCGCGATCGCATCAGCCGACGCGAGAAGGAGCTCTCCCGCTCCCGATCCCGGGAGCAGCGGGAGGCCGTGGCGGAGGCGGTCGCCGGGTTGCGCCGGGGCGACGTCATCCAGCTGCCCGGCGGGCGCCGGTCCGGGCATGCGGTCGTGCTCGAACGCCCCGACCGCGCCGACCTCGACGGGCCGAGCGTGCTCGTGCTCACGGACGAGTCCCGGGTCCGCCGCCTCGGTGGCGCCGAGCTCCCGTACGGCACCCGCGCGATCGCCCAGGTGCGCATCCCCAAGCAGTTCAACCCGCGTCGTCCACACGACCGCAAGGATCTCGGCGCGAGCATGCGGGCCGCGCTCGGCGCCCTCGCCCACGCCGCTCCCGGCCCCGAGCGGCTGCCCTCGAGGGCCGGCTCGGACGACGACCTCGCCCGCCTCCGGGCGGCGCTGCGGGCCCACCCCTGCCACGGCTGCGCCGAACGGGAGGACCACGCCCGGTGGGCGCAGCGATGGCACCGGCTCAAGGTCGAACACGACAAGCTCATGCGCCGGATCGAGGGCCGCACGAGCTCGATCGCCCGGGACTTCGACCGCGTGTGCGAGGTCCTCCTCGCGCTCGGATACCTCGACGACTCCGGCGCCGAGGAGGAGCCGGCGGGCGCGGGCGGGCTGACCGTGACCGAGCAGGGGCGGCGGCTGCGCCGGATCTACTCCGAGCGTGACCTCATCGTCGCCGAGAGCCTGCGCGGACGATTCTGGCAGGACCTGGACGCCCCGGAACTCGCGGCCGTCGTCGCCGGGGTGCTGTACGAGGCCCGCGGGGACGAGGTCTCCCCGTTTCCACCCGTCCCCGGTGGCCGGGAGGGGCAGCTGGGCCGGGCGCTCCTGCGGACCGTCGCGGTGAGCCACGACGTCGCCGCGCTCGAACGCGGCACGGGACTGACGGCCGGGGACCCGCTCGATCTCGGGCTCGTGCTCCCGATGCTGCGCTGGGCCTCCGGCGGCGGACTCGACAGCGTGCTCAGCGGCGCCGACCTCGCCGCGGGTGACTTCGTCCGCTGGGCCCGGCAGGTGCTCGACCTGCTCGACCAGCTCACCCTCACCGCCCCGACCGCCGCGCAGCGCGACCGGGCCCGGGCGGCCATCCGGCTCGTGCGCCGCGGGGTCGTCGCCCAGGACGTCTTCGGCTGAGCCCGCCGGCCCCGACACGGACCGGCGGCCGCCGTCGGGTGCGCGTGCCTCCTGGGTGAGAATGGGGGCATGACTCTGCTGCTACGCAACGGCACCATCCACTCCGTGGGCGACCCATTCGCCACCGCGGTGCTCATCGACCGGGGCACGATCGCCTGGATCGGCCAGGAGAGCACCGCCGACACGCTGGCGGCGGAGACCGTCGTCGACCTCGACGGCCTGCTGCTGACCCCGGCCTTCGCGGATGCGTGGGCGCCCGCGGGGGAGGGCGCGGTGCCCCCGGGAGTCGTCGCCGCACAGGTGGCGGCGCCGGCCACCCTGGCCGCGCCGGGACTCGAGGTGACCGAGATCGCCGCGGTCCACGTGCGGGAGGCGGGAGCCCTCGGCGCCGCGCTCGAGCGAGCGAGCGCCGGCCCCGTGGCCGGAGGGCCCCCGCGGCTGCACCTGCCCGGATCGCTCACCCTGACCGACGGCGACGTCGAGGCGATCGTCCGCGCGCACGCCGTCGTCGTCACCGCGGCAGCCGACGGCGGATTCGCCCTCCCACTCGCCCGCCTCGTCGCCGAGGGGGTGCTCGTCGCCTTCGGAAGCGGCGGCCGGGACTGGCACGATCCGTGGTCGACCATCACGGCGGCCGTGAGCACCGGACCCGCACCGCTGACGGCCCGGGCGGCCTTCAACGCCCACAGTCGTCAGGTCTGGCGCCTCGGCCCGCCCGCCGCGATTCCGCGGGGCACGATCGCCGTCGGCTCTCCCGCCTCGGTGGCCGGCTGGGCCGTCGAGGCGCTCGCCGTGCAGACCCCGGACGAGCGGGTCGCGTCCTGGTCGACCGATCCGCGCGCGGGCACGCCGCTGCTCCCGGCGCTCGGCCCCGACGAGGTCCGCCCCGTGCACGCCTTCACCCTCGCCGCCGGCGAGGTCGTCGCGTGGGACGAGTCGATCCTTCCCCGTCCAGCCTGACACGCCGACGGGGCCCAAGTCACCCGCGCCGATCGTGGGCGTCTGACCTGCGCAGACGTTGCTGACCTGCACGAACGCGGGTTTGTGTGAAGCCGGTGTCGTCGGTATCTTCGTGAGGCGTGGCTTCGTCAACGAAGCACGGGCCGGCCGGATCCGCGAGTTCCATAGAAAACGTCCACGGCAGCGCCGTGACGGACCGAAGGACGCGCGGACCGGCCGGGCCATCCTCGCCGCGCCACCCCGCGTCCGATGCGTCGCGACGGCACCGTATCCTGGAGCATATGCACACTCCGCGCCGCCTCACCACCCTCGTGTCGGCGGCCCTCGCCGGAGTGCTCACGGACGCGGCGTTCCCGCAGCGGAATCTGTGGCCGCTGGCCCTCGTGGGGATGGCGATGCTCTTCCTGGCCCTGCGCCGGGACTCGGCCCGGTGGTCCGTCCTGGTCGGCTTCACGTGGGGCGTCGGCTTCTTCCTGCCCCATCTGTGGTGGGCGCGCGAGGCGGTCGGGCCCGTACCCTGGATCGCGCTGTCGGTCGCGGAGAGCCTGATCATGGCGGCGGGCTGCGCCTGTTACGCGTGGATCCGGCGGATGCCCGGGCTGCGCCGGGGCGGCCTCCTCGCCGCGATCGCCTTCGCCGCCGCCTGGACGAGCGCCGAACAGGTGCGTCAGGTCTGGCCCTTCGGCGGGTTCCCCTGGGGGCGGCTCGCGTTCTCCCAGACGGACGGCCCGCTCCTGGCACTCGCCGGAGTGGTGGGCGCCATCGGCGTGTCCTTCGTCGTCGCCCTCCTCGGCGGCGTCGCCGGGGTCGGCTGGCAGGCGGCCCGCCGGTTCGATCTCGTGCGGGTGCCGGCGGCCGTGCTCATCCTCGCGCTCGGGCTCGGGGCCCCGCTGCTCATCGGCCTCGACACCCGGGCAGAGGCCGGCACCCTGCGGGTCGGGGCCGTGCAGGGGAACGTGGCCGAGCCCGGGCTGGACGCGTTCGGCGAGGCCCTCCAGGTGACCACCAACCACGTCCGCGGCACGCAGCGGCTCATCGCCGAACACGGACCGGTCGACCTCGTCGTGTGGCCCGAGAACGCCGCGGACCGCGACCCCCGCTCGAACCGGCAGGCCCGCGCGCTCGTCGAGGAGGCGGCAGCGAGCGCCGGGGTCCCGATCCTGGTGGGCACGGTGCGCTACACCGACGACGCCCGCTACAACGAGATGCTCATCTGGGATCCGGTCACCGGGGCGGGGGACGCCTACGCCAAGCAGATCCCGGCGGCGTTCGCGGAGTACATCCCGATGCGCTCGATCGCCCGGAAGTTCTCCGCGGCGGTCGACCTGGTCCAGGTCGACATGGCCCGGGGCACGGAGGTGGCGAACCTGACCGTGCCGCTGGCGGACCGTTCGGTCGACGTGGGAACGATCATCTGCTTCGAGGTCGCCTACGACTCGGTGGCCCGCGACGCCGCCCTCGCCGGCGCGGAGTTCCTGCTCGTGCCGACGAATAATGCGACGTTCGGGTACACCTCGGAATCGACCCAGCAGTTCGCGATGTCCCGGTTCCGGGCGGTCGAGCACGGCCGGGCGGTCGTTCAGATCTCCACCGTGGGCGTCTCCGGGGTGATCATGCCCGACGGGTCCGTCTCGGAGCAGACCGGGCTGTACACGGCCGAGGAGTTCGCGGCCGACCTTCCGCTGCGCACCTCGATCACGCTCGCCGACCGACTGGGCGACGCCCCCGTCGTCCTGCTGCTCGCGCTCACCGGGATAGGGTTCACTCTGGGAGTGGTCTCCCACCGCCGTCACCGCTGAGGAAAGGCACGGACTGCATGCGCACCGTGGTGATCATCCCCACCTATAACGAGCGGGAGGCTCTGCCGATCACGCTCGCCGCGCTGCGCGCGGACGTGCCCGAGGTCGACGTGCTCATCGTCGACGACAACTCCCCGGACGGCACGGGCCGCTGGGCCGACGAGTACGCGGCCGGCGACCCGCGGGTGCAGGTGCTTCACCGCAGCTCCAAGGACGGGCTCGGGCGGGCGTACATCGCGGGCTTCCGCTGGGCGCTCGCGCGGGGGTACGCCTCGATCGTGGAGATGGACGCGGACAGCTCGCATCGCTCGCTCGACCTGCCGGCGCTGCTGCGCGCCGCGGCCGATGGGGCCGACCTCGTGATCGGCTCCCGGTGGGTGCCCGGCGGGGCGGTCGAGAACTGGCCGCTGCACCGGCAGCTCCTCTCGCGCGGGGCGACGACCTACACGCGGCTGGCGATGGGCCTGCCCGTGCGCGATGCCACCGCCGGGTTCCGGGTCTATTCCGCGCGGCAGCTCGGCTCTCTCGACCTCGACGAGGTGGACTCCCAGGGCTACTGCTTCCAGATCGACATGACGTGGCGGGTGTACCGGGCGGGCGGGCGGATCGTCGAGGTGCCGATCACCTTCGTCGAACGCTCCGAGGGCCAGTCGAAGATGTCCGGGGCGATCGTGCGCGAGGCGCTGGTCAAGGTGACCGGCTGGGGTGCGGCCCGACGGTGGCAGCAGCTGCGCGGCCTCGTGCGGCCCGGCGCGCGCTCGGCCTGAGGATCCCGGGCCCCGGTCACGCAAGCGAAGCCGAACGGGGCGCCGCGGTCCGCGGCGCCCCGTTCGGGAATCTGGTGTGGCTCAGGCGCTGCGGCGGCGCAACTGTCCGGAACGGAGCAGGTCGAGGCGCTCGTCGAGCAGCTCCTGCAGTTCGGCGCGGGTACGCCGTTCGAGCAGCATGTCCCAGTGGGTGCGCTGCTTCTTGCCGGGCGCGTCCTCGGGGCGCTGGGCGTCGCGGAGCAGTCCCTCCCCGACCGGGGTCTCCCAGACCGGGGGGATCTCGGCCTCGGCCGAGAAGGGCACCACGACGACACGACCGTCGGGCAGGTCGTAGGTCGCTTCGACCCGGGGAGCGAACTCGACCCCGGACTCCGTCTCGAGACTCTTGGATCCGATGCTGGATCCACGCAGTGAACGTTCGGCCATCGTGTCTCTCCTCTGGCTAGTGCTGGGCGCGGGGTGGCCGCGCGTCGCATGGGGGATAACGCCCGATCATGCAGCGATGTTCCCACGCGGTGGTGAAGGTGCTGTGAACGTCTCGCCCGGAGGCCGTGGCGCGCGTCACCACCCCGGCCTCCATGCAGGCCGCACCCAGGGGATTCCCAGGTGCGCGCGGAGTCGCCGCGGGGGGAAGTGCGGCAGGATGGGCGGCATGCATCGCCTCCAGGAACTCATCATCGCGACGGTCGGTGCGCGGCCCCGGATCGATCCGGCGGCGGAGTTGCGCCGCCGGATCGACTTCCTCCGGGACTACCTCGCGCGCACGGGCCTGGGAGGGTTCGTGCTCGGGATCTCCGGCGGCCAGGATTCGACCCTGGCAGGCCGGCTCGCCCAGCGAGCCGTCACCGAACTGCGTGCGGACGGCGCCCGCGTCGTCTTCGTCGCCGTGCGCCTGCCGTATCGGGTCCAGTTCGACGAGGACGACGCGCAGAAGGCCCTCGACTTCATTCAACCGGATGAAGTGATCACCCTTGACGTCGGCGAGGCGACGGACGCGCTCGTCGCGCAGGGGAGCGCCGCTGGCGCGGCGTGGGGAGACGTCACGCGCGGAAACGTCAAGGCCCGCCTGCGCATGACCGCCCAGTACGCGATCGCGGGGGAGCGCTCGCTCGCGGTGCTCGGCACCGACCACGCCGCGGAGGCGGTCACGGGCTTCTACACCAAGTTCGGGGACGGCGCCGCCGACCTCACCCCGCTCGCCGGCCTGACGAAGCGGCAGGGGCGGGCGCTGCTCGTCGCCGCGGGCAGCCCGGCCGCGCTGTACGAGAAGGTGCCGACGGCCGACCTGCTCGATCAGGACCCGGGCCAGAGCGACGAGGCGAGCCTCGGACTGACCTACGACCAGATCGACGACTACCTCGAGGGCAAGACGATCGAGGAGCGCGCGGCCGCGGACCTCGAGGCGAAGTTCTGGGCCAGCCGGCACAAGCGCCGGCAGCCGATCGGCCCCGACGACACCTGGTGGCGCGAGGCCTGAGGGTGGGCGTTGCGGCGTCGGTCCCTTGACAGTCCGAGTCGTGGCGCTAGGGTGAAAGTGTGCTGGTGGGGGTGGACTCGAGGGAACGTCCACGGCGGCAGACGTAGCAGTCCTGTGCAGATGGGGATCGGTGCAATGGTGGGACTGATCGGCTACGTCATCCTCCTGGCGATCGGAGTGGGATTGTCGGCAGCGGGGTGGGGTGCCGCGGCGGAGGTGTTCGCGCTCGTCGTCATCGGCTCGCTCATCCTGCTGTGCAGCTGGGCGCTGCGCCGCAATCACCGGCAGGGTCGATCCGTGCGCGGCGGTGTCCTGGCGCTCGCCGCCTGCGCCGGTTGCCTCATCATGACCGGTGCCCTGTACGCGGCGGGCCGGCTCGGACTCGGGCTCGCGGTCGCGGCCCTGTCCATCCTTCCGGCGCACCTCCTCAGGAGGGCGATCGAGACGCCGGAGCCCGCATCCGTGTGAAGCGGTCGTCGGCGACCTCGAGGCGACGGGCGGGCCGCCCACCTCGCGGTCGTGCTCAGGCGGGCCCGACGACCCTGGCGAGGGTGGCGGCCAGATCGCCCGGGCGGGTGAACTGCGGCCAGTGGCCCGTCGGCAGGTGAACGATCGTGACGTCGTCCATGCGCGCGAGTTCGGCGGTCGCGGGCTCGCCCGCGGCCATCCACGCGCGGAGCTGCTCGGGCGTGAACTCGCACGAGACGACGGTCGCGGGGATCGTGAAGCGGGCCTCGTCGTGGAGGTCGAGTTCGTCCGAGGCGACCCGGGCCGGGGCCGGGATCGCCCGGGCGCGCAGGTCCGCCCGCAGCTCCTCGGTCAGGTCCACGAGGTCCGCCTCCTCGAAGACGTCCCAGTCGGGCAGCGGGATCACCCCGCCGGTGACCGGCAGGTCGGGGGCGACCCGTGAGCCGGGACCGCCGGGCACGGCGTCGACGTAGACGAGCCGGGCGACGCGTTCCGGGCGAGCGTCCGCGGCCGCGTGGACCACGGCGGCGCCCGCGGAGTGCCCCACGAGCACGACGTCGTCATCGAGCCCGTCGATCAACTCGACCACCGCGGCGATCTGATCGGCGAGGGTGACCTCGCTGCGGCGCCCGTCGTAGCGCCCGGCGCCGGGCAGGGTGACGGGATGGGCATGATGATCGATCACCTCGAGCAGCGGCACCACCCCGGACCAGGAGGAGGCGTCGAGCCAGAGACCGGGAACGAGGAGGATGCGCATGGGGCCAGCGTAGTGACCGGCGGGGCGAAGCGGGCGGCAACCGGATCCCGGTGCGCGCTTGGAGCAGGAGCGGCTTCGTGGAAGGATCGTCGGCGTGGGCGGCGCGGAACAGCAGGAGCGACTCGCCGCACTCGTGCGCCTGCGGCGAGTCCGCGACCGCATCGACCGGGAATACGCCTCCCCGCTCGACGTGCCGACGTTGGCGGCCGGGGAGTTCATGTCCGCGGGGCATTTGAGCCGGGAGTTCCGGCGAGCCTTCGGCGAGTCTCCCTACAGCTATCTCATGACCCGCCGGATCGAGCGGGCGAAGGCGTTGCTGCGCCGCGGCGACGTCACCGTGACCGAGGCGTGCTTCGCCGTCGGCGGCTCCTCCCTGGGAACCTTCAGCACCCGCTTCACCGAGCTCGTCGGGGTCACGCCGAGCGAGTACCGGCGCCGCCACGCCGACGAGACCGCGGGTATCCCCGCCTGCCACGCCAAGCAGGTGAGCCGCCCGATCCGGGACACGTCGGAAATCGAGAAGCGCCGCGACGTCGCACGGCATAGCGTGCAGCCATGACGATCACCATTCACCATGCCTTCCTGCCCCAGACGGACCCGGACGCCGCGATCCGGTTCTACCGCGACGTCCTCGGTTTCGAGGTCCACCGCGACGTCGAGAACGACGGTCTGCACTGGATCACCGTCGGCCCTCCCGGCCGGCCCGAGACCACCATCGTGCTGCATCCGCCCGCGGTCGACCCCGGGCTGACCGAGGACGAGCGGCGCACCGTGCTCGAGCTCATCGCCAAGGGCAGCTACGCCGGGCTCACGCTCGCGACCGACGACCTGGACGGACTGTTCGAGCGGCTCGTCGCCGCGGGGGCCGACATCCTGCAGGAGCCGGCCGATCAGTTCTACGGGGTGCGCGACGCCGCGGTCCGGGACCCGAGCGGCAACCTGCTGCGCATCAACCAGGCCTAGCCCGACCGACCACCGACGCCCGTGCTGAAAGGCGACCATGACGACGTCCGCCCCGTCCGCCCCGTCCACCCGTCCGCTCGCCGACGGCCACGACCTCATCCGAGTCGTCGGCGCGCGCGAGAACAACCTCGCCGACGTCTCGGTGGAGCTGCCCAAGCGGCGCCTGACCGTGTTCACCGGCGTCTCGGGTTCCGGTAAGAGTTCGCTCGTGTTCGCCACGATCGCCGCCGAGTCGCAGCGGATGATCAACGAGACCTACAGCGCGTTCCTGCAGGGCTTCATGGCGAACCGGGCCCGGCCCGACGTGGACGTGCTGGACGGGCTGACGACCGCGATCGTCGTCGACCAGGAACGCATGGGCGCCGATCCGCGCTCGACCGTGGGGACCGTGACCGACACCGCAGCGATGCTGAGAATCCTCTTCAGCCGGCTCGGAACCCCGCATATCGGGTCGCCGCAGGCCTTCTCCTTCAACGTCGCCTCGATCAGCGGGGCGGGGGCGGTGACGTTCGAGAAGGAGGGCAAGAAGGTCAAGGAACGCCGCGACTTCAGCGTCCTCGGCGGCATGTGCGCCCAGTGCGAGGGCCGCGGGCAGGTGAGCGACTTCGACGTGACCGCCCTGTTCGACGCGGACAAGTCCCTCAACGAGGGCGCCCTGACGATCCCCGGCTACAGCATGGACGGCTGGTACGGCCGGATCTTCCGGGGGGCCGGGTTCTTCGATCCGGACACGCCGATCCGGGACTTCTCGACGCGGGAGCTCGACGCCCTGCTGTACTCCGGACCGGTGAAGATCAAGGTCGAGGGCATCAACGTCACCTACGAGGGACTCGTGCCGAAGATCCGCAAGTCGTTCCTGAGCAAGGACCACGACGCGATGCAGCCGCACATCCGCGCGTTCGTCGACCGGGCGATCACGTTCGGCACGTGCCCGGACTGCGGGGGCACCCGGCTGAACGAGACCGCCCGCTCCTCACTCGTCGCCGGGAGGAGCATCGCCGACGTGAGCGGGATGCAGATCTCCGATCTGGCCGAGTGGATCCGCGGGCTCGACGAGCCGTCGGTGGCGCCGCTGCTCGACTCCCTCTCGGCGACCCTCGACTCCTTCGTGGAGATCGGCCTCGGCTACCTCTCCCTCGACCGGCCCGCGGGCACGCTCTCGGGCGGGGAGGCCCAGCGTACGAAGATGATCCGGCACCTCGGCTCGGCCCTGACCGACGTGACCTACGTGTTCGACGAGCCGACGATCGGCCTGCACCCGCACGACATCGAACGCATGAACACCCTCCTGCTGCGGCTGCGGGACAAGGGCAACACCGTGCTCGTGGTCGAGCACAAGCCGGAGATGATCGAGATCGCCGATCACGTGGTCGACCTCGGACCCGGCGCGGGATCGGCCGGCGGGCACATCGTCTACCGCGGCGACGTGGCGGGCCTGCGCGCCTCGGACACCCTGACCGGGAGGCACCTGGACGACCGGGTGGGGCTCAAGGCGGCCGTGCGCACGCCCGCGGGCCGGCTGCCGGTCCGGGGCGCCGCCACCCACAACCTCGCCGGCGTCGACGTCGACATCCCGCTCGGGGTGCTCACCGTGCTCACGGGCGTCGCGGGCTCGGGCAAGAGCTCCCTCGTGGACGGCTCGATCTCGGGCCTGGACGGCGTCGTGACGGTCGACCAGCAGGCGATCCGCGGTTCCCGGCGATCGAATCCGGCCACCTACACGGGCCTGCTCGATCCGATCCGCAAGGCCTTCGCGAAGGCGAACGGCGTCAAGCCCGCGCTGTTCTCCTCCAACTCGGCCGGCGCATGCCCGGTCTGCAACGGCGCCGGCGTGATCTACACCGACCTCGGTGTCATGGCCACGGTCGAATCACCGTGCGAGGAGTGCGGCGGCAAGCGTTTCCAGGCCGAGGTGCTCGACTATCGCATCGCGGGTCGGAACATCGCCGAGGTGCTCGCCCTGCCCGCGGCGGGCGCCCACGAGTTCTTCGCGGGGGAGGGGGCCGTGCCGGCCGCAGCCACGATCGCGCGCCGGCTCGACGAGGTCGGCCTCGGCTACCTCACGCTGGGCCAGCCGCTCACGACCCTCTCGGGCGGGGAGCGGCAGCGCCTCAAGCTCGCCATGCACCTGGGCGAGCGGGGCGGGATCTACGTGCTCGACGAGCCGACGACGGGACTGCACCTGGCCGACGTCGACCACCTGCTCGGGCTGCTCGACCGGCTCGTGGACGCAGGCAAGTCGATCATCGTGATCGAACACCACCAGGCCGTCATGGCCCACGCGGACTGGATCATCGACCTCGGCCCGGGAGCCGGCCACGACGGCGGGCGCGTCGTCTTCGAGGGCACCCCGGCCCAACTCGTGGCGGACCGATCGACACTCACCGGCGAGCACCTGGCGGCCTACGTCGGTCGGTGAACCCGCCGCCCCGATGGGGGACGGATGCACGGACCACCTGGGAGATCTGATACCACAGTGGTACCGTCGAGTGATGGCGATGACACTACGGCTGAGCGCGGAGGACGAGCGTGCGTTGGCGCAGCTCGCCGCCGACGAGGGGATCAGCCGCAACGAGGCGGTCCTGCGAGCGATCCGTGAGGCCGCCGCCCGGAGCGGGCACGAAGGGAGGGTCGCCGAGTTGTCAGAACGCGCGCGCCACCGATACGCGGATGTGCTCGAGCGCCTGGGTCGGTGACCACGCTCCTCACCCTCGAGGATCTCCTCGGCCTCGTCGGTGACCTCCGGGTCGGCCCCGTTCGCGACCTGGGTCTCCTCGCCTCGGCCGCGCACCGGCCGGGCGTACGGCTCTTCGGCGTGGACGCGTACCCCTCCCTCGACCTCAAGGCCGCTGCCCTCCTGCAATCCATCGTCGGCAATCATCCGCTGGTCGACGGCAACAAGCGCCTGGGGTGGCTTGCGACGGTGGTCTTCTACGGGCTCAACCGTGTCGATCTGCAGGCGCCGGACGACGAGGCCTTCGACGCGGTCATGCGGGTCGCCGGTGGTGCTCACGAGCTGGAAGGGATCGCCGCGACGCTCGGGACGTGGCACGGACACTGATCGGGAGCCGGGTGCGCTAATCGAGGCAGAACTCGTTGCCCTCGGGGTCGGCCATGACGATGAAGCCGTTCGAGAGCGGGGGAGCGGGCTCGAACCGCTCGAGTCGGCGTGCTCCGAGCGCGACGAGCCGCGCGCACTCGACCTCGAGCGCGGCCATCCGCTCGGCCCCGGCGAGCCCGGGTGCGGCCCGCACGTCGAGGTGCACGCGGTTCTTCGCCGTCTTGGGCTCGGGCACCCGTTGGAAGAACAGGCGCGGACCGGCGCCGTCCGGGTCCTCGAGCGCCGCTGCGGAGTTGTGCTCCTCCGCCGGCAGGCCCGCCCGGGTGAGGAACTCCTCCCACGCGGCGAGGACGTCCCGCCCCTCCTCGACCTCGACACCCGGGGGTGCCGGAAGCCGGTACCCGAGCACCTCGGCCCAGAAGGTCGAGAGCGCGGCCGGATCGGCGGCGTCGAATGTCACCTGGAATTCTCGGGCCATGGCCGCCTCCTCGATCGGTCAGCGCCGCCGGAGGCGCATCTCCTCAAGGTACTCCGCAATGCGCCCGATGGCCTCCTCGAGCGTCGCCACGTCGGGCAGGGTGACGAGCCGGAAGTGGTCCGGGGCGGGCCAGTTGAAGCCGCGCCCATGGGTCACGAGCAGGTGCTTGGTCCGCAGGAGGTCGATGACGAACTTCTCGTCGTCCTCGATCGGGTAGACCTCGGGATCGAGCCGCGGGAAGCAATACAGCGCACCGTCCGGTCGAACGGAGGAGACGCCCGGAATCTCGTTGAGCAGCCGGTCCGCGAGCATCGACTGGTCGTAGTACCGCCCGCCGGGCACGATGAGTTCCTCGACGGACTGGTAGCCGCCGAGCGCCGTCTGGATCGCGTGCTGACCGGGAACGTTCGCGCACATGCGCATGTTCGCCATGAGGGTGAGGCCCTCGAGGAAGTCCGAGGCGAGATGCTTCGGACCGGAGACGAGCAGCCAGCCCGCGCGGTAGCCGCAGACCCGGTAGGCCTTCGACAGTCCCGAGAACGTCAGGCAGAAGACGTCGTCCGCCGCGAAGGTCGCCGTGTGGTGGTGGCGGGCACCATTGAAGAGGATCTTCTCGTAGATCTCGTCGCTGAAGATCGTCAGGTCGTGGCGGCGGGCGATGTCGACGAGCGCCCGGACCATCTCCTCGCTGTAGACGGCACCGGTCGGGTTGTTCGGGTTGATGAGCACGAGCCCGTGGGTGTTCGGGGTGATCTTCGATTCGATGTCGGCCAGGTCGGGCATCCACCCGTTCACCTCGTCGCACAGGTAGTGCACCGGCGTACCGCCGGCGAGCGAGACGGCCCCCGTCCACAGGGGATAGTCCGGGGCGGGCACGAGGATCTCGTTGCCGGTGTCGACGAAGGTCTGCAGCACCATCGAGATGAGCTCGGAGACGCCGTTGCCGATGAAGACGTCGTCCACGTGCGTATCGGTCAGGCCGTGGGACTGGTAGTACTGCGCCACGGCGGTGCGGGCCGAGAAGATGCCGCGGGAGTCGGAGTACCCCTGCGCCTCGGGCAGGTGGTGCACGACGTCGGCGAGGATCGAGGGGGGAGCATCGAACCCGAACGGGGCGGTGTTGCCGACGTTCAGCTTGAGGATGCGGTGTCCCATGGCCTCGAGGCGCTGGGCCTCCTCGAGGATGGGGCCGCGCACGTCGTAGCGGACGTTCTTCAGCTTCTGACTCTGGATGATCCTGCGCACGGGCCCATCATCGCAGGCCCGGCGGGCGGCGCGCAGCCGTGCCGGGGGAGTGTCGCCGGGGCGCGGCCGCGGGGGAGGGCCTGCCCCCGCGGCCACGGCGACGATCAGGACTCGTCGAGGCCGCCGACCCACCGGGCCGGCTCGAAGGCCTCGAGCCAGAACACGGCGGGGGAGTCGGAGCCGGTGGCCGCGCCGGTCAGGTCCACGCCCTCGGTCCCCAGGAGCGCGCCCGTCACGGGGTCGGCGATGAGCACGCTCACGGTTCCCGTCTCGGGGGAGAGGTAGGCGAGGGTGACGCCGTCGCGGCCGAGGCGATCGGTCGTGGTGCCGAGCGAGTACAGGTCGTCCTGTCGGGCCAGGGAGTCCCAGAACGCCGCGAGCAGGTCCGGCGGCACGGGCCGTGTCCGGACCATCATCGCGAGCGCGTCGGCGAGGCAGTCGATCCGCGCGGCGGCCACCCCCAGGTCGCATGTGTGCGGTCCCCGGGCGTGGGAGACGGCCTCCAGCAGGGGCCCCGGGTCTCGCGGAAGCCGGTCCGCCCGGAGCGCCCCCGCGTCGTGATCGGCGGGCAGCTCGTAGTCGAGGAGCGCCGGACCCGAGAGGTCGACGTCCGGAAGGCTCGTGGAGCCGTCCCGACTCAACGCGGTCCCGCGGACCTCCCGGAAGCGCATGCTCCCGTCCGTCGTACTCGCCCAGGTCCGGCGTTCGACGGGGGCGACGACGAGGCGGGTCCGCTCGTCCTCGTGGACGGCCTCGAGTGCCCAGTACGCGGACTCGACGAGGGAGACGTCACCGGCGTGCTCGGCGACCGGCGTGGCCGCGGCGACGGCCGCCAGGTCCGCGGCCACGGGTGCTCCGGAGGGAGCGCTGCCGTCCGCGACCGACCCGATCGCCGAGGCCGAGTAGGTGAGCATCGGCGGCGTGGCCGCCTGCGCCGGTGTCGGGCGCAGCGCCGGAGCGAGGATGAGCGCGCCCACGGCGACGGCGGCGGCGGCCCCGGCCAGCAGCAGCGGCCGCGGCCGGACTCGCCGCCCCGCCCGCCGGCGAGTGCCCGTGGGGCGCCGGGGCGGACCGGCGGAGACCCCGTCGTCCCGGATGATCGCCTCGTCGAGGCTCGCGCGGATCCGGGCCAGCGCCGCGCGGTCGCCCTGTGGCCCGGGACGCATCCGCTCGAGCAGGTCCATGGGGTCGGCCGTGGAGTTCATGATGTCCGTCCTTCCGGGAGGAGTCCGTGCAGGGTGTCGATCGATCCGGTGCCGGGGGAGTCGGCGCCGGCCGACCGGGGAATGTCGATCTCTCGCCGGAGCCGGTCCCGGGCGCGGTGCACACGCACCTTGAACGCGCCGAGGGAGCATCCGGCCACGGCCGCGGCCTGCTCGTAGCTCAGTCCGTCCCAGGCGATGAGCAGCAGGGCCTCGCGCTGGCGTGGGCCGAGCTGGGCGAGCCCGCGCAGCAGGACGTCCCGTTCGACGACGTGCACGTCGACACCGACCCCGGACGCCGTCGAGCGTTCGAGCCGGGCGAGCTCCGTCTCCAGGGCACGCCGGCGATAGCTGGAGCGTCGCTGGGAGCGGATCGTGTTGCGGGCGACGACGAGCAGCCAGGGCAGCGGCTCCCCGGGGACGACGGCGAGCCGACGCCACGCGATGAGGAACGTCTCGGCGACGACCTCCTCGGCGAGATCCGGACCGACGTGGCGGATGGCGTATGCGAGCACGCGGCCGCTGCACTCGTCCCACAGGTGCGCGAACCGCTGCGCCTCGGGCCGACCGGTCATGTCGGGTGTCGGTTGCTCATCCGTGCTCATATTAGGGAATGGCCGCCCGAGCCCGAAAGTTACCGGGCACGGCGAATTCCCTCGCGGTGGGAGAGCGCTGCCGGCGGGTCGAGGAGCTCGCAGGATGCCTGGCGTATGCGGGACCGAGCATCTCGCTCGAGGAGATGGACTCCGCGATCGCCGCGGGAGCGCGCGGAACGCAATGATCGGAGTGGACACGAACGTTCTGGTTCGGTTCCTCGTTCAGGACGAGCCGGAGCAGGGCAGACGTGCGCTCGCGCTGTTCACGCGGATGACGGTGAACGATCCGGGCTATGTCACGACCGTCGTGCTCGCGGAGGCCTACTGGGTGCTCACGCGGGCCTACCGACTCGCGCCGGCCGATGTTCTGACCGCCCTGAGTGAGTTGCTCGACCGGGACGGCGTCGAGATCCAGGACCGCGAGGTCGTGCGGCAGGCGTTGGCACTGGCCTCGACCGGCGCTCAGTTCCCGGACGCCATGATCGCGGCGCACTGCGCAGCGCGTGGCTGCCATGAGGTCGCGAGTTTCGACCGGGCGGCACAGGCGCACCTTGGCTTCGTGGCGCCCTGAGGCTCGTCGACGTCCGATCATCCAACTCCGATAATGTGCATTATGTCATTTGTGGTGTCACGCTCGAACGTCCGCGCTCGGTTCCGGCCGGCTGATCCGGCTTGCGTCCGGTTCCCTGGTCACCGCCGGTTCCCTGGTCACCGCAGGAGCTGCTCGGGTGTGTGCCGGCGGACGTCGAAGCGGGAGAAGTCGTTGTCGTAGCTGACGATGCTCGCGCGGTGCTCGACCGCGAGCGCGGCGAGGTGCGCGTCGTTGACGAGGTTGCCCGCAGTGCCGAGCTCGTCGAGCAACGAGGACAGGATGCCGAGATGCCGCTCGCCGGGATGGAGGATGCGGCCGCCCGGTGCCGAGATCCAGTCGTCGACCTGCGCGAACGCCTCCGCGCTCGACAGCGGCGCACTGAAGATTCCGGGCCGGGTCGACAGCCGCACGAACGCCACGATCGCGATCCAGCCGAAGCCGACCGTATCCTCCCCCGCGAGCGCTCGTTCGAGCCACTCCAGGGCGGAGGCGTGGTTCCTGGCGTCCTCGTTCACCGCGTACAGCAGAACGTTCGCGTCGACCACCCTCACGTGCCCACCTGCAGGCGCCGGATCAGTTCGTCGTCCTCGAGCGTGCCGGCCAGGCTCAACGCGCGATCCAGGTCCACGGACGGCGCGCCCATGCGCCGCGTTCGAGTGATCCTCCCCCGCTTCGGCGCCTTCGAGGGGTCCCCCGCACGAATGGCGTCGTTCAACGCTCGCTTGAACGAGACTCCACGCTCGGCCATGAGCCGGCGCACCAACGCCTCGGTGTCGGCGTCCAACGTGACCGTCGTGCGCATTCTGACAGCATAGCATCACTCGGTTTGATGGGTCGCTGTCGCGATTCGAGTGGGTCGACTCCCATCCATCCCACCGGCGGGCCACCTCGCCGCGGTGCGGCGCAACGATCGGCATCATGGATGTGACGAGAGCCCACCTGCCGGAGACGTACCGGGTGAGAGCACGCCCGTCCCCTACTCCCCGGTGGTCGCCCATGTCCGATGAAGAACGGTTCAATCGCCTGTACGCGGCGCACCGCGCCGATCTCGAACGATTCGTCTACCGGCGCGTGCCCCCGTCACACGTCGAGGACGTCGTGGCCGAGACGTTCCTGACCGCCTGGCGCCGCCTGGACGACGCGCCCGCGGAGCCGCGGCCCTGGCTGTTCGGCATCGCCCGAAACGTGCTGCTGCGCAGCATCCGCACGGCAGGCCGCTGGAACTCCCTCCAGGTGCGACTCGCCGCCGAACCCACCGGTCCGAGTGAGGAACTGGCCGGAACCGTGGCCACCCGCACCGACCTGACCCGCGCCTGGGCCAGGCTCACCCCCGGCGAGCAGGAGGTGCTCGCGCTGGTGGCCTGGGACGGGCTGAGTCCGAAGGAGGCGGCCGGCGTGCTCGGCTGCCAGACCGGGACCTTCCGCATGCGCCTGCTGCGCGCCCGCCGCCACCTCCTCCACCTGCTCGAACGCCTCCCCGACCCCGGCCCGCTCCGCGCCGAGCCGCTCCCCAAAGGAGTCCTCTCATGATCACCAGCGACAGCACCCTCCTTCGCGACCTCGCCGACCTCGACCCGGCGGCCGGCTGGACCGGCACGGACCCCGCCACCGCTGACCGGACCCGCGCGCGGATCCACGCGCAGTACCGCGCCGACAACACGACGGAGCCAGCGCCCGGCGCTGTCCCGAGGCGGCACACCGGCCGGCGGCTCGTGCTCACCGGAGCGGCCGCGGTGCTCGTGCTCGGCCTCGTCGGCGTGCTCCCGAGCCTCGTCGACGGCGGCCTGACGACTCCCCCGGCCGCGGCTATCCCGATGCTCGACTTCGAGCAGCCCGACGGGGTCCCCGCCGGCGCCGAACTCGCCCGGCTCGCCGCCGACCTGCGGGCCGCGCCCGCGGAGCCCGAGACGGACCGGTACTTCTTCAGCCATTGGCGGTCGGTCGGCTACTCCATGGGCGAGACCGAGGTCTCCGACGGCCACTGGGAGGTCGACCGACTCATCCGCCGAGAGTACGACTACTACCGGTGGGGTGACGGGAGCGATGGCTCCGGCGGGGAACTCGCCGTGCGGAACGGCGTGCCGGAACCGGGGAGCGTGTACGGGCCCGGCGAGGAGTGGTCGCCCGCCGGGGCCACAGTTCCGGGCACGGCCGAGGAGCTGCTGGAGAGCACGACTCGCTTCGGCGGTACCGCGGGCCGCTACCCGGGCAACTACCTGCTGAGCGACTATTCCTCGCTGGCACCGCGACTGACCGCCGAGGACCGCGCCACCTATGTCGACGCCTTCGCACTCGCCGGCGACGTCACCTCCTACGGCCAGGCCACCGACCGGCTCGGCCGCGACGGTCTCGCGTTCGGCGCCACGCGGGTCGTCGTCGACGAGGGCACCGAGATTCCGATCGAGATCGTCGTCCTCCTCGACCCGGACACCGGCGTGGTGCTCGAGGAGGACACGATCTTCCCGAACCACCTACCCGGGGCGCCCGCCGTCGTCGAGGAGTACCGGCTCCTCGTCGAGGCCGGCCACCACGACTCCGTGCCACCGTGCGGCGACCAGGCGTGCCCGGGCGTCAAGGGGGCGGGCGCGGTCACCGACTGAGCCCGGCCGGCGGCTGCTCACGCAGCCGTCGCGCCAGGCCGGCGCTGCCGGCGGCCATGATCCGCCCGTGTGCCCAGCGGGCGAGCGGCGCCAGCAGGCGCACGAGCCGACGATCCGAGACGACGCACCACCCGATCCGCATCCTGGTCACCGGGGCGCCGTCGGCGGCATCGGAAGCGGCGGCAGAGTCGGCGGGGTCGGCGGCCCAGAAGCCGCTCCCCCGCAGCTGCCCGCGCACCCCGAACGTCGATCGCCACGGCGGCTCGGATCGGGTCAGTTCGAGGGTGAACCGGAGCCGATAGCCGAGCGGGCTGCGCACGACCACCTGCGCCGCCTGCGGTTCGGCATCCGTCGACGGCGCCGACGACCGGACCGACTCGATCCCGCTCCACCAGTCCGGCCACGCCTCGACCTCGGCGAGCACGCGCCAGACCGCCTCCGCCGGGGCCGGGGCCACCCACGTGGAGACGAAGTGGAACACGCGCGACTCCCCCGCCATCGGTTCCGTGTGTCGATGACCGGACACCGGGCGCGCGGGACTACGGGCGGCGCGGATCGTGGGAGAGCTCCTCGAGCGCGAGCGTCGAATGGGCGTAGGCCCCGCCCGCACGCATCTCCGCGGCGACCCAGATCGCCTCCATGATCTGCTCGTCGCTCGCTCCCCGGCGGCGGGCGAGGCGGGTATGGCCCCGGATGCAGAACGGGCACTGGGTGGTGTGGGCCACCGCGACGGCGATGAGCTGCTTCGTCTGCTCCGACAGGGCGCCGTCGGCGAAGACGGCCGCGGAGAACGCCTCGTACGCCTCGTGCGTGCGCGGCGCGAGCCCCTTGCGCCTGTCCGCGATCTCGGGCGTGGTGGGGTGGTACATGGATTCCGCTGGCATGGCGACCTCCCAGGTCGGCCGGGCGCGCCCACCTGGCGGCTCACCGGCGAGTTCCTTCGGGCGACGCCGGTGCCCGACCCGATATCGACGATACGCCGATCCTCGTCTCCGTTCAGGTGCCGGCGGGGCCACCGGCGGCGATGATGTCCGCATACCAGCGGCCGGAGTCCTTGACGGTGCGCCGGAGCGTGTCGAAGTCGACGTGGACGATCCCGAAGCGGCGGTCGTATCCGAAGGACCACTCGAAGTTGTCGAGCAGCGACCACACGAAGTAGCCGCGCACGTCCGCCCCGCCGGCGCGGGCCCGCTCGACGGCGCCGATGTGCGCCCGCAGGTACGCCTCGCGTTCGACGTCGCGCACCCGTCCGTCCGCGCCCAGCTCGTCCGGATAGGCCGCGCCGTTCTCGGTGACGATGAGCGGCAGCCGCGGGTGCTCGGCGCTCAGCCGCACCAGCACCTCGGTCAGGCCCGCCGGCTCGACCAGCCAGCCCATCTGGGTGCGCTCCCCCGGCGGGTCGAGGAACTCGATGTCGCTCGCACCCACCCAGGGGTTCCCCGCGCCGTGGCCGCCGCCGGCGTCCGGTCGGCGTCCGGGAGCGAAGCGCACGCGGGAGGTCGTGTAGTAGTTGACCCCGAGTGCGTCGAGCCGCTGCCCGATCCGGCGCAGGTCGCCGGCGCGCACGAAGTCGAAGTCGCTCACGTGGGCGACGTCGGCGAGCAGGTCCGGCGGATACCCGTGACCGGTCATCGGGTCGAGGAAGATGCGGTTGCCCACGGCGTCGATCCGGCGGGCGGCGTCCACGTCGCGCGGATCGCCCGGATCGTCCGGGCGCACGACGTGCACGTTGAGCGCGGCCGAGACCGGGGTGTCGTCGCCGAGCACCGATCGGATCGCCTGGGTGGCGAGCCCGTGGGCGAGGTTGAGGTGATGGGCGGCCGCCAGCGCCGCCGCCGGCTCGCTCCGGCCCGGGGCGTGCACGCCCGAGCCGTAGCCGAGGTAGGCCGAACACCACGGCTCGTTGACCGTCGTCCACAGGCTCACCCGGTCGCCGAGCCGGCGGGCGACCTCGCCGGCGTAGTCGGCGAACGCGTAGGCGGTCTCGCGTTCGGGCCAGCCGCCGGCGTCCTCGAGTTCCTGCGGCAGATCCCAGTGGTAGAGCGTGAGTACCGGCTCGATGCCCGCCTCGAGGAGGCCGTCGATGAGCCGGGAGTAGAAGTCGATGCCGAGCGGGTTCACCGGGCCCCGCCCGTGCGGCACGATCCGCGACCACGAGGTGGAGAACCGGTAGGCCTGGAGCCCGAGCGCGGCCATGAGCTCGATGTCGTCGATCAGGCGGTGGTAGTGCCCGGCGGCGACATCGCCGGTCTCCCCGCGCGCGGTCCGCCCGGGAGTGTGGGAGAACGTGTCCCAGATGGAGCGCGTGCGCCCGCCCTCGGCCGCGGCCCCCTCGACCTGGTAGGCGGCCGTCGCGGCGCCCCACAGGAAGGGAGGCCCGGCCCCGGTGGTCACGTCAGGTCACTCGAACGGGGCGGGGTCGCCCGCACCGACGCGGAGCACCTCGGGGGCGTCGTCGATGAACTGGACGACGGTCGTCGGCTCCCCGAAGACGTCACCGGAATCGATCACGGCATCGAGCTCGTGGTCGAGGAGATCCTTGATCTCCCAGCCCTGGGTGAGCGCACCCTCGTGCCCCGGCAGGATGAGCGTGGAGGAGAGGATCGGCTCCCCCAGCTCCTCGAGCAGGGCCTTGACCACGGGGTGCTCGGGGATGCGGACCCCGACGGTCTTCTTCTTCGGGTGGAGGAACTGCCGGGGCACCTCCTTCGTGGCGGGCAGGATGAAGGTGTACTGGCCCGGGGTCGCCGCCCGCACGGCCCGGAAGACCCGGTTGGAGATGTGCACGAACTGGCCGAGCTGGGAGAAGTCGGCGCACACGAGCGTGAAGTCGTGCCGGTCCCCCAGCCCCCGCAGCCGCAGGATCCGCTCCTTGCCGGACTGGTTCCCCAGGGCCGACCCGAGGGCGTACATCGAGTCCGTGGGATAGGCGATCATGCCGCCCTCGCGCAGGATCTCGGCGGCCGCGCGGATGCTCCGCACTTGTGGATTGACGGGATGGACATCGAAGTAGCGTGCCATGAACCAACCCTATCGATCCCGGCGGGCCCGGGGTGGAGAACGCCGCCCCGGGCCCGCCGGCGTGCTCAGGCCTCGTCGACGACGAGCACGAGGTCGCCGCCGTCGACCGGGCGCGAGGTGCCCGCCGGCACCCGCTGCACGGTGCCGGCCACGGGGGTGGTGATCGAGGCCTCCATCTTCATCGCCTCGATCGTCGCGACCGACTGCCCGGCCTCGACCTCCTCGCCGACCTCGACGACGGGGGTCACGGCACCCGCGAACGGGGCCGCGATGTGACCGGGGCGGGACGGGTCGGCCTTCTCGACCGTCTCGGCCGTCACGGTCGCGGAGGAGTCTCGAACCTCGACGGGGCGCAGGTGATTGTTCAGGGTCGCCATGACCGTGCGCATTCCACGGTCGTCCGGCTCGGAGATCGCCTCGAGGTTGATGAGCAGGCGTACGCCGCGGTCGAGGGTGACCACGACCTCCCGCCCGTGGTCGAGCCCGTAGAGGTAGTCGATCGTGTCGATCACGGAGACGTCGCCGTATTCGGTGCGCAGCTGCTCGAAGGCGGCTGCCGGGCCCGGGAACAGCAGCCGGCTCAGGCGGTCGCGGCGCCGGCCGGAGTCGGCGCCGAGCTCGATGAGGTCCTCGTCCGTCAGGTGCGCCGTCGGGCGGGGGCCGGGGCGCCCGGCCAGGGCCCGCGTACGGAACGGCTCGGGCCAGCCGCCGGGGGGCGTGCCGAGCTCGCCGTGCAGGAAGGCGATGACCGAGTCCGGGATGTCGAAGGAGCCGGGATCGGCCTCGAACTCCGCGGGGTCGGCGCCCGTGGCCACGAGGTGGAGGGCGAGATCGCCCACGACCTTCGAGGAGGGCGTCACCTTGACCAGGTGCCCGAGGATGCGGTCGGCCGCCGCGTACATCGACTCGATCTGCTCGAACCGCTCCCCCAGGCCGAGCGCGATCGCCTGCTGGCGCAGGTTCGACAGCTGCCCGCCGGGGATCTCGTGGTCGTACACCCGCCCCGTCGGGGCGCGCAGCCCCTTCTCGAACGGCGCGTAGGCGGTGCGGACCGCCTCCCAATAGGGCTCGAGCTCGGTCACGGCCCGCAGCTCCACCTCGGGTGCCCGCTCGGTGTGTTCGAGCGCGGCCACGAGCGCCGAGGCCGGGACCTGGCTCGTGGTGCCGCCCAGCGGGGCGCTGGCGACGTCGACGGCGTCGACGCCCGCGTCGATCGCGGCGAGGAGAGTGGCGAGCTGGCCGCCGGCGGTGTCGTGGGTGTGCAGGTGCACGGGCAGGTCGAACCGTTCCCGCAACGCGGACACGAGGGTCGCGGCCGCGGGCGGGCGGAGCAGCCCGGCCATGTCCTTGATCGCGAGCACGTGGGCGCCCGCGGCGACGATCCGCTCGGCCAGGCGCAGGTAGTAGTCGAGCGTGTAGAGCCGCTCGCCCGGGTCGGTCAGGTTGCCGGTGTAGCACAGCGCCACCTCGGCCACGGCGTGGGTCTCGCGCACCGCCCGGATCGCCGGGGCCATCTGCTCGACGTCGTTGAGCGCGTCGAAGATCCGGAACAGGTCGATCCCGGTCTCCGCCGCCTCCTTGATGAAGCTGTCGGTCACCTCGGTCGGGTACGGGGTGTAGCCGACGGTGTTGCGCCCGCGCAGGAGCATCTGCAGCGCGATGTTCGGGGCCGCCTCCCGCAGGCGTTCGAGTCGCTGCCACGGGTCCTCCCCGAGGAAGCGCAGCGCGACGTCGTAGGTCGCCCCGCCCCATGCCTCGATCGAGAGCAGGCCGGGGGTCGTGCGGGCCACGTGCGGGGCGACGGCGACCAGGTCGGCCGTGCGCACGCGGGTCGCGAGCAGCGACTGGTGGGCATCGCGGAAGGTCGTGTCCGTGAGCGCGACCGCGGTCTGCTCCCGCAGCCGGCGGGCGAATCCCTCCGCGCCCTCGGCGGCGATGAGCTGGCGGGTTCCGTTCGGCGGGGCGACCGAGAGGTCGACGTCCGGAAGCTTGCTGCCCGGGGCGATGAGGTGGGCCGGGCGGGGCCCGTGCGGCCGGTTGACGGTCACGTCCGCGAGGTAGCGCAGCATCCGGGTGCCGCGGTCGGCGCTCTCCCGGGGGGTGAGCAGCTCGGGCCGTTCCTCGATGAACGAGGTGGCGATGTCACCCGCGAGGAAGGCCTCGTCGTCGAGCACCGCGCGCAGGAACGGGATGTTCGTGCGCACGCCCCGGATGCGGAACTCGGCCAGGGCCCGCCGGGCGCGACGCACCGCCATCGGGAAGAGCGAGCCGCGGCACGTGAGCTTGACGAGCATCGAGTCGAAGTGGCCGGTGATCTCCGCACCGGCGTGGGCGGTCGCCCCGTCGAGACGCACTCCGGCGCCGCCCGGGGAGCGGTAGGCGGTGATCCGCCCCGTGTCGGGCCGGAAGCCGTTCGCGGGATCCTCGGTCGTGATCCGGCACTGCAGGGCGTAGCCGTTGACCCGCAGGTCCTCCTGCCGGATGCCCAGGTCCGCGAGGCTGTCGCCGGCGGCGATACGCATCTGGGCGGCCACGAGATCGACGTCGGTCACCTCCTCGGTCACGGTGTGCTCGACCTGGATGCGCGGGTTCATCTCGATGAACACGTGCCGGCCGGCCCGCTCCCCCGAGGTCTCGAGCAGGAACTCGACCGTGCCCGCGTTCTGGTAGCCGATGGCGCGGGCGAACGCGACCGCGTCGGCGCACAGGGCCGCCCGGATCTCGGGATCGAGGTTCGGCGCGGGCGCCATCTCGATCACCTTCTGGTGGCGGCGCTGGAGGGAACAGTCCCGTTCGAACAGGTGCACGACGTCGCCGTGGGCGTCGGCGAGGATCTGAACCTCGATGTGCCGGGGCCGCTGCACGGCCTGCTCGAGGAAGACCGTCGGGTCGCCGAACGCGCTGCCGGCCTCGTGCATGGCCGCGGTGAGAGCCGCGGGCAGGTCCTCGGGCCGCTCGACGCGGCGCATTCCCCGGCCACCGCCGCCGGCGACGGCCTTGACGAACAGCGGGAATCCGACGTCCGCCGCGGCGGCGACGAGGGCCTCGACGTCGCTGGAGGGCTCGCTCGAGTCGAGCACGGGGATCCCGGCGCGCTGCGCGGCCCGCTTCGCGGCGACCTTGTTGCCGGCCATGTCGAGCACGTCGGCCGGCGGGCCGACGAACGTGATCCCGGCGGCGGCGGCGGCCCGCGCGAGGTCCGGCTGCTCGGAGAGGAAGCCGTAGCCCGGGTAGATGGCGTCGGCCCCGGACTCCCGCGCGACCCGGAGGATCTCGTCGATGTCGAGGTAGGCCCGCACGGGGTGGCCCTCCTGCCCGATGAGGTAGGCCTCGTCGGCCTTGAGTCGGTGTTCCGACGCGCGGTCCTCATGCGGGAAGACCGCGACGGTTCGGGCCCCCAGTTCGTAGGCGGCCCGGAACGCGCGAACAGCGATCTCGGCCCGATTGGCGACCAGCACGGTGGAGAACATGAACCTTCCTCAACAACGTCGACAGCGGGATTTCCTGCAAACTACTCCCCCATCCGGCCCCGGCGCGCAGCAGTCTCACGCACGCGGCCGTGCCCTCCCCTCCTGCGAGCCGGCGGCGACGGGCGCGGGCCATGCCATGCCATGTCACGCCATGCCACGCCGCGTGGCCCACGAGACCTCGCGCCACGGCGCGGACCGACCGGGGCGAGTGTCCGCCTCGGTCGTCGCCACCGGGATACGGCGGCGGTGTCAGCCGATCTTGCGCGAGCGACGCCGGGCGAGCTCGTCGAGCCCGGTGCCCTCGTCGGCGGCGCGTTCCGTGGGGAACTCGGCGAGGCTTCCCTCGACCTCGCGCCAGACCCGTCCGACGGCGATGCCGAAGACGCCCTGGCCGCCCTGGACGAGGTCGAAGACCTCATCGGCCGAGGTGCATTCGTACACGCTCGCGCCATCGCTCATGAGCGTGATCTCGGCGAGGTCGTCGACCCCGCGTTCGTGCAGGTGGTCGACCGCGGTGCGGATCTGCTGCAGGGAGACGCCGCTGTCGAGGAGGCGCTTGACCACCTTGAGGACGAGGATGTCGCGGAAGCTGTACAGGCGTTGGGTGCCGGAGCCGGTGGCTCCCCGGATGCTCGGTTCGACGAGTCCGGTGCGGGCCCAGTAGTCGAGCTGGCGGTACGTGATGCCGGCCGCGCGGCAGGCGGTCGACCCCCGGTATCCGGTCGCCTGGTCGAGATCGGGAAGGGTGTCCCCGAACAGCATCCCCTGGGCTCGTTGGGGGGCGTGGGATGCCACGTCCGCGGCCACGTCGTTCCCGCTCACGCCACTCACTCTCCTCGACGGCAGTCGACACCACTGTACGCCCCGGGCGTCTCATGCCACAGGGCCGGTGTTCTCTGGCTAACGTAGGGCCGCGGAGGCGTCGCGTCAACGATCCGCGCCGCGGGACGTGCCCGGCGTGTCGGGACGGCGTGTCTCACCTTCGAGTAGAGGTTGAGGGTGGCCGGTGGTCGCCCGTGGATTTCCGCGGGATTCCCGGGCCGCGCACCTCCCGGGAGGCGGTCGGTGGCACCGGACCCGTCCGGGGTGAGGCTGCACACGCCGGGCTACTCGTCCTCCTCGTCGGGATCCTCGTCGTCGTCCTCGTGCTCGTCCTCGCCCAGGAAGTCCTCCGGGCTGACCGTATCGAGGAAGTGACGGAACTCCGCGACCTCCTCGTCGGGATCCGCGTGGTTGGCGAGGTAGATCTCGTCGCCGTCCGGCAGGAGTTCCACGCCGGCCTCGGCGAGCACGGCCTCCGCGCACCAGATCCCCACCCCGGCCCGGACCGCCAGCGCGATCGCATCCGAGGCGCGGGAGTCCACCCGCCGGTCGTTCGTGAGCACGAGTTCGGCGATGAAGGTGCCGTCGGTGAGCGAGACGATGTGCACCCGCAGCAACTCGGACCCCACGGCGTTCAGGCTCGCGAGCAGCAGCTCGTACGGCCCGGGACGCGGGGAGTGCAGGCCACTCTGGGCGGCGGCGATGGCCACGCCCTCGTGCGGGCCGATGAGGATCGGCAGGGTGAGTGCTCCGTCGCTCTGCTGCAGGAGCACCACCACATCGTGCGCCGAGCTGGAGACCCGCACGCGCACCCCGAGAATGTCCATTCGCTGCATGAGACCAAGGTACGCTCCGGGCCACCGTGAGCGAATGGTTTTGACGGAGGAGATGATCCTCAGAGCCGCTCGATGCCGTCCGTCACGAGCGCCGCGTGGAGTCGCGTGAGCACCTGGGCGAGCTCACCGGCCTGCGCCTGCGCGGCGGCCTCCGCGGACCCGCGCGTTCGATGGGAGCGGATCGGGGCGGTGATCTGCTCGATGAGGTCGACCTGGCGGTCCGCGGCGATCCGCAGGGTACGCAGGTGCCGGGGCGCAACGCCGTACTCGGCCAGGCTCGCGGCCTCGCTCACGACCGGGAGCACCCCCGGTCCGTACCGGCGGCCCCGATCGGCCACGATGATGCCGGCCTCCGCCAACTCGGCCACGAAGGTCGCCTCGAGGCCGGCCGCCTCGGCCAGCTGCGCGATCGACATGCGCGTGCGGGTTGCGGCCGCCGTGAGCTCGCCGTCCTCGGTCACGACCCGCGCCCCGGGCGCCGGCGCCCCGGCCCCCGCACGGTCGAGTTCACGCAGCCGCTCCCGGATCACCTTGAGCGGCAGGAACGAGTCCCGCTGGGCGGCGAGGGCGAACCGGAGCCGCTCGACGTCGGCCTGGGAATAGGTGCGATAGCCCGACGGGGTGCGGTGGGGGGTGACGATGCCCTGCTCCTCGAGGAACCGGATCTTCGAGATCCGGACCGTGGGGAACTCCTGCGTGAGGATCGACAGCGCGGTGCCGATGCTCATCGTGGGCGTGCGCGAGACCCCGAACGGCCACTGCTCGGTGTGCGGATCGTCTGCGCCCGAGGAGGCGGCGGCGGACAGTGCGTTCATCGGTCGGCGGCGCTCTCGGGGCCGGCGGCCGTGCCGGTGGCCGGCCGGTTCGGGCTCGGATGGAACGTCAGCCGGTACTTGCCGATCTGCACCTCGTCGCCCGCGCGGAGCGTGGCGGTCTCGATCCGCTCGCGATTGACGTAGGTGCCGTTGAGACTCCCGACGTCGCGCACCGTGAAGCCGCCCGCCGCGGACAGGAACTCGGCGTGCTTGCGGGAGACGGTCACGTCGTCGAGGAAGATGTCGGCACGGGTGTGCCGCCCGGCGGTCACCCGTTCGGCGTCGAGGAGGAACCGGGCGCCCGCGTTCGGGCCGTGCTGAACGATGAGCAGGGCCGAGGCGGGAGGCAGTGCCTCGATGGCCGCGCGATCCCCCGCGGCGATGGCCGAGGGCGGGGCGTAGTCCGGATCGACCGAACCCACCCGGTCGAAGGTCGCGGTGGTGTGCACGTCCGGGCGCGCGGGTGACTCCACGGCGTGCTCCTGCTGCTCCTGGTCCCGGCCGGCCGCAGACTGGGCGGACGCGGGGTCCGGAACCTGTGGGCCCTGGGTCGTCATGGTCGTTCCTCGCTCATCTGCGCATCGAAGTGATGCCTAGAACCTTACCGTTCGGTCGAGGGTGAGGCGATGCCCGGCTCGCGCGGTCATTCCTCGGTCACGGGCGTCGCATATTCGGGAGGGGACACGGTACGCACCGCATCGATGCGAATCAATTCCGACGTCGTCATCTGCACCGCGGCACCCGCGTTCCGGAACCCGGCGAGCGCTCCCCCGGGGATCTCCAGCGCGCCCGCGATCGTGTCCGGGTTGCCGATCGCCGACCACAGATAGGGCGGGGAGATGATCTGGCCGTCGGCGAGGAGCTCACCACCGGCGTCGAGGAAATAGGAACTGGCCACGATCCGGACACCGCTCACCGAGATCGCCTCGGCCCCCGAATTACGAAGCTCCTCGAGCATGTGCACCATGTCCTGGGCCGCGACGCCGTGGTCGGGATCGTCGACCCGCACCGTGACGCCCTGGCCCTCGACGGGCACCGTGCCGGCGAGGATTCCCTGCAGCGTCGCGTAGTTGCGAAGGTAGCGGCCCTGGTCGGAGCCGGACTGGAGATTGCTGCGGTCGAGGCGCAGCTGGGAACGTTCGGCCGTGAGGTCCTCGTTGCGCTGGGTGACCTCGTCGAGGAGCCGCACGAGGTCGTCCTGCCGCATGCTCGAGAGCTCGTCGGTCTGGGTCTGGCGTACCTGCACGACGACGGCGAATCCCACGAGCATGGTGAGCACGCCGATCAGGGCGCTCGTGCGCCGGCCGATCCGGCGCCGCCGTGGCCGGTCCGTGCCCGCTGTGTTCGCCGTGCCCGCTGTGGGCTCTGTGTTCGCTGTGCCCTGTGGGTCCGCTGTGCCCTGTGGGTCCGGGGCGTTCTCTGTGCCCTGCGAGTCGGGGTTCTCCTCGGCCATCGTCACGCCTTGAAGACGTGGCGGCGGATGGAGGCCGCGTTGGAGAAGATCCGGATGCCCAGCACGACCACGACCGCGGTCGACAACTGCGCCCCCACTCCGAGCTGATCGCCGAGGAACACGAGGAAGCAGGCGACGAGCACGTTGAACAGGAACGACGTCACGAAGACCCGCTCGTCGAACGTGGCCTCGAATCGCGCGCGCACGGCCCCGAGCAGCGCATCGAGGGCCGCGACCACCGCGATCGGAAGGTAGGGCTGCAGCTCCACGGGGATGTTCGGCTTGAACAGCAGGCCGAGGACGATGCCGATGACCAGTCCGGCGACGGCGACCATTCAGTCTCCTTCCTCGACCGGACCCGGGTGCCCCGCGCACGTATGTCCGCGTCGGGGGTGGGGCAAGTCTGACACGGGCTACCCCTGCTCTGTGACGTAGTGGAGCTTGGGCGCGGTCCCCGCCGGCAGGGCGAGATCGGCGGCCTGGACGACCGAGCTGCCGATGCCGTACATCGAACCGAGCGTGGCCAGTTGCGCGGCCGCGGTGCTCCGCGCGAACTCCGTGCGCAGACCGTTCGGGTCGCCGATCGCCTCGACCTCATAGGGCGAGACGAGCGGCTTGAGGTCGACGAGGATCGCCTCGCCCGCCGAGCGGATCGCCGTGCCCGCGCTCACGCGATGCCCGTTGATGGCGATCGCCTCGGCCCCCGCGGCCCACAGCGCGTTGACGACGAGCTGGAGGTCGACGTCGAACACGCGGGCCGGGTCGTCGCCCCCGACGGCGCGGGTCGAGTCCTCCAGGGTCACCGCGACCCCCGGTCCGGTCACCGCGATCGTGCCGGCCGAGACGGCGGCATCGCGCGCGCGGGAGAGGAACTCCTCGCTCACGTCCCCCTGCTCCGCCTGCAGCTCGTTGGTCTCCCCGCGCAGGCCCGCGATGTCCTCCCGCAGGCCGTCGGCGATCGCGACCCGGTCGCGGATCTGCTCCTCGAGCACGCCGCGGGCACTCAAGGCGCTGTCCACCGGGGCACGCAGCTGTCGGGCGGCCCACACCCCGCCGACCCCGATCGCGATCGCCAGGAGCAGCACGAACAGCTCCTGCAGCCGCGACCCGCCCGGGCGCGCGCCCCCGCTCCCCCGCCGTTCGGCCATCGCCGCATAGCCGGGATCGAGCGGTCGCTCCATCACCTCGGTCAGCAGCGTCATGGACGCGTCGGGACGACGCGGCTGCTCAGCCATGGCACCCTCCGCTGCGTCTAGGTGGGATCGGGCGGTTCCACGGCGATTCTATGCGCCGGTGGTCAGGCGTCCGTGCCCACCTCGGCCCCGTGCCCACCCGGCCCGGTCCGACCGGTCAGAGCGCCGGGCGCGCCCGGGCACCCGTGCGGAGCACGTCCCGGAACTGATGGAGGTAGAGCGCGCCGGCGCACCAGTAGAGGAAGACCCCCCAGAGCACCGCCGCCCACCCGATGACGTAGGACACCTCACCGACGACCCCGTCCACCTCGGCGAGCAGGAGCAGCGGGAACGCGTACATGAGCGCCATCGTGCCGGCCTTCCCGGCGAGGTGGACCGGGTAGCCGGGGAAGCCTCGGCGCGCGAGGACGGGCAGCGTGAGGCCCACGAGCAGCTCCCGTGCGGCGATCGCGGCCACGAGCCACCACGGGATGAGTGCGCGCGCGGCCATGCCGATGAGCGTGACCGCGATGAACAACCGGTCGGCCATCGGATCGAGCAGCTTGCCGAGCTTGGACATCTGGTCGAAGCGGCGCGCGATATAGCCGTCGACGTAGTCGCTCAGGCCGGCCACGGCGAGCGTGACGACGGCGAGCACGCCGAAGCCGTTGAGGATGAGCACGAGCACGACGGGCACGAGCAGCAACCGTGCCATCGAGATGACATTCGGAACCGTCCAGATACGATGATCCCCGTCGACAGCATCGAAATGTGAGGTCACAGCATCGCATCCTAGGTCATGTGCCGTGGACGCGGACGACACACCCGCCCTGCCCGCCGCGCGATCGTGAGGAGTGCCCGTGCTGGAACTGCTCACCGGCGGCGGCCTCGCCCTCGCCGCCGGCCTCAACGCGTTCATCCCACTGCTCGCCGTCGGCCTGCTCGGGCGCTACACCGACCTGCTCACCCTGCCGGCCCCGTGGGAGTGGCTCACGGACCCGTGGGCACTCGCGGTCATGGGGCTGCTCCTCCTGCTCGACGTCGTCGCGGACAAGGTGCCCGCGGTCGATCACCTGAACGACATCGTGCAGACCGGCGTGCGACCCGCCTCCGGGGGCATCGTCTTCGCAAGCGGGGCGACCTCGACGACCGTGGCGATGCCCGATCCGGACCTGTTCGATGAGCGAGTGCTCGTGCCCTTCCTCCTCGGCGTGGCGATCGCGCTGCTCATCCACCTGATCAAGTCGGCCGTGCGCGCCATGATCAACCTCACGACCGCCGGGCTCGGAGCCCCCGTGGCCTCCGCGATGGAGGACGCCACCGCGGTCGCGCTCGCGGCCATCGCGATCATGGTGCCGATTCTCGTCGTCGCCGCCGTCGTGGCGGCGATCGTCGCCGTCATCGTCGCGCTCCGCCGCCGGGCGCGGTTCCGCCGGCGTCAGCTGCGTACCTGATCACCGATCGGGTCCGCGGCCTCGAGCACGTCCCGGAGCACCTCGAGCACGTGCCGGTACGGGCGCCCGGTGGCCCGCGACATGCCGATCTCACACGTTCGATTGAGCGAGACGTAGGCATCGGCCGGCCCCCGATCGGCCGCCTGGGCCGACTGGGTCGGGTGGGCCGGTTGGGCCGGCTGGGTCACCTGGGCCGACTCGGGCGCGGTCGCCGCGGCCGTCAGCTCCGGATGGAGCATGCCCCGGTCGCCCGCGAAGCCGCAGCAGCCCCAGTCCGTGGGCACGATCACCTCGCGCGCGGCCGCGCCCGCCACCGCGACGAGATCGGCCGTCATCCCGAGCGCCGTGCTCGCGCAGGTGGGATGGACGACGACGCGCTCCAGCGCCCCCGTGAGCGCCTCGCCCGGTCCCGCGGTCGCGAAGGCGGGCAGCAGGTCCGTGCGGGTGTAGCTCACGGCATCGAGCACGGTGATCTCCTCGCCGACGCCCCGCAGCAGTCCCTCGGTGCAGCTCGCGGCATCGACGACGACCGGCAGCCGGCCCGCGTCGGTCGCCCGCCACAGCGCCTCGCGCACCCGGGATCGCATCCGTTCGTAGCCGCCGGTCATGCCCTTGGAGGACCAGGGGGTGCCGCAGCACATCGCCCCGATCCCGGCGGGGATGCGGACCCGGCGGCCCGCCAGCTCGCACAGACGCAGGAACGCGGCGGCCGCGCCGCCGGATCCCGACCCGTCGCCCCCGCCCTCCGGGGCGAAGAGGGTTCCCAGGCACGAGGGGAAGAACACCAGATCGGGATCGGCCTCGGCGCGGGGCCGGCGCCGCGTGCCGCCCCGGGGCAGGTCGCCCGACCACTCGGGTACCGTGTCGGCCCCGAGCATGCGGCGGCCGAGCCCGGTCGCGGCGCGGGGCAGCGCCGCCGGCAGCGCGCCGGCGGCCGTGAGGCCGAGACCGCCGGCGCGCGTCACGGTGTCCCAGTTCCGGGCGGCCGCCGACCACAGTCCGCCGGCGAGGGCGGAGGCCTGCTCGGCCCGCAGCCGGCGCACCAGATCGCCGGTATCGATGCCGACCGGGCAGGCGGTGCGGCACATGCCGTCGACCGCGCACGTGTCCACGCCCTCGTACGCGAAGTCGGAGCGCAGCCGATCCGCGAGCTCGACCTCGCCGTTCTCCTCGGCGCGCACCAGCTCCCGGCGAAGCACGATCCGTTGCCTGGGCGTGAGCGTGAGGTCGCGGCTCGGGCACACCGGTTCGCAGTAGCCGCATTCGACGCACCGGTCGACCTCGACCTCGACCGGCGGGCTCCACTTGAGGTCGGCGAGATGGGCGTGGGGGTCGTCGGTCAGGAGCACGCCGGGATTGAGGAGGGCGCGGGGATCGGCCAGGTGCTTGAGTCGGACCATCGCCTCGTGCAGGGTCGGGCCGTACTGACGCCGCACGAACGGTGCCATCGTCCGCCCGGTGCCGTGCTCCGCCTTGAGCGTTCCGCCCGCGGCGAGCACGAGGTCGACCAGGTCGTCGGTGAACTGCGAGTACGAGGCGAGCGCATCCGGATCGGCCAGGTCGGGCGTGATCATGAAGTGGACGTTGCCGTCCTTGGCGTGCCCGAAGATCACCGCGTCGGCGTAGCCGTGCCGGTCGAAGAGCTCGTGCAGTCCGTGGCAGGTGGCCCGGAGCCGTTCGACCGGCACGGCGATGTCCTCGAGCAGGGCGGTCGTTCCGGGCGGGCGGCTGCCGGCGATGCTCGCGTACAGGCCCTTGCGGATGTGCCAGAGGTCGCCGCGGCGGATCGGATCGGTCGTGAGGTCCGGCGGGGAGAGCAGCGGCAGCGAATCGAGCACCCGGGCGGCCGCGGCGCACCGGGCGGTGAGCTCGGCCGCATCCGCCTCCTGGAACTCGATGAGCAGGGCCGCCTGGTCGGTCACGTCGAGTCGGCGGAGCTGCTCGGGTGCGCGCGGGTCGCGCTGGGCCACGCGCAGCGACGTGGCGTCGAGGAGCTCGATGGTCGCGCACGAGGCCGCGACGAGTGCCGGCAGCGCCGCGGTCGCATCCGCGAGATCGGCGAACGTGAGCAGGGCGGTGGCGGTGTGGGTCAGCAGCGGCACCGTGTGGAAGGTCGCCTCGGCCACGAACGCCAGGGTGCCCTCGGAACCCACGACCACGTGGGCGAGGATGTCCACCGGATCGTCGTGGTCGAGGAAGGCGTTGAGGCCGTACCCCATCGTGTTCTTGATCGAGAACATCGCCTCGATCCGCGCGACCGACTCCGGGTCGGATCGAAGCTCGTCACGGAGACGGGCGAGCCCGGCGTGCAGCTCGGGCTCGGATCGGGCGAGATCGGCGTCGGCGGTCGGCGAGCCGGTGTCGACGACCGTCCCCGAGGCGAGCACGAGCACGGCCGAATCGAGGGTGCGGTAGGTGTTCTGTTCGGTCCCGCAGGCCATCCCCGAGGAGTTGTCGGCCACCACCCCGCCGATGGTGCAGGCGGCCTCGCTCGCGGGGTCCGGGCCGAGCTTGCGCCCGCGCCGGGCGAGCCGGGCGTTGACAGATCGCACGGTCGCCCCCGGTTGGGCCCGGACCCGCAGGCCGTCGTCGAGGACGTCGACGCGGCGGAAGTGGCGCCGGACGTCGACGAGGATGGCCGAGGTACCCGCCTGCCCACTCAGGCTCGTCCCTCCCGAGCGGAAGGTGAGCGGACCGGCACCCGCGGCGAGGAGGCGAGCGACGTCGTCCCTGCTCGTGGCCGTGACCACCGCGGCCGGGGTGAGGAGGTAGTGCGAGGCGTCGTGGGCGAGGGCGAGGCGGCGGGAGATCCCGGTCTCGACCGCGCCGGGAAGGAGGTGCCGCGCCCGGGCGACGGAACGATCGATCGGCTGTTCTCCGGACCCCGTAGTCATGGCTCCATCCTCCCAGGCCCGCGGCGACGTTCGAGCCAGGGGGCCAGGGCGGAGCGCACGGTCGCGAGTCCGACGAGGAGGAAGAGGCCGGTGCCCACGAGCATCGAACCGGCCCCGCCCGCCGAGCCGGCGGCGACGGCGGCGAACACGGCCGCGCCGGTGGCCGTGCCGGCGTCGAAGAACGCATTCCAGGTGGCGCTGGCGATCGGCGCCTGACCGGCGGGCACGCGGGAGAAGGCGAGGTCGAGGGTGACCGACTGGAGCGCGCCGTAGGCGACCCCGGTGCCGATGGCGCCGGCGAGGAGCAGCGGGACCGACGCGGCGGCGAAGCCCCACCCGGCCACGGCCATCCCCGCGGCGCCGATGACCGTGAGGGTCTGCGGCACCAGGCGATGCCCGCGGCGGTCGGTGAACCGGCCGATGCGCCAGCGGGCGTAGGCGGTCACGGCCCCGAACACGAGCAGCACGAGGGCGGCCCGGGCGGAGCCGGTGAGTTCGAGGGGAACGACCGTGATGACCGCTCCCCCGGCGGCCGTCGCGGCGAAGAGCAGGACCACGGGCACGACGAGGCGGCGGAGCGCGATCCGCATGGGCAAGGACTCCCCCGCCCCGCCCGGTGCCGTGCCGTCGGCGGTCACTCCCCGGGCCGCCGCGAGGCCGAGCAGCGGGGTGGCCGCGATGATGCACACCCACCCGAAGTTCCCGCTCAGGGTGAGGCCCGCCCCGATCGCGGCCCCGATCATCGTCGGGATCGCGCCCGCGAGGCCGAAGAGCCCGATCGCCTCCCCCTGGCGCCCCGGCGGCGCGGCGACCTGGATCGCGAGGGCCGCCGTCACCGTGAGCAGGCCGAAGCCCACGCCTCGGACGGCGGAGACGGCATACAGGCCGGGCAGGGCGGTCGCCCACAGGTAGAGCGGGGCGGGCAGGCCGAGCAGGACGAGTCCCCAGACGAGCAGGCCGCGCAGCGAGAACCGGCGCATGAGAGCCGGCGAGACCACCTGGGTCAGGACGGTGGCCGCGAGCATGACGGTGGTGATCGTGCCCGCGAGGTGGGCGGGCACCGCGTGGCCCACGCCCCAGACCGGCAGCGCGGCGAGCATGACGGCGAAGCTGGAGATCCCCGCGAACGCCATGAGGCACACGGCCCGGATCTGCGGGAGACCCCAGAGCGAATCGGGCGACATGGTGACAGTGTGACGCATCCGGCCCGTGCCGTCGGATCGGTGCCGCCCGGGCGAGCTAGGACTCCGTCGAGTCGCGGGCGGGCGGGATGACCGGGGGGCCGTCCACGTCGCTCGCCCGGATCCCCGAGCGGCGGACGAGGGTCGCGGTGGCGGTGGCCGAGAGCACGTAGAAGCCGAGCATGACGACCGCAAGGGTGACCGCCGTCGTGCCGACGAACCCGAGGAGCGGCGCGGCGAGCGCGCCGGCGACCGACGTGCTCGCGGTGAGGAAGGCGGCCGCCGTGCCGGCCCGGTGACCGTGATGGGCCAGGGCGATCGTCTGGGCGTTGGGGGTGATGAGCTGCTGGAAGGCGAGCGCCGCCCACAGCGGGACGATCAGGCCCCACATGTCGGCGATCTCGAGCGAGGTGAGGGCCGTCATCGTCGCCCCCATGGCCACGACTCCGGCCAGGCCGATGACGAGCACGTGCCCCGGGGAGAAGCGGCGCAGCAGGATCGGGTTGACCTGGCTCATCGCGATCATGCCGAACGTTCCGGCCGAGAACAGGTATCCGAACTCGCCGGGGCTCAGGCCGTACCCGTCCTGGAGGATGAACGACATCCCCGAGACGTAGGAGAACGACGCGGCGAACATGAGGGCCTGCGTGAGCAGGGCGCCGACGTAGATCCGATCACGCACGAGGATGCCCACGGTCGAGGCCATCGCCCGCGGGGCGGCGGGAATGCGGCGTTCGGGCGGCAGGGTCTCCGGCAGGGCGAGTCCGCACAGCACGATGACCACGAGCGAGACGGCCGCGAGCACGAGGAAGATGCCGCGCCAACCGGTGAAGGAGAGCATGAAGCCGCCCACGGCCGGCGCGAGCACCGGGGCGATCCCGGTGACGAGCACGAGCCGGGAGAGCATCGTCGAGGCGCCCCGGCCCACGAACAGGTCGCGCACGATCGCCAACGCGATGATGGCCCCCGAGGCCGCGCCGAAGCCCTGCAGCACCCGCAGCGCCATGAGGACCCCGATCGTCGGGGCGCCGATCATGGCCAACGAGGAGAGCACGTGCACCCCGACCCCCGCGAGCAGCGGGCGGCGCCGACCGATCGTGTCCGAGAGCGGGCCCATGAGAAGCTGCCCGCACGCCATGCCGAGGAGCGAGCCGGTCAGGGTCGCCTGCACGCTCGCGGTCGAGGTGAGGAACTCGCTCTCCAGCTGCGGCAGCGCCGGCAGGTACATGTCCACCGTGGCGGGGCCGAGCGCGGTCATCATGCCCAGCAGCAGGGTGATCCGGACGAGCTGGCGGCGGCTCAGCTCCGGTCCGCGCGGGAGCGGGGCCGAGCGGGCGGCGGCGAGCCGGCCGGTCCGGCGCTTGGCCCCGCTCCCGGTCCGGCGCGCGGACTCCGGCCGCCGGGCGCTTCGACCGTCGGTCCGGTCCGCGGTCGAACGGGTGGAGCGTCGCGCGGCTCGGGCAGCGTGGGCCATCGGTGGATCCTCGAAGCAGGCGGGACGTCTGACAGAACCAGTCTGGCATACCGATCGAAACGATACGACCCCGCGGACTCGGGGCCGGGCGGTGCCGGCATGATCCCCGACCGACCCCCCTGCGGTCGCTCGAGACGAGGAGCTCGGGTGTCGGTGGTAGCCAAGGCGACACGCAGGCAGCACAGTGGGAGCATGCGCCCACAGAGGAATGAGCCGACTCGCGCCCTGCTCGAGGCGATCGCCGGCGCGCTGCAGGGATCGCTGCAGAGCTGGCGGGCGACCGTCTCCGAGCCCGCCCGCGGGGGTGAGGTGAAGGGATTCGACCTCGAGGTCACCACGGCCGCCGGCGCCACGGTCAAGCACACCGTGTTCGTGGAGACCGATCCGGAGCCGGGCAAGCGCGAGGGCGTCTTCCGGGTGACCGACCCCTCGACCGGGCAGACCGTGGCCGTGTGGCTCTATCCGAAGGATCCCGCGCTGCCGGCCCTCGAGGCGACCGTGTTCCGAAGCGCCGCCCAGCGGTTGCTCGCCCGGATCGGCATCGACGTGGACCAGCCGCACCTCAAGGTCGTCTCCTATCGCCCGGGACGGCGTGCGGTCATCCGGGTGGACGCCGCGCCGACGCCCGTCTTCCTCAAGGTCGTCCGGCCCGGCCGGGCGGAGCCGCTCGTCGCCCGCCACCAGGCGTTCAAGGACGCCGGCGTGCTCGTCCCGCGCGTGCTCGGCTGGAGCGACGACGGGCTGCTCGCGCTGGCGGCGTTGCCGGGGGTCGAGGCGCAGAGCATCTGTGGCGAGCTCCCCGACACCTTCATCGCCCAGGTCTCCGCGCTCGTGCAGCGGATCGCGACCGTGCCCTCGCAGGAGAGGGCCCGTCGTTCCCTGGTCGAACGGGTCGACTGGTACGTCGACCACGTCTCCCAGGCGCTGCCGGAGTACGCGAGCCACATCGAGGCCCTCGGTGTGCGGATCGACCGGCTGCTGGCCCGCGGCCGCAGCGCCCCCGTTCCCGAGGTGACGATCCACGCCGACCTGCACGTGGGCCAGATCTTCGTGGATCCGGCCGATCCGGGTGCGATCACCGGCGTGCTCGACATCGACACGGCGGGGTCCGGCGATCCCGCGGACGACGCCGCCGCGCTCTTCGCCCATCTCCTCGTGCTCGGACGGCACCTGGACCATTCCGATCGGGCGCCGGCGGCGGCGCGGGTGCGTGAGCTCGCGGTGGCCTGGCGGGGCACGTGGGCGCGCCCGGCCGATCCGGGATTCCCGGACCGGGTCGTCGCCATCACCGCGACCCATCTGCTCGGCCACGCGATCCGGCAGGCCGACACGGCCGGGACGACGGACCTGTTCCTCGCGGCCCACGGCCTCGTGAGCGAGCACGAACAGTCCCCTGCCGTGCACGCGTGACGCGGGGGCGGGGTGTCAGTGCGCGCCGAGGGGCCCGACGGTGGGCGTCTCCTCCTCGGGCGAGCTCTCGACCGTCTCGACCGAGGCGGCGTGGCCGGTGAGCCGGGCGATGGCCGCGGCGAACTGCTCGCGCAGAGCGGCACTGGCGCGATCGGCGTCCCACCCGCGCAGCGCCGTCAACAATTCCTCGTAGGTCGACGAGACGGTCCGCCGCACCGCGTATCCCTCGGGTACCGAGAGGCTCGCGATCCGCGTCTCGAGGGCGAGGGTGGCCATGTAGTGCGACAGTCGGCGGCTGCCGGCGCCGTCCACAAGGGTCTGGTGGAACGCGAGGTCCGCGTCGCCGATCGAGCGCGCGTCGGTACCGGCGGACGCCGCGACGAGCAGGTCGTAGCTCGCCTCGAGCGCGGCGATCGCGTCGGTATCCCTGGCGTCGACGATCATCCGGATCGCCCGGGACTCGATCGCGTCGCGTGCGGAGTACAGATCGGGCAGGTGGTCGGGGCCGATCTTGCTCACCCGCAGGCCCCGCCCCGGGGTCGCGGTGAGCACGCCTTCCTGCAGCAGTCGCTGGGTGGCCTCCCGGAGCGGGCTGCGGCTCACGCCGAGCTGGCGCGAGATCTCCACCTCCCGGATCGGCGTTCCCACGGCCAGCGCACCCGAGAAGATCGCGTTCCGCAGCTCCGTGGCGATGAGGTCGACGGTCGAGGTCCGCGGGACCCGGAACACGGAGACCGGCGCGGCCGTTCGTGAGCTGGAGACTGACATGTGCATCCCTTCGATCCTCCCGGGCACGGCCCGGCACGAATCACATTATGGGCGTCCCGCGCCGTGCAGCGCGTAGCGGATCCATGCGCGCCTGCACACGCCCGCGTCGGCCCTCATGAGGTCACGGGCTCTCCGGAGCGACCGGCTCGCCGTCCACCGACTATAACAAGTTTGTATACAATCAGACACTCTGCCTTGCAGACTATCCGCCTGTCCAGAGATGTGCATATGGTGGGTCACGGCCACACCGCACTCGGGTTCGGACCCCGCGCCTGGCAGGGGCGTGAGGGGATTGGGCCCCTGGAAACCGAAAGAGGAAACCGATGACTCAGCGACTCAAGTTCGCAGGACTGGCCGCCGTGGCCGCCCTTACTCTCGGAATGACCGCAGCGTGCGGGTCCGACTCAGGCTCCGGGGGCGAGACGACCGGTGGCGAGACCAATGGCGGCGAGACCTCCGGCGACGCCGGCGGATCGGGAACGCTCGACCGTCTCCGGGACGAGGGCACGATCAAGCTCGCGATCGCCGACGAGCGGCCCTACTCCTGGGTCGGCGACGACGGCACCCCGCAGGGCGCCACGATCGCGATGCACGAGAAGATCTTCCCGGAGATCGGCATCCCGAACATCGAGGTGGTCGAGGTCGACTGGAACTCGCTCATCCCGGGCCTCAACGCAGGCCGCTTCGACGCGGTGAGCGCGGGCATGTCGATCCTGCCCGACCGGTGTGCGCAGGCCGCCTTCTCCGATCCGGAGATCATGTACACGACGGCGCTCATGGTTCCCGAGGGGAACCCGAAGGGGCTGTCGGACCTGCACTCGGTCGTCGACGCGGGCGACGTCAAGCTCGCGGTGCTCGCGGGCGGGATCGAATCCGGATACGCGGACGACCTGGGAATCGGCAACACCATGAAGGTCGACAACGCCCAGGACGGCATGGACGCCGTGTCCAACGGCCGGGCGGACGCGTTCGCGATGACCGCGATCTCGCTCAACTGGATGGCCACGAACTCCCCCGACGCGGGCGTGGAGGTCACCCCGGCCTTCGTCGCCGTGATCGACGACGTCAAGCAGATCGGTGCCGGGTCGACCGTGTTCCGCAAGGAGGACACCGCGCTGCTCGCGGCCTACAACGAGGCGCTGTCCGGGATCACCTCGGACGTGGACACCTACCTGGGCCTCGTCGGCGACTACGGCTTCACCGCCGAGAACCTGCCGCCGGCGGACCTGACCACCGAGCAGCTGTGCTCCGGTGACCTGAGTGATCTGAGCTGACCTTGGGCGACAAGCTCTCAGCGCTCCAGGGGGCGCTGCCGATGATCCTGGACGGATTCAAGATCACCGTCCTGCTGACCATCGGCGGCGCCGCCCTGGCGATCGTGCTCGCGATCGTGCTCGGCCTCATGGCGCGCTCGAAGAAGCTGGCGATCCGCGGCTTCGCGCGGGTGGTGATCGAGTTCTTCCGGGGGACGTCCCTGGTGGTCCAGCTGTTCTTCCTGTTCTTCGTGCTCCCGCAGGTCGGGGTCGAACTGCCCGCGGTGCTCGTGGGCATCGCGGGCCTCGGCCTCAACTACGGCGCCTACGGCGCCGAGGTCGTGCGCGGATCGATCAACTCGGTGCCGCAGGGGCAGTGGGAGGCCACGAAGGCGCTGAGCCTGGGCCGGTGGGGCCGAATGTTCCGGATCATCTTCCCGCAGGCGTGGGCGTTGATGATCCCCTCGCTCACGAACCTGCTCATCCAGCTGCTCAAGGGCACCGCGATCGTCAGCTTCATCACCCTGACCGACCTCACCTACGCCACGGACAAGCTGCGGCACTCGACCGGAACGATCTTCGCCTACACCGTGAGCCTGCTGCTGTACTTCGTGTTCGCCTACGTGCTCACCCTCATCATGAACGCGCTCGAGGTGCGCGCGAAGCATCGCCTCGGGCAGGGCGAGTCGCTGCGTCAGGCGTTGAGCTTCCGACGTCCGCGCCAGCCGGAGGTGGCCTCGTGAACGGTTCCCTCTGGCACTGGAGCGCCGCCTGGGAGGCACTCCCCCACCTGCTCGAGGCATTCCTCACCGCCACCCTCGTGGTGACCGTCCTCAGCAGCATCATCGCCGCCATCCTCGGCCTCGTCATCGCCGTGCTGCGGCGCACGGCCCCGCAGCCGATCCCGGCGATCCTCGGCTTCGTGGTGAACTTCATCCGCATGACCCCGATCGTGGTCCAGCTCATGTTCGCCTATGCGTTCTTTCTCGAGCTCTCGCCGCTGACGATCGGCGTCGTGGTCTTCGGCATCCACTACGCCACCTACATGGCGGAGGTGTACCGGGCGGGCATCGAGTCCGTGCCCCGGGGGCAGTGGGAGGCGACCAGGGCCCTGTCGATGTCCACGGGCCGCACCTGGACCGCCGTCATCATCCCGCAGGCGTTGCGGGCGACCATCCCCTCCCTCGGCAACTACGTGATCTCGCTGTTCAAGGACACGCCCTTCCTCATCTCGATCTCCGTGGTCGAACTGGTGCGGGCGGCACTGACCTACGGCGGCGACCACTTCCGGTATGTCGAGGCCTTCACCCTGGCGGGCGTCATCTTCCTGCTCGCCAGCTACCCGACCTCACTGCTCATCGGCCGATTGGAGAAGCGCCTTGCCTTCACAACCTGATGCCCAACCCGCGATCCGCTTCGACAAGGTGGAGAAGCGCTTCGGCGACAACGTCGTGCTGCACGACCTCGACTTCACCGTGACCAAGGGCGACCGGGTCACGCTCATCGGGCCCAGTGGTTCGGGCAAGACCACGATCCTGCGCCTCGTGATGACCCTCGAGGAGGCCAACGAGGGCTTCATCTACATCGACGGCCAGCCGCTGACGCACGAGGACCGCGACGGCAAGCGGGTGGAGCTGCGGGAGAAGCACAAGAACATCATGCGCAAGCGGATCGGGATGGTGTTCCAGCACTTCAACCTCTTCCCGAACATGACCGTCATGCAGAACCTCATCGAGGCGCCCGTGCACGTGCTCGGCAAGAGCAAGGCGGAGGCCATCGCCACGGGCCGCGAGCTGCTCGAGAAGGTGGGCCTGACGGACAAGGAGAATGCGCACCCGTCCGAGCTGTCCGGCGGGCAGCAGCAGCGGGTCGCGATCGCCCGGGCGATGGCGATGGAACCCGATATCCTGCTCCTCGACGAGGTGACCTCGGCCCTCGACCCGGAGATCGTCGGGGAGGTGCTCAACATCCTGCGCGAGGTCGCGCGCACGACGGACATCACGATGCTCATCGTCACCCACGAGATGCAGTTCGCCCGGGACGTGTCGAACCGGGTGCTCATGTTCGACGGCGGCAAGGTGGTCGAGGAGGGGGATCCGGAGACGATCTTCACCGCCCCGACCCAGCAGCGAACGCGGGACTTCCTCTCGGCCGTTCTCAACGCCTGAGGGCTCCCCACCCCGATCCGGCCCGTGGCCCGGCGCGAATGGAATCGCGCCGGGCCACGGGCGCTCGCGCGCCGGAATGGACGGCGGACGCGTGCGGGCTCACGCTTGCATGCGTGAGCATTGCTGCTTATATTAGGCGAGAATCAATCATCGAATGACTCCCTATGGAAGCGAGCCTCGACCGTGAGACAACGCAGTCCCCAGCAGCGCCGATGGCTCTCGGCGGCATTGACCGCCGGCCTGATCGTGACCTCCGGCGTCGCCGCCGCGGTGACGGGCACGGCGACCTCCAGTTCGGCGTTCACCGTCGACGGGGCCGAGTCGGTCGGGGCCACCCCGATCGCTCCCGAGCCCGTCGCGGCGGAGGTGCCCGTCGCCGACGGTGACACCCTCGGCGCGGTCACCGCGGTCACCCAGGACGGGGCGAGTGCCCTCGTCACGACCGAGCGCGGTGCGATCCGAATCAGCTTCCTCGACGCGGAGACGTTCCGGATCGAGGCCGTGCCGGGCGGCGAGTTCACCGACCCGGCCAACAGCCCGAGCGGCGACCCGGAACGCTCGGCCGACATCGTGGTGGGCGCCGGCGACTTCGCCGGCGCGGCCCCGACCCTGACCGACGGCGACGTCGCCACCCTCGCCACGGACGCCGTCCGCGTCTCGATCGACAAGGCGACGGGGCGCCTGGCGGCCGAACGCACCGACGGCACGCCGATCTTCGCCGAATCCTCCCCGCTCACGTTCACCGGGGCCGCCGCGACCCAGCACCTGGCGATCGACGAGGGCGAGCAGTTCCTCGGCGGCGGGATGCAGAACGGCCGCTCGATCCACACCGGCGCGACGATCAACATCGCCAGGAACTTCGACTGGGACGACGACGGCTACCCGAACGCGGTGCCGTATTACATGTCCTCCGCCGGCTACGGCGTGCTGCGGAACACGTTCGCCCCCGGCACGTACGACTTCGCGGCCGGGACCACGACCCATGCCGAGGCCCGGTTCGACGCGTACTACTTCGCCGGCGACTACAAGGAGGCGCTCGACTCCTACACCCGGCTCACCGGCCGCCCGCTCCTGCCGCCCGTCTACGCCCTCGAATACGGCGACGCCGACTGCTACAACCGCAGCAGCCCCACCTACGAGGGCGCGGCCACCCCGGGCAAGCTCCGGACCCCCGACGCGGTCGCCATCGCCGAGGAGTTCGTCGAGCACGACATGCCGGCCGGCTGGATGCTCGTGAACGACGGGTACGGGTGCGAGTACGTCGAGCTGCCCGAGACCGTCGAGCAGATCGAGGAGAAGACGGGCCTGAAGACCGGCCTGTGGACCCAACGCAGCCTGACCGAGCAGGAGTTCGAGGTCGGTGAGGCGGGGATCCGCATGCGCAAGCTCGACGTCGCCTGGGTCGGGCAGGGGTACCGGATGGCGCTGACCGGCTGCGAGGCCGCCTACGACGGGTTCGAGCAGTACTCGGACGCGCGCGGCACCTCGCTCATGGTCGAGGGCTGGGCCGGCTCCCAGCGGTGCGGCATGCAGTGGACCGGCGACCACTCCGGCAACCTCGACGCCGTGCGCTGGCAGGTCTCGGCGCTCACGGGCGCGGGGAACTCCGGGCTGGCCTTCACCACCGGCGACGTCGACGGCATCTTCGGCGGCTCCACCGAGAGCTACGTGCGCGACCTGCAGTGGAAGGCCTTCGCCCCGGCCCTGTACTCGATGAGCGGCTGGGCATCGGTGGACAAGCGCCCGTGGCTCTACGGCGAGGAGGCGACCGAGATCAACCGGTTCTACCTCCAACTGCGCCAGCAGCTCATGCCGTTCATCTACAGCCTTGCCGAGGACTCCCACGCGACCGGCACGCCGATGATGCGCTCGGTCGCCCTCGAGTATCCACAGGATCCGGGCGCGTACTCGGTCGAGGCGAACAACGAGTTCCTGCTCGGCACCGACTACCTCGTCGCCCCGGTCTTCACCGATACCGACGTCCGCAACGGCATCTATCTGCCCGCGGGCGACACCTGGGTCGACTTCTGGACCGGACGGCGCTACGAGGGCGGCCAGGTGCTCGACGGGCACCCGGCGCCGCTCGACCGGCTACCGATCTTCGTTCGCGCCGGCGCCCTCGTCCCGATGGGACCGATCGCCCGCAACGCCTCCCTCGTTCCCGAGGACGCCCCGCTCACCCTGGCGGTCTACCCCAGCGGCGACGCGTCGTTCGAGCTGTACGAGGACGACGGGGTCACCCGTGAGTACAAGGACGGCGCGTTCGCCACCCAGCGGTTCGACGTCTCGGCCCCCGAGGTGGGACCCGGCGACGTCGTCGTGACCATCGGCGACCGGAACGGTTCGTACACCGGCATGGCGCCGAGCCGGCCGTACCTGATCGAGGCCCACACGGACTCCGCGCCGGACGGCGTCGACGTGGATGGCACCGAGCTGAGCGAGGTCGCGGACGCCACGGACTCCGTGGGCTGGTCGTACGCCGACGGCGTCGTGACCGTCAACCTCGGGCCGGTGGCCTCGGACTCGGCCGCCACGGTCACGCTCGCAGGGACCTCCGCCGTCGGCGGCGAGGACGGCGACGCCGGGGCCGCGCAGGTCCGAGTCGCCGTGCCCGACCAGGTGTTCCAGGGCGAGGAGACGACCGTGACGGCGTCCTTCTCCAACTTCGGCAACCAGGACAAGACCGACGTGACGCTCACCCCCGAACTCCCGGCGGGATGGACCGTCGTGAGCAGCGAGGGCGCCGAGGTGGGAACCGTGCCGGCGGGCGAACGGCGCGAGGCGACCTTCGTCGTCCGTCCGGAGGTGGGCTCGGCGGGTGGCCGGCAGACCGTGCGGGTGAACGCGACGTACACCTCGGCCTCCGGCCAGGCCCTGGAACTCTCGGGGGCGAACCAGATCGGGGTCGCCTACGGTTCGCTCCAGTCCGCGTACAACGCGATCTCCATCACCGACCTCGAACACGCCGGCGAGGGGGACTTCGACGGCGGCGGCGCCACGTTCTCCGCGGCGGCGCTCGCCGAGGCGGGCGCTCAGGCCGGTGGCACCGTCGCCTTCGACGGCGCCGAGTACCCCTGGCCCGAGTCCGTGTCGGCTCCGAACTCGGTCGAACCGGCCGGCCAGACGATCTCCGTCTTGGGCTCCGGGAACCACCTGTCGGTGCTCGCCTCGGCGGCCGCGGGCAGCGGCGTCTCGCTGCCGCTCACCGTGGTCTACGAGGACGGGACCAGGTCGACCGAGTCGATCTTCTTCCCGAACTGGCTCCCGCAGGCCAGCGGCCTCGGCAGCGCGCGGGTCGCCCTGACGTCGATGGGGCGGAACAACGCGTCGGGCGAGTACGAGTACGAGACCTACGGCTACCAGATCTACGAGAACTCGATCTATCTCGACCCGAACAAGACGGTTCGCGCGGTCGAGCTCCCCACCGCCCCCGCCGTCAAGCTGTTCAGCTGGACCGTGGTCGATCGGGAACTCGAGCCGGGCCCGACCGGTGAGAACTGGATCTCCGATCTGGAATGGGAGTCGGCAACGAACGGCTGGGGCGTGATCGGAAGGGACGTGGCCAACAAGGACTCCGCCGACTCCCCCGACGCTCCCTTGACCAGCCTGTGGGTGGACCCGGAGACGGGTGAGCCACGGACCTACGAGAAGGGCCTGGGCGTCCACGCGAACGGGAAGATCCGCTACTACCTCGGCGGCACCTGCCTCTCCTTCACGGCCGAGGCGACCCAGGAGGACGGCTTCGCCGGCAACGTCATCTTCCGGGTCGAGGCGGATGGGCAGAAGCTGTTCAACGGGAAGACCCTCACGAGTGCCATGGCGCCCGAGGAGGTCGACGTCGACGTGAGCGGGGCGATGTACCTCGACCTCATCATCGAGGCGCCGAACGGAGTCGCTGCCGCCCACGGAATCTGGGGGGACGCCCGGCTCGTCTGCCAGGACGACTCCGGCTCGGGGGATCCCGACGGGTCGAGCGACGCCGGTGGTACCGCCGACTCGGGTGGCACCGACCAGGCGGACGGCGCCGCCGAGGCCGATGGCACCGCCGACTCGGGTGGCACGGACCGGGCGGACGGCGCCGCCGACTCGGACGGGACCGACCAGGCCGGCGGCACCGCCGACTCGGATGGGACCGACCAGGCGAGTGGCTCTGCCGACTCGGACGGCACGGACCAGGCCGGCGGCACCGCCGACTCGGATGGGACCGACCAGGCCGGCGGCTCTGCCGACGCCGACGGCACGGACCAGGCCGGTGGCGCCGCCGATTCGGGTGCTACTGCCGACTCGGGTGGCACCGACCAGGCGGACGGCACCGCTGATTCGGGTGGTACTGCCGACTCGGGTGGCACCGACCAGGCCGATGGCACCGCCGACTCCGGTGGAACCACCGACTCCGGTGGCAGTGACCAGGCCGGTTCAGATGGGGGCGGCTCCGATCCCGATCCGACCGATCCCGATCCGACCGACCCCGCGCCGACCGACGACGCGGACGCCAGATCAGGCGCCGGATCGGAAGCGGGATCGGACGCCGGATCGGAAGCGGGGCCGGAAGCCGGGCCGGATCGGGGCGACGACCTCGACGCGATGCCCGACACCGGCGCGGGCCTCGGCCCCGTCGTCGTGGTCACGGGCCTCCTCCTGGCCGCGGGTGGGCTGGCGCTGATCCTGGCGAGGTACCGCTCGGCCCGCGAGAGCTGACCTCGACGCGCACCGCACCCCGGGGCGCCGTCCCTCCGCACGAGCGCGGTCGGGCGGCGCCCCGGTGCATCCACGCGGGCCGGGCGCGCGGGCCGATGGTCCCGAGTCTCCTTGACACGGTCCCCTATCATTTAGAGCAATATCTTGTTGCAGAATTGCGTCTATGACGCCGAAAGGGATGATCATGAGCATTGCCGCACGTACCGTCCAGACCACATGGGAGGGCCCGCTGGCCTCCGGAACCGGAACGTTCAACGGGACGAGCAGCGGGGTCCTCGACGACCTGCAGGTCACCTGGGGATCGCGCACCGAGGCTCCGGCGGGCAAGAGCAGTCCGGAGGAACTCGCCGCGGCGGCGCACTCCTCGTGCTACGCGATGGCGCTCTCGCTCACCCTGGGTGAGAACGGCACGCCGCCGCAGAAGCTCGACGTGAGCGCCACCCTGACGCTCGAGGAGGTCGACGGCGTCCCCACGATCAGCACGTCGAAGCTCACCGTTCGGGCGACCGTCGAGGGCATTGCCGACGACGCGTTCCAGGCCGTCATCGAGAAGGCCTCGGCCCTGTGTCCGGTCTCGCGGCTGTTCGCTGGCGCCACGATCACGGTCGACGCCCAGCTCGCCACCGCCTGAGACCGCCATGAGCACGCTCGAATCCGATCCTCCCTCACTGGCGGAGGCGCTCACCCGCGAACACCATGAGATCGACGCCGGAATCGAGCTGTTCATCGCCCAGTCCCGCACCACCGAAACGGTGCGGGACTGGGCACAGCCGCTGGTGGGGGCGATGAGGGCCCTGCGGCGGCACATCTACCTCGAAGAGGCGATCGTGTTTCCGCGGATCAACACCGGCGCGCTCATGATGCCGGTCATGGTCATGCTCCGCGAGCACGGCGAACTCTGGCGGGCCATGGATGCCCTCGAGGCACGGCTGGCCGGGCCTGCCGCCATCGAGGAACCCGCCCGTTCGGAGGTGATCGCCGCCTGTCACCGGATGCTCCACCTGCTCGAGGTGCACAACAGCAAGGAGGAGCCGATCATCTATCCGCATCTCGACGCGGACCTGGACGATCCGGCGCAGGTGCATCTGCGCGAGTTCCTTCGCGAGGGCCGCATTCCCGCGGGCTGGGTGTGCGAACGCGGCTGACCGGTTGCGCCGGCTCCGCAGGGCCCATCACGGCCTGATCAGTGCTCGAGCAAGGCCCAAGCAGATCCGGACCGGTGCTCGAGCAGGGCCCGATGAGGGCTACCAGGGGCGCTTGTTCTGCGCGCCCTCGACCTGCTTGTAGTTCGCGCCGCGCATCCGCGAGTGCGAGACGCCCTTGAGGGAACCGGCGTAATCGTCGGCCACCTGCACGTTGTCCAGGGTCGCCTCGGTCTCGAGCTCGTGCCGGTGCCGCTTGTCGGAGTTGCGGTAGCGCAGGTACATCATCCCGTAGTAGAGGAAGCCGGCGAGGAAGAAGACCCAGCCGATGCTGCCGCCGCCACCGTCGGAGGATCCGCTCGCCCACACCTGGCCACCCGCAGCGAGAACGTCGATGCCCATCAGCCACCCACCACCATGATGATCGTTCCGAGAACCATACCGACCACCTGCACGACGGCGGAGACCGCGAACAGTTTCGGCTTGTTGATCGGCACGCTGCCCATCGTCTCGCCCGTGCGCGCGTTCACCGCGACGTAGTGCAGGAAGGTCTGCCCGTTGGACCGGCGCTGTTGGTAGCTGTAGAGCCACACGGGAAGATAGGCCGAGGCCCAGCGCTGACCCTTGACGTCGACCTGCTCCGAATCCCAGCGAACCCCGCGGTCGTAGAACCTGAGGGTGTCGTTGACCCGGTAGCGGGTGATGTCCCGTGCCTGGGCATCGACGAGCGGAGTGAGGTCGTCGATATTCGTGTCCCGTCGCTGGGAGGTGAAACCGGCGAGGTAGTTCGAGTCGTACCGGACCGCATTCTCGACATCGAACGGCATGATCGTGTTGATGATGTTGTTCGTGTTGCGGGAGGAGTCCTGGTCGCGCCGTTCGCTCGAGGACTCGACGGTCAGATCATTGATGTAGACGTCGAAATCGCGCATGACGTGGTAGATGTCGGCGTCGTAGACGCGCTGGGTGTTGTCGCCACGTTTGACGGTGTAGGTCCGCGTCTGATGCTCACCCTGCCCGGTGAGCCGGGCATGGGCGTTGATGTCGACCACCATGTAGGGCAGGTACACGCCCATGACGTTCTCCGGCTCGAATTCCTTGAGGAACTTCGGATGCGCGTAGAACCGACGCTTCTTGACGAATTGCGAGATCTTCTCGGTCGCCTGCTCCTTGCGCAGCGCGAACGGCAGCACCATGTCGGGGACGGCGCCGTTGGGGATCTGCTGATTCATCGAGAGCTTGTTGCGGCACCAGTGACACCGGGCCTGTGTGCTCTCATCGGTGTTGATCACGACCTCGGCGCCGCAGGCGCTGCACTTGAAGGTGAGCACCACATCGGTCGAGGGCACGATGTCCTGGGAACCGGATCCCATGACGAGGCCGGACAGCTCGGAGATGTCGCTGTTGAGCCCCAGCGCCTGCTCCGCGCTCCCGGTGGCCCACTCGAATCGACAGAAGCCGCACCGGAGCATGCCGGTGGCGGGGTTGAGCGAGATCTCCGTTGCACCGCACCGGGCACACTTGGACAGTCCGTCCTTCGCCGCGGCGTCCGTCTCGATGATGCGCGGCCCCGCCGGGGAGACCGGAGGCAGACCGGTTGCCGCCGCCGCTGCGGGATCGACCATCCCGTAGCCGTCGGCGGACGGACGCGGCGCGCCCTGGGCGGGGTCGATCCCATACCCCGCACCGCCGGTCGTCGCCGGCGCTCCCGGGTTCGCGGGCGGGGTGGCTTCTGAATTCGGGTTGCTCGGGTTCACTCCGACGTCCTCTAGATCCCGAGGATCTTCGCCTTGGCGGCCTCATAGTCGTCCGCCGTGATGAGCCCCTGGTCGAGCATCGTCTTGAGCTGGGTCAGCCTCGCCACGGGATCCTCCGGCGCCGACGGCGACTGGGGCGGCTGTTGACCGTAGCCCTGGGGTGGCTGCTGTCCATAGCCCTGGGGCGGCTGCTGTCCATAACCCTGCGGGGGCTGCTGGCCATAACCCTGGGGTGGCTGCTGCCCATAACCCTGCGGGTGCTGCTGCCCGTATCCCTGCTGCGGCACCTGCTGGTACCCCTGCTGCGGCACCGGCTGCTGGAGTCCGGCGGCCGCGCCGCCGGTCGCGTTGAGTCCCATGCCGAGGAAGGCCATGTTGGCGGCTCCCCCGCCACCCTCCCCCGCTGCCTGGAAACCGCGGGCGGCGGCCTGCTGCATGAAGGAGTTCCCCCGGGCGCCTCCGAGCGCATCGGCCTTCTTCACGTCGCTCAGGAGCGCGCGCGTGTCCTCGTCGTACTCGATCGACTGCAGGGCGACCTTGACGATCGTCAGGCCGCGATCGGTGGTCCAGCTGTAGCCCTGCTCGACGGCCTGGCTGAGCGACTGGGCGAAGCCGACCGAGTCCGACTGAATCCGCGTGATCCGGTTCCCCTGGCTCGGATCGTTCGTGTAGATCGAGAACGCCTGCGCGAGCGAGCCGACCACCTCGTTGAAGAGCTGGCTGGCCGCGTCGTTGTCGAGATCGGAGAAGTCGAAGACCCGCGGGCTCGCGCTCAGGTACGTGAGCGGCACGTACTGCTTGACGAGCAGGATCGGGTCGACGATGCGCATGGTGTAGCTGCCGCGCGTGATCGCACCGACCTGCGCGCCCAGGTAGGCGTCGTCCCAATAGATCTCGGACTGGGTGCCGAAGCGGTTGTTCGGGATCTCCTTGAGGTTGACGTAGAACGCCAATTGCTGCGAGCCGGGCTGGCCGCCGAACTTGAACCGTTCCCAGGAGGTCTTGACGGTGGGGCTCACGATCCCGTCGCCGGCGAAGATCGACTGCGAGTTCTGGTCGTCGGAGGTGAAGATGAAGCCACCGGGTTCGGCGATGAACCCGGTGAGCTGGCCGTCCTGGAACGTCACGAGGCCGTAGCCCTCGGGAACGATGATCCGGCTGCCGTTCGTGATGATGTGCTCGGAGCCCTTGGTGTTCGACCCGCGCCCGGCGTTCTGGCCCTGCGGAACGGCCGGGAAGATGGCGGCCGTCGGCGCGAGGTTGTGCGGAGGAACGAGGAAGTCCTTCCACTGATCCGCGAACGTGCCGCCGATCGCGCCCGCGAATGCCTTGATGAATCCCATCCGATGTCCTCCAAGAACGCAGTGATCGAACCGTGTGCCGAACCGCTCGCTGGACGAGGCAAGCCACGAAGTCGGGCGTCGACAGTCGGCTCAGGGCCGGGCACCGGAGTCTAGCAGCCACTCCTCGGTGGAGGCCGACGACCCACACGCGTGCAGGACCGGTTCCGATAGACTCGCGGCGTTGGATATGTCGATGCCCGACCGCCCCGATGACGGGCTCCCGAAACGAGGAACGCCATGATCCGATCCATCCTCCGAGCGCTCATCCACCTGGCCACGGCGGCCCTCGGGTTCCTGCTCGCCGCGTTCCTACTCGAGCGGCTCACGCTCGCGGCGTCCGGCTTCGTCGTCGCCGTCCTCGTCTTCACCCTCGCGCAGGCGCTCGTCTCGCCGTTCGTGGTGCACCAGACCCAGAAGCGCGCCGCCGCCCTCATGAGCGGCGTCGGGCTCATCTCGACGTTCATCGCCCTGCTCCTCGCCTCGCTCGTTCCCGGCGGGCTGACCATCGCCGGGTTGGGAACGTGGATCCTCGCGACCGTCATCGTCTGGTTCGTCACCGCCGTCGGCGGCTGGATCCTGCCGCCGCTGCTTCTCAAGAAGAAGCCCTCGGCCGCACCCGCCTGAGGCGCGAGTGCTCCCGGCCGTCGCGGCGATCGACCGGTCGATCCGCTGGGGCGCCGCCGGGTGCGCGGTGCCATCTCGTTCCGCCTCGCCGACCTCCTCGCAGCCGAGGGGCCGACACCGGCGCGGAATCGAGCGTAGGCTGACACGAGCAATGTAGCCGTTGGCAGGAGGTCGGACCGATGCGTCGTCTTCGCGTGGGAATGGTGGTCCTGGCCGTCGCCGCGTCGGCGCTGAGCGGCTGCGGCGAGGCGGCCACGTCGGCACAGGGAACCTGGGGGTCCTCCGGCGGGGACGAGACCCGGCTGACGTTCACCGGGGAGGGACTCATCACCGGCACCGACGGCTGCAACCGGCTCTCGGGCACGTGGCAGCAGGACGGCGACGACGTCACCCTCGCCGGCCTTGCGACCACGCTCATGGCGTGCCCGGACGTGGACGTCTGGCTGATCGATCCGGCGAGCGCCGTGGTGGACGGCGACACGATGCACCTCTACGACTCCGACGGCGCCCAGATCGGCGACCTCTCGCGCGAATAGCGCCGGCCGCGGACTCCAGGTCGAAGGAAGCCGGAGTATCACGGAGCCGCGCACGTCCGACAAACCGGCACTCGAAACCGTCCGGGCCCGCTGGGAAATGTATTCCGGTCGACGTGCTGAATCCCACTCTCGCGCGGACCGCTTCGGATAGGGTCATGAAATGACACTCCGATTCAATCCGGCCCCTGGGTGGCCGATACCTCCCGAGGGCTGGCTGCCCCCGCCCGATTGGATACCACCCGCGTCATGGCCGCCGGCACCGGAGGGCTGGCCGCTGCTGGTGGACGACGGGGCACCCGAATATCAGCAGCACGCCCCCGGATACGGCGCCACGGAATCGACAGACCGTCAGCCGACGGCGCGGCCTTGGTACAAGAAGAAGCGCTTCATCCTGCCTCTTGGCGGTGTCGCCCTCCTCGTGGCCATCGCCATCGTCGGTGGTGGGCGGGACGATCCCGGGACGGCGGTGCCATCGGCACAGGTGGAAGGCGAAGGTCGGGCGCCGTCGGCGACTGCCGGGCAGACAGAGACCGAGGCCGCGGACGAGGAGGAGTCCGCGAGGGCCGCGGAGGAGGAGGCATCGAGGGCCGCGGAGGAAGAAGCGTCGAGGGCCGCGGAGGAGGAGTCCTCCCGAGCCGCGGAGGAAGAGGCGTCGAAGGCAGCCGCCAAAGCCGAGGAGGAGGCTGCGGCTCAAGCAGCGCTCACCGCCGGTCAGTCGAATGCGCTGCGCGCTGCCGAGTCGTATCTCAGCTTCATGCCGTTTTCACGGAACGGTTTGATCGAACAGTTGTCATCGGAGTACGGCGATGGATATTCCGTCGAGGATGCCACATTCGCGGCGGACAACGTCGAGGTGGACTGGAACGAACAGGCAGCCAAGGCCGCCGCGAACTACCTCGACCTCATGGCCTTCTCACGCAAGGGGTTGATCGAGCAGTTGACGTCGGAATACGGTGACGGCTACACCCTCGACCAGGCCACATACGGAGTCGACCAAGCCGGCCTCTGACGACTCCCCTACGCTCGGAACCATGACGTCGTCCCCGATCACCACCTACCTGCAGGACATCCACGCGCGTATCGCCCGGGTGCGCGACGGCGTCCCCTATGAGGTCGGCCCTGCCGGGACCCTGATCGATCCGGACCACTTCGGCATCGCGTTGGCCACGGTCGACGGCTACGTCTACGAGGTGGGAGTGACCGATCACGAGTTCTCGATGCAGTCGATCTCCAAGCCCTTCAGCTACGGACTCGCGCTCGACGACCTCGGCATGGCGGCAGTCGACGCCAAGATCGACGTCGAACCGTCCGGAGACGCGTTCAACGACCTCTCCCTCACCTCGGGCACGAGCCGGCCCGCCAACGCGATGATCAACGCCGGGGCACTCGCGGTCGCCTCCCTCATCAAGGGCGGCGGTGGGCGTAGCGCCGTGCAACGGATCACCGAGTTGTACTCCCAGTGCGCCGGCCGCCCGCTGCGCAGCGCCGGGCGCGCCTACCAGGCCGAGCGTCGTCACAGCGACCGCAACCACGGACTGGCATACCTGCTCAGCTCGGTCGGCGTGATCGAGGGCAGGCCCACGGAGGCGCTGGCGACCTACCTGCGCCAGTGCACCGTGCAGGTGACCTGCCGAGACCTCGCGCTCATGGCCGCCACCCTCGCCAACGGCGGCACCCACCCGATCACCGGCACGCAGGCGCTCACGCTCGACGCGGTCGAGCGCGTGCTCTCGGTCATGATGACCTCGGGAATGTACGACGACGCCGGCGATTGGGCCAGTCACGTGGGGATGCCCGCGAAATCGGGCGTGGGCGGGGGCATCATCGCGGTGCTTCCGGGCCAGGCCGGCCTCGCGGTCTACTCTCCCCCGCTCGACCGGCACGGCAACAGCGTGCGCGGCGTGGCGGCCTGCCGGCAGCTCTCGCGCGACATGGAGATGCACTTCGTGCGGTCGGCCCGCATCGGCCGATCCGCGATCCGCGACTCCTACCCGATCGATCGCGAGCCGAGCGCGATCCGGCGCACCGACGAGGCCACCGAACTGCTGGCCGAACACGCACACCGGGCCGTGGTGGTCGAGCTCGCCGGGGACCTCTTCTTCGCCGGCACCGAATCGGTCGTGCGGGAACTCACCGGCCTCGACCCGCAGGTCGAGCTCGTGGTGCTCGACGTGCGCCGGGTGGACGAGTTCGGCCGGGTCGCCCTCGACATGCTCGGCACGATCGCCGAGCAGTTCGCGCGCGGCGGCGCCACCCTGCTCCTCGTCGATCCCGAGGACACCCTGGCCCACGCCCTGCCGGAGCTCGCGACGTTCGAATCCCGGGAGGGGGCGATCGCCCGGTGCGAGCACCTCCTGCTCGAGCGGTACGGCAGCGCCCTGCTCGACCCGGGGCGCGTGCTCGTGGCCGACTCCCCCGCGCTCGCGATGCTCGACCAGGAGGACGTCGACGCACTCGCGGGACTCATGGAGCGCCGCAGCTTCGCGGACGGGGAGATCATCCGCCGGGTCGGCCAGCGGTTCGGGGGCGTCTTCTTCATCCTCTCCGGCCGGATCAGCACGATCACGACCGACTCCGACGGGAACAGGGTGCGGGTCACCGCCCTCGGGGCCGGGATGACCTTCGGCGACCTGTCCCTCGCGAGCGAGGATCGCCAGGAGGCGACCGTCAAGGCCACGGGCCCGGTCGAGGTCATGGTGCTCGACGCGGAGGCGATCGACGAGCTTGAGGATCGCGATCCCCGGCTCGCCATCCAACTGTGGCGCGCGCTCGCCCGCGACGCGCACTCGAGGGTGTACCGGTACGCGCGAGCCGTCGCCGTTCGGATCCGCGATTAGACTTGACCGGCACCACGACGGGGTGCGGCACACGGTCTCACGACGCCACGAGGAGGCTTGATGGACTTCGTCCAATTCCTGATCAAACGCAGCGACGACATGGTCGAGCTCGGCCTGGCACACGCCGCGGTGGTCGCGGTCTCCGTCGGCTTCGCCGCGATCATCGGCATCTCCCTGGGCGTGCTCACCTATCAGCACGCCCGACCGCGCGAGATCGTGCTCGCCCTGAGCGGGGCGATGCTCACGATCCCCTCCTTCGCGCTGTTCATCCTGCTCCTCGGGCCGCTCGGCCTCGGGGCGAAGCCCGTCGTCGTGGCCCTGACCGCCTATGGCCTCATGCCGATCATCCGCAACACGGTCACGGGACTGCAGAGCGTGGATCCGGCGATCGTCGAGGCCGCCCGCGGCATGGGAATGACCCGGTTCCAGCGCCTGCGCAGGATCGAGCTGCCGCTCGCGTGGCCGGTCATCATCACGGGCATCCGGGTGACGACCCTCGTGCTGCTCGGGATCGCGGCGATCGGCTGGATCGTCAACGGTCCCGGCTACGGCGACCTCATCTTCACCGGCCTCAACCGCGTGGGAACCCCGGTCGCCGTCAACCTCGTGCTCGCCGGAACCCTCGGCGTGATCATCCTCGCGGTGCTGTTCGACCTGATCTTCCACGCCGCCCGCCGACTCACCACCTCCGAAGGAATTCGATGACCGACGCAGCCACCACCGGCGACCGGGTGATGATCCGCCTCCAGGGTCTGACCAAGCGCTACCCCGGGCAGGGAGCCAACGCCGTCGACGCCCTCGACCTGGACATCCACGAGGGCGAGATCGTCGTGCTCGTGGGCCCCTCCGGATGCGGCAAGACCACGACGATGAAGATGATCAACCGCATCATCGAACCGAGCGGCGGGCGCATCCTCCTCGACGGGGAGGACGTGACCACCACCGATCCGGATCGGTTGCGCCGCCGGATCGGATACGTGATCCAGCAGATCGGCCTCTTCCCGCACATGACCATCGGGGAGAACATCGCCACCGTGCCCAAGCTGCTGGGCTGGGATGCCGCACGCATCGACCGGCGGGTGGACGAGCTCATGCGGATGGTGAGCATGCCCCCCGAGGAGTACCGGCACCGCTACCCCAAGCAGCTCTCGGGCGGTCAGCAGCAGCGGATCGGCGTCGCCCGGGCGCTCGGGGCCGACCCGGACGTGCTGCTCATGGACGAGCCGTTCGGCGCGATCGACCCGATCACCCGGGACCGGCTGCAGAACGAGCTCCTGCGGCTGCAGTCCGAGGTGCGCAAGACCATCGTGTTCGTGACCCACGACATCGACGAGGCCATCAAGCTCGGCGACCGCATCGCGATCCTGCAGGAGGGCTCGCGGGTCGCCCAGTACGACACCCCCGAGCAGATCCTCACCGCCCCGGCGAACCCGTTCGTCTCCGACTTCATCGGCAGGGGCGCCTCCCTCAAGCGGCTCAACCTCACCCACGTCGCCGACATCCAGCTGCGCAGCTGGCCGACCGTGCCCGAGGCCACCGATCCGGCGGCCGCCCTCGACCGGCTCCGCGACGTGCCCGAGAGCGCGCTGCTCGTGCTCGACGGATCCGGCACACCCGCGCGCTGGGTCGGCGCCGCGGACCTGCGCCGCGCGACCGGGCCGGACCTCGCGGGGGTCGGGAGCCCGATCTCACCCGCGATCACCCCCCGGGCCACGCTCTCCGACGCCCTGAACGAGCTCATCACGGCCCGGCACTCGGTCGCCATCGTGACCGGCGACGACGGCGCCCTCCTCGGCGTGGTCGACATCGACCAGATCAACGAGGCCATCCGCGAGATGCGGGCCAGCGCCGTCAGTGCCGAGCGGTCCGGCCTGCGGGAGGGCGCATGAGCACCGCCGCCCCCGAGCGCCTCGCGTCGCCCGTGCTGCGCGGGCGGCGGCGCACCGTGGGCGGTTACATCACGATGCCGCTCATCCTGGCGGCCGTCTGCCTCGCCCTGTACCTGTACGTCGCGAGCCGGGATCTCGATTCCATCGAACGACGCCTCCTCAACGCGGACCGGCTCGGCTCCGCCATCTGGCAGCACGTCCAGCTCACCGCGGTCTCCACCGTGCTCACCCTCGTCATCGCCGTCCCGCTCGGGGTGATCCTCACCCGGCCGTTCGCCCGCCGCGTGCGTCCGTTCCTCATCGGCCTGCTCACCCTCGGGCAGGCGGTTCCGACGATCGCGATCCTCGTGCTGCTCGCGGTCGCCTTCCTCTTCCTCGGCTTCAATGCGGCGATCGTCGGGCTCGTCCTGTACGCGATCGTGCCGGTCCTGCTCAACACGATGGTCGGCCTGGAACAGGTCGACGCGGCCGTGCTCGAGGCCGGCCGCGGGATGGGCATGTCGAAGTTCACCGTGCTGCGCAGGCTCGAACTGCCGCTCGCCGTGCCCGTGATCCTCGCCGGCATCCGCACGGCGCTGGTCATCAACGTCGGTACGGCTACCCTGGTCACGTACATCAATGCCGGCGGACTGGGCGACATCATCGTCGGCGGCCTGTCCACGAACCGTTTCACGGTGCAGCTCGTGGGCGCCGCCCTCACCGCCGTCCTGGCGCTGGTCATCGACTACCTCGCCGGGATCGCGGAAGACCTGCTGCGCCCGCGCGGGCTCTGACCGGCCGCGCCGCACACGCCACGCACGCCAGCGCGAGAGCGACGGAACGCAACCGTTTCGGCCCGACTCGACCGGCCGTCGTCCCCACGAAGGAGATACCCATGAAGAGACTGCACAGAACCACCGCGGCCACCGCCGCGTTCCTCGGCCTCGCCCTCACCCTCGCGGCCTGCGGCGGCGACTCGGGCAGCGGCGGCGGTGACGGGCCGCTCGCCGGAGCGGACCTGACCGTCGGCTCGAAGGAGTTCACGGAGTCGGAGATCCTCGGCCAGATCGCGGCCGTCGCACTCGAGCACGCCGGCGCCTCGATCACCGACCAGACCGGGCTGTCCGGCAGCGCCACGGTGCGCGAGGCGCTCGAGACCGGCGAGATCGACCTGTACTGGGACTACACCGGCACGGGCTGGGTCAACATCCTCGGCAACAGCACCGAGGAGGTCCCCGACGACCTGTACGAGGCGGTCAAGGAGGCCGACGCGGCCAACGGGATCGCCTGGCTGCCCCCGGCGAACTTCGAGAACACCTACCGGCTCGCCACGAGCGCCGCGTTCGCCCAGGAGAACGGGCTGACCACCACGAGCGACGCGGCCGCGTTCATCCAGGCGAACCCGGACCAGGGCGCGATCTGCGCGGCGAGCGAGTTCATCAACCGCGACGACGGCCTGCCCGGCCTCGAGGAGGCCTACGGCTTCGAGTTCACCGAGATCGTCGAGCTCGACCTCAACCTCATCTACACCCAGGTCGGCGACTCCTGCCAGTTCGGCGAGGTGTTCTCCACCGACGCCCGCATCGTCTCGAACGACCTGCTCGTGCTCGAGGACGACAAGGACTTCTTCATCCAGTACGCGGGCGCGGTGACCCTGCGTCAGGAGACCCTCGACGCCTACCCCGAGATCGCCGAGATTCTCGACCCGATCTCGCAGGCGCTCACGAACGAGGTGATGACCAGCCTGAACGGCCAGGTCGACAACGACGGCGAGCAGCCCCGCGACGTCGCCGAGGAGTGGCTCACGGACGAGGGCTTCCTCGGCTGACCACCCGCCCCCGGCGCGCACCGGCCGGCCCCCGCGGATTCCCGCGGCGGCCGGCCGGCCCCGTTCTCAGGCCTCGGCGAAGCGGCCGACGGTGCGCTGCGCGTCGATCCCCGGCAGCGCCTCGGTGAAGAGCCGGTAGTAGGCGAGTTCCTCGCGCGTGCGCAGCGGCGGGTCGAGGTGGGACAGCTCGGCGGCGGCCCGGTCGAGCTCGGCGCCGGTGACGGTCTGCTCGTAGTGCTCGCTCAGCACCGTGTTCATGCCCGTTCCCTCGCCGAACTGCTCCTTGCGGCGCCACAGCACCTCGGCCGGCAGCCAGGAGTCGAACGCCTGCCGCAGCAGCCACTTCGCGGGCCGGCCCTCCTCGAGGAGCTTCCAGCCCGGCGGGAGCGCGAGGGCGAGCTCCACGAAGTCGAGGTCGAGGAACGGCAGCCGCGGCTCGATGCCGTGGGCCCCGGCCACCCGATCGACCCGCTGCAGGCCGCCGATGTGCATGCCCTCGAGCGTCGCGAGCAGATCCTCGTGGAGCGCCTCGCCGGTGTCGTGGCGCCCGTAGTGGGAATAGCCGGCGAACAGTTCGTCCGCGCCCTCCCCCGCGAGCACCACGGTGACGTGCCGGGCGGCGAGGGAGGCCACGAGGTGGTGCGGCACGGCCGAGTGCACGAGGGTCGGGTCGAAGGACTCGAGCTCGGCGATGATCCGCGGCACGAGGGCGATCGCGTCCTCGGCCGTGTAGACGAGCTCGTGATGGTCGGTGCCCACGTGCTCGGCCACGAGCCGCGCGGCCGCGAGGTCGCCACTGCCCGCCATCCCGACCGCGAACGTGGGCAGGACCCGCCCCTGCTCCCGCGCGATGCGGGCGGCGATCGCGGTGATGATGCTCGAGTCGACGCCCCCGGACAGCAGGATCCCCACGGAGGACCGGCTCGGCAGGCTGCGCTCGACCGCCCGCACGAGGGTCTCGCGCAGCGCGGCGAACACCCAGGCCGGCGGCTGCTCGGAGGGGGCGCGGCTCTTGAGCAGCACGGGCGAGGCGCCCGGCAGTGCGGGCCCGGCGATGAGGCCGTCCTGCGGGGTCCAGGCGTGGCCGGGCGGGAACGGCTCGACCAGCGCGCGCCAGTCCTCGTCGAACGCCTTGAGTTCGGAGGCGAACACGACGGTCTCCCCGCGCCGCGCCCAGTACAGCGGCGAGATCCCGAGCACGTCCCGCGCGGCCGCGAACCGGCCGTCCTCGGCCGCCACGACGAGGGCGAACGTTCCCCAGAGCCGCTCGAAGGCGGCGACCCCCTCGTCCTCGAACAGCTCGAGGGCCGCCTCGAGGTCGGAGTCGGTGCTGAACCGGTCCGCACCGAGCCGGTCGCGGATGCGCTGGTGGTTGTAGATCTCGCCGTCGCCGATGAGCCAGCTGCCGGGCCGGCTGCTCCCGATCGGCTGCTCGCCCGCGTCGGGGTCGATGATCGCGAGGTAGTGGCTGCCGAGCCACGCCTGCCCGACCCTGCGGGTTCCCGAGCCGTCCGGGCCTCGGTGCCGCATCCGGTCGAGCATCCTGCGCCCGAGTTGCTCGTCGAACGGACCGTGCGCCGCGACAATTGCCGACATGACTCCTCATTCTTCGGTGGTGTGCGAACCACGCTACCGCTCGCCGGGGAGCGGCCATCCCGCGGCGTCGGCACGGCCTGGGCACGGCGTGGGGACGGCGTGGGGACGACGCAGCTCACCGCGCGTTGTCGCGCGTCCGTTCGCGAACGGGGCCGCGCGCTTCGGCGAGCAGGGGCCGCAGGACGGGCACGGCCGTCACCGCCTGGCGCACGCCCTCCCAGACGGGCCCGACGATCAGCCAGATCCCGGTCGCGAGCCAGATGCGGGCGAACCAGACGAGGAGCTCGCCCGTGCGGGCGGGGTCGGCCACGAGCAGCACGATCCCGCCGAGAACGGCGCTGGCCACGGCCGCGCACAGGAGCATCCGCAGCCACTGGCCCCATTCGTGGCGCACCCGGGCGGTGCCCGCGGCCGGCGCCTTGACCGGCGCCGGCGCGCCGGCGAACCGGTGGGCGAACCAGGCGTCGACCCGGGCGATGATCTGGTGTCCGAACGCGACCGTGAAGCCGAGGTAGACGGCGCCGAGCCCGTGCGTGAACTCGGCCGTGGTCCCGTTCGCCAGGAGGTCCCAGCCGATCGCCGTGAGGAGCACCACGTCGAGCAGCGGCACACACAGCAGCAGGGCGCTCGACAGCCGCCGCCGGCGCAGCAGGTAGCGGGCCGCGAGGCCCGAGACGAGCAGCACCCAGAAGCCGATTTCACACGCGAGGATCACCAGGAGGGTCATGATTCGAGCGTGGCCCTCCTCCCTCCGGCGCGGATCCTCCGGGCGGCCCGTCCCACCTCCTTCGATCGGAGGAGGCGGGACGGTCGGAGGATGGGCGAGGATGGGGTCATGATCGTGCGCTGGTTCCGGCAGCTCGACGCCCACCCGGCCAGTCGCGACGCCGTCATCGGCGCGAGCTGGCTGCTCGTCGGGCTCGCCGCGCTGCAGTTCGGCGGCTACGGCCTGTGGGGGGACCTCACGCCCTGGCAGTCGACCGGGGGCGTGTTCCTGCTCACGCTGCTGGGCATGGCCCTCATCGCGACCCGCCGCTCCCGGCGCCCGTTCGCGGCGCTCGGTGCGGGGGCGGCGGTGGCCGGGGTCGACCTGATGTTCGGCGGATCCCTCGGCGTCGTGCTCATCCTGACCGACCTGATCTACGCCGCCGTCAAATATGGTGGCGACCGGGGCGTGCGGCTCCTGTTCCGGTGGGCGCTGGTCGCCGCGATCGGCTGCGGTGCGGCCCTCGTGGTGTTCCGCCCGGACGACGGCCGGGTCGTGGTGCTCGGGGTGCAGTGGGGGCTCGTGCTGCTCGTCTCCGGGCTGTGGGGCTGGAACGTGCGCCGTGAACGCCTGCGGACCCGGGCGACGATGAGCGAGGAGCACGGGCGGGCGACGCGGCGGCTGCGTGACCGGATCGCCCACGATCTGCACGACCTCGTGGCCAACCAGATCGCCGTGGCGGGCCTGCACATCGAGGCCGCGAAGCTGCAGTCCGCCGGGCCACGCGTCGATTCCGCCGCCCTCACCCGCGGCCTCGACCAGGCCAAGCGCGGCACGGACGAGGCGCACCGGCAGCTGCGGGGCCTCATCACCGTGCTCACGGCGGTCGAGGACCTGGACGAGGTGGCCCTGATCGCCCCGGCGGAGGCACTCGAGGACCTTCCGCGGCTGCTGCCGGCCGGTCGCGTGCTGCACTGGTCGGGGCAGGGCCGCGCGGGGCTGTGGGCCGCCCTCGACCGGGCCCCGGCCACGCGCTCGCACGTGGTCATGCGCGTGCTGCAGGAGCTGCTGGCGAATGCGGCCAAGCACGGCACGGGAGACGTCCAGGTCGACGTGGGGCCGATGCAGGCGGGGCCGGACCCGAACGCGCAGCACGCCGGCGGGCACGGTCTCGAGGTCACGGTGACGAACGACCGGGCACCCGCCGGGCGGGTCCGGCCGGGCACCGGGATCGGGATCAGCGGGGCCGTGCTCCTGCTCAGCGGCACGGGCGCGAGCCTGGACGCCGGCCCGGTCGAGCCGGTCGAGCCGGTCGAGCCCGGCGGGGACTCCCCTACCGGCCAGTGGCGCGCACGGTTGCGGCTCCCGGCGGAATCGGACGTGGAACGAGGGAGGCCGGCATGACGCGGGTCGTACGGGTGGTCATCGCGGACGATCACGAGGCGGTGCGCAGCGGCGTCGCGGCGATCCTCGGCACCGACCCCGACATCGAGGTGATGGCTGAGGCCGAGAACGGGTTCGAGGCGCTGGCCGCCTGCCACCGGCACGGGCCCGACGTGGCGCTCGTCGACCTGCGGATGCCGGGAACCGACGGGATCTGGGCGACCGAGCGGATCACGGCCGAGACCTCGGCGCGGGTGCTCGTGCTCACCACCTTCGACTCCGACGACCTCCTCACCCGCGCGCTGGCGGCCGGGGCCCGCGGGTACCTGCTCAAGAGCACGAGCGGCGCCGAGCTCATCGCGGCGGTCCGCCACGTGGCCGCCGATCGGCACGTGCTCGACCCGGCCGTGGCCGGGGCCGTCATCGCGCGCCTCAACGCCGGGGAGCCGGCCGACCCCGCCGCACCGGCCGGCGCGGCGGTCGACGTCGATGAGCTGACGACGCGGGAACGTCAGGTGCTCGAGCTCCTCACCCGGGGGCTGTCGAACCAGGCGATCGCCGCCGAGCTGTACATCGGGCTGACCACGGTCAAGACCCACGTCGGCGCGCTCTACGCCAAGACGGGGGCCGACTCCCGCGTGCAGCTCGCCCGCATCGGCGAGGCGAGCCTGCGCGCCTCACGCTGAGTCGCGTGCCGGCTCCCCCTCCGGGGCGACCCGTCCGGGTCGGCCCCGCCGGGCGAGCCCGGCGCGGGTGGCCGCTGCGGCGAGCCCGAGCACGAGCGCGACGACGACCGGGGCCACCATGAGCTCGAGCACCTGCGGAAAGAGCTGTGCGGACGCCGAGAGCATCTCGCCGACGTCTCCCCGGAGGATGCGCATCCCGAGGCCGTACTGGAGCGAGACGAACAGGGCCGGCGTCACCCACAGCGCCGCGAGCGCGGCCGCCCAGACCGCGATCTGCCGGCCGGGGCGCAGCCCGTACCAGGCCAGGGTCAGCCCGACGACGACCGCCGGGAGCCAGCGCACGACGCCCGACATGATTGCGGGGTACTGGCCCGGGCCGGAGAGCGCGGCGACCGCCTCGTTGAGCCAGTACGCGAGCGGCGTGGCCACCAGGGACAGTCCGAGCGCGGCGGGCCCGCGGGAGGCCCGAGAGGTGAGCAGGAATCCGGCCTGCGCGAGCAGGATCGAGGCGACGACCCCGCCGAGGAGACCGAAGAAGTACAGCCCCACCCGGGCGTCGACCGTCTGCCCGAGTTCCAGGCCGCGGGCCACGACCACGAAGCTCTGCGCCGTGGCGCCGGCGTGGGCGAGCAGCAGCCCGGCCGCCACGCTCCACGCGGGAAGGGCGACCCGGCCCGCCGTCGCCCGGACGGCGAGCCCGGCGGCGACCGCCGGCACCACGAGCAGCACGAGCAGCGTGATCGCCTTGTACTGGCTCACCGGCAGGAGCACGAACGGCATGCCGCCGGGGAGGGTCTCGTTCGCCCAGAGGTTCTGGAGCGGAAGCCGGCCCCCGCCGACGAGCCACGGCAGCAGGCCGGCGGCCGCCGCCACGACTCCGGCGGCGACACCCGCGAGGGACCGGCGAAGGCGGCTCGAGGTGGCAGCGGTTTCGGTCATGGTCGCCCAGTCAACCACGGACCGCCCCCGGGTGTATCGTCCGAGGGACACCGCTCCCGCACGCCGAGCGGCGACTCCGCGAAGGAGCAGCCCATGTCACCGGATGCGCCATGACCGCCGCGCCGGGCCGGGAGTCGTTCGGAATCGGCCGGACCGAGGCCCTCTCGGACGGGGTGATCGCCGTCGCGATCACGCTGCTCGTGCTGGATCTGCGCGTGCCGGCCCCGGAGGCGGGGATCGGCCTGGCCACCCGGCTCGGCCAGTTGTGGCCCAACTACCTGGCCTACGTCATCTCGTTCCTCGCGATCGGGATCCTCTGGATCAACCACCATGCGGCGCTTCGCCGGCTGCGGGCCGTGGACCACGCGGTGATCGTGGTCAACCTGCTCCTGCTGCTGTGCATCGTGGCCCTGCCGTTCACGACCTCACTCTTCGCGACCTACCTGGACCAACCGGCCGGAGGTCACCTCGCGGCGGTCGTGTACGCGGGTTCCTTCCTCGTGACCTCGCTCGTGTTCCTCGCGCTGCAATGGCTCATCCTCATGCGCCGGGCGCACCTGCTGCCCGCCGAGTTGACTCCCGCCCGGCGCCGGGCGCTCCTGCGCCGGGGCCTCCTCGCCCCGCCCGTCTACCTCGTGGCGGCGCTGCTCGGACTGGTGACGCCGTATCTCACCCTGGCCGTCTGCATCACCCTGGGGCTGTTCTACTTCATCCCCGCCGGCCGTTCGATCCGAACCGAGGCCGGCGGACCCGCGAATCCGGAGCGGCCCTGATCGCCGGTTCCGGCCAGATCGGTCGCCGGTGCGGCCCCGCGGGGGCGGCCATTCGACGCTGGTCGACGTTGGTCGATATCGATGAGACTAAAGACGCCTCCTACCTCGACGCTCGGTGAGCACGGTGTTACGTTGATCGTGGTCTCGGTGATGAGCGGCTGCTCATCCCGGGTAGGTCGAGCGCATGAGCGCTGGAGGCGTCGATGTCGGTGCAGTCGGCTCACGAGGAGCACGCGCCACTGCCGCGCGGCCGGTGCGGGCTGCACGGCCCGCGCCCCGCCCGCGTCGGCGACCGTCGATTCGCCGTGCTCCCCCTGCTGACAGTGCCGACAGTGCCGGCAGTGCACGTACCGACGGTGCCCGGAGGGACCGGGCATCCCCGACCAGGAGGTGGATGATGCCCATCGCGCCGACCCAGGAGATCGTCTCCCGCGCCTTCGATCAAGGCTACGGCGTCGCGGCGATCAACGTCGTGAACGACCTGAGCATGGCGGCCGTGCTGGCGGCGGCGGAGGAGCTCGCCGCGCCGCTCATCGTGCAGACCTCGGTCAAGACGGTCCGGAGCATCGGCGCCGAGGTGCTCTACGCGATGTGGCGGGCGATGGCGGCCCAGGTCGCGGTGCCGGTGGCGCTGCACCTGGACCACTGCCCCGACCGGGCCGTCATCACCACCTGCCTCCGGCTCGGGTGGAACTCCGTGCTCTTCGACGGCTCGAAGCTGAGCGTGGAGGAGAACCAGCGCCAGTGCCGCGAGGTGGTCGAGGAGGCCCGCCCCTACGGCGCGTTGGTCGAGGGTGAGATCGAGCCGTTCGCCCGGATCGAAGATATGGGTGAGGCGGGCATCACCCCACCGGAGCTGAGCCTGGCCGCCGCGGTCGACTTCATCCGCGACACCGGCGTCGACGTGTTCGCCCCGGCCATCGGCAACGCCCACGGGATGTACCGCGCCACGCCCACCCTCGACAACCAGCGCGTCACCGACATCGTGGCGGCCACCGGTATCCCCGTGGCGCTGCACGGCGGGACCGGCATGAGCGCCGAGCAGTTCAGCGACCTCATCTCCCGGGGCTGCGCGAAGGTGAACATCTCCACAGCGCTGAAGATCGCCCTCATGTCCGCCGGTCAGGCCTTCATGAACGACCATCCCGGCGCCTTCGATCCGCCGTCCCAGTTCGCCGTCCAGCACGCGGCGGTCAAGGAGATGGCCGCGAACCACATCCGCATGTTCGGCAGCGAGGGACAGGCCGGGCGGGCGTCGTGACCACCCTCATCTTCGACTGCGACGGCGTGCTCTCCGACACCGAACGGGACGGGCACCGTCCGGCATTCAACCAGACCTTCGCCGAGATGGGCGTGCCGCTCGACTGGTCCGAGGAGGAGTACGCGCACAAGCTGCAGATCGCCGGCGGCAAGGAGCGGATGGCGAGCGAACTCAGCCCCGAGTTCGTGCGCGCCAACGGCCTGCCCACCGACCCGGAGGGGCAGGCGGCCACGATCGCCGCATGGCATGCGCGCAAGACGGCGATCTACACGCAGATGGCGGCGGCCGGGAAGCTGCCGCCGCGGCCCGGCGTGCACCGGATCATCGCGGCCGCCCAGGACGCGGGCTGGACGCTGGCGGTCGCCTCCACCTCCGCCGAGGCGTCGGTCCGGGCCATCCTCGAGGCCGCCGTCGGCCCGGAGCGCGCGGCCCGCTTCGACGCCGTGCTCGCCGGCGACGTCGTCAAGGCGAAGAAGCCGGCCCCCGACATCTACCTGCTCGCCCTCGAGCGGCTCGGAGTCGACCCGGCCGACGTGCTCGTCGTCGAGGACTCCCGCAACGGTCTCCTCGCCGCGACCGCGGCCGGGCTGCGCTGCCTGCTCACCGTGAACGGCTACACCGAGGGTGAGCCGAACGACGAGGCGATCCTCGTCGTCTCGACGCTCGGCGATCCCGACGGCGAACACACCCGCGTGATCGCGAACCGGAGCAGGGCCACTCCCGGCGAGGTCGTCACGCTGGCCGACCTGGCCCGCTGCCTGGAATGACCGGACGGCTCGAACCCGAGGAGGTCCCATGGATGCGGTAGGCACGGACGTCGACCTGGTGCTGCTCACGGCGGCGCGAACCATCGTCGACCATGCGGAGGAATTCGCCCAACTGGATGCCGTCGCCGGCGACGGCGACTTCGGCTTCTCGCTGCGCGCCGGCTTCGAGGTCGTGCTCGCCGACTACGAGTCCTTCGATCATTCGAGCGTGGGCGCGCTGCTCAAGAAGATCGGGTTCACGATCGCCGGCAAGGTCGGCGGCGTGAGCGGGCCGATCTGGGGCACCGCGTTCATGCGGGCGGGCGCCGCGGCCGGCGACCGCACGGAACTGACCGGCCCCGAGGTCGTCGAGGCGATGCGCGCGGCCGTCGAGGGCGTCAAGCATCGGGGCCAGGCGGAGATCGGCGACAAGACCCTGCTCGACGCGCTCGTGCCGGCGATCGACGCGCTCGAGGCGGCCCTCACCGCCGGCGACGACGGCGCCACGGCCCTCCAACACGCGGCCGACGCCGCGGTCACGGCCGCCGAGGGAACGCTCGGCATGCTCGCCAAGAGGGGGCGGGCGGCCTATACGGGGGAACGGAGCCGCGACTCCGTGGACGCGGGCGCCACGGCCATCGGCGTCATCCTGCAGGCGATCAGCGCCGCCTGGCGCGATTCACGACACAGCGAAGGAGTCTCACCGTGAAGAAGTTCATCAACGATCCCCGGCAGTACGTCCCGGAGATGCTCACCGGCATCCAGCTGGCCAGCGGCGGCGCCCTGAGATACGAACCCGCGTACAACCTCATCTATCGTGCCGACGCGCCGCGCCCCGACAAGGTCTCGATCATCCAGGGCTCCGGCTCGGGACACGAGCCGGCGCACACGATGATCGTCGGCCCGGGAATGCTCGACGGCGCATGCCCGGGCGACGTGTTCGCGGGTCCCCCGGTGGAATTCGTGTACGAGACGACCAAGCTGCTCTACACGCCGAAGGGCATCCTGCACATCGTCAACAACTACACGGGCGACCGCACCGCGTGGGAGATGGCCAAGGAGATGTGCGAGGACGAGGGCATGAAGGTGGGTGCCCTCCTCGTCGACGACGACGTGGCGGTCAAGGACTCGACGTACACCGTGGGCCGGCGCGGCGTGGCCGGAAACTTCTTCGTGATCAAGGCGACCGGCGCCGCCGCCGAGAACGGCGCCGAACTCGACGAGCTGGTGCGCATCGGCGAGAAGGTGATCGCCGGGGTGCGCAGCATGGGCATCGCGATCAGCGGCTGCACCCCGCCGCAGCGCGGCACTCCCCTGTTCGAACTGGCCGAGGACGAGATGGAGGTCGGCATCGGCATCCACGGCGAGCCGGGCCGCCGGCGCACGACGCTCGTGTCGGCGGACGAGGTGGTCGACCTCCTCCTCGATTCGGTGGTGCCCGATCTGCCGTTCTCCTCGGGCGACCGGGTGGCCCTCATGCTCAACGGGCTCGGCGGCACACCCATCGGCGAGCTGTACCTGCTCTACGGGATCGCCCACCGCAAGCTCGCCGAGCGCGGGATCTCCGTGTTCCGCAGCTACGTGGGCGAGTACTGCACCTCCCTGGAGATGGCCGGCGCCTCGCTCACGATGCTCAGGGTGGACGACGAGCTCGCCCCCCTGCTCACCGCCCCCGCGGAGGTCTCCTACCGGGTGTTCTGACCGGCGGGGCCGAGGAGTGGAGGAGGCCGACATGCCGCCCGATGGCCTTGGTATCGACACCTGGCCGCACGACGTCGCGGCGCGCCTGCTCGACCTGAGCGCCGACCTGGCGTGCGTGGCCGGCTTCGACGGCTACCTGCGCCAGGTCACGGGCGAATGGACGGCGCTGCTCGGCTGGAGCGCGCAGGTTCTCCTCTCCCGGCCGCTGCTCGAGTTCGTGCACCCCGAGGACGTCGCCGCGACGTCGGCCCGGCTCGAGGCCGCCCGCGGGGGCCGCGCGATCGCCCGGTTCCAGAACCGGTTCCTCACCGCAGGCGGGGCGGTCCGGTGGCTCGCGTGGACGGCGATCGGGGTGCCGGGCGAGGGCGCCTACCGCGCCGTGGCCCGCGACCTGACGCCCCGCCACGAGGCCGAGGCGCTCGTGCACGAGAGCGAGCGCAGATACCTCGACCTGATCGAGTCCGCCCACGACATCGTGCAGAGCATCCTGCCCGACGGGCACCTCGAGTTCGTCAATCACGCCTGGCACACCCACCTCGGCTACACCCCCGAGGAGCTCCCGGACCTCACGCTCTTCGACATCGTCGACGAGGCCGATCACGACCATTGCACGATCCTCATCGGCCAGATCATGAGCGGGCACTCGTTCGACCACGTCGAGATCACGTTCGTGGCCAAGGACGGGCACACCTTCCCGGTCGAGGGGAACGCGACGGGCAGGTTCCGCGACGGGGTGTTCGTGGCGACGCACACGTTCTTCCGCGACATCAGCGACCGCCGCCGGGCCGAGGCCCTGCAGGCCGACTACCGGCGCCGGCTCGAGAACGAGGTGGCCGAACGCTCCGCCGCGCTCGTGCAGAGCGAGAAGCTCGCCACCCTCGGCCGGTTGAGCGCGGGCATGGCGCACGAGCTGAACAACCCGGCCGCCGCGGCCCGGCGGGGCGCGCTGCTGCTGGAGGAGGCGTTCACCGCCACGTGCACGGCGCTGCTCACCCTCGCCCGCTCGGCGCAGGGCGCCGGCGAGGCCGCCCGGCTGGCCGAACTCCTCGGCGCGTCGGCCACCCGGGCGAGCGACGCCGTCCATCTGGATCCGCTCGCGCGCGGCGACCGCGAGGCCGAGGTCGAGGACTGGCTGGCCGCCCACTGGCTCGAGGACCAGTGGGTGGCGGCCGGTGCCCTCGTCGACCTGGGCATGGACGCGGCGGGCCTGGATGCCCTCGCCGACACGTTCGCGCCGGGCCACCTGGGCGCCGCGATCACGGCGCTGTCGCGGGCGCGCACCGCGTACGGGCTCATCGCGCAGATCGGGCACGGCTCGGAGCGGATCTCGCGGATCGTCGCGGCGCTCAAGGAGTACAGCTACATGGACCGAGCGCCCGTGCAGGACGTCGACGTGCACGACGGCCTCGACAGCACGCTCGTGATGCTGCAGTCCAAGCTCACGCAGGGCATCGAGGTGCGGCGCGACTACGGCCGGGACGTGCCGCGCATCGAGACCCTCGGCAGCGAGCTCAACCAGGTCTGGACGAACCTGATCGACAACGCGGCGGACGCCATGGGCGGCTCCGGTCACCTGACGATCCGCACGCGGGCGGCGGCGGGCGGCGGGGTCGCCGTGGAGATCGAGGACGACGGCCCGGGCATCCCGGGGGAGGTGGTCGCCGACGTGTTCGACCCGTTCTTCACCACGAAGCCGCCCGGGCAGGGTACCGGCCTCGGCCTGAACATCGTGTTCAACATGATCACGGGCTCGGGCGGCACGGTCGACGTGCGGTCCGAGCCGGGCCGCACCGTGTTCCGGGTGTGGCTGCCGCCGCGCCGCCCGCAGGGAGAGCCCGCGTGACCGGCGCGCAGGCCGCGCCGCGGCGCCCGGTCATCCTCGCCGCCGACGACGACCCGGCCGTGCTCAGCGCGGTACGGGGCGACCTGCGCGGGCGGTATGGCCGCCACTACCGGGTGCTCACCGCGGGCGGCGGCGCCGAGGCGATCGACACGCTCGACGCGCTCAAGCTACGCGGCGATGCGGTCGCCGTCGTCGTCTCGGATCAACGGATGCCGGAGGTGAGCGGGACGGCGGTGCTGGGCGCGGCGCGGCGGCTCTTCCCGGAGGTGCGCACGGTGCTGCTGACCGCCTATGCCGACACGGATGTGGCGATCGGCGCGATCAACGACCTGCACCTGGACTACTACATCCTCAAGCCGTGGGATCCGCCCGAGGAGCGGCTGTTCCCGATCGTGGACGACCTGCTCGAGGACTGGCACGCGCACCACCGGCCCGGCCATGTCGTGACGCGGGTGGTCGGCAGCCGGTGGTCGGCCCGCACGCACGAGATCCGCGACTTCCTGCAGCGCAACCAGATCCCGATGCAGTGGCTCGACGTGGATTCGAGCGAGGAGGCCCGGGTGCTGTCGGGGGCGGCGGGGCCCGATGGGCTGCCGCTCGTGATCACCCCGGACGGCGCGGCCCTGCACTCCCCCGGCCTGGCCGACCTGGCCGCCGCGCTCGGGCAGAAGACGCGCGCGGATGCGGAGTCCTTCGACCTGGCGATCGTCGGGGCCGGGCCCGCGGGGCTCGCGGCGGCGGTGTACGGCGCGAGCGAGGGGCTGCGCACCGTGTGCCTCGAGCAGCTCGTGCCGGGCGGGCAGGCCGGGCAGTCCTCCCGGATCGAGAACTACCTGGGCTTCCCGAGCGGGATCTCCGGGGGCGATCTGGCGCGGCGGGCCGTGACCCAGGCGCGACGGTTCCACGTGGACCTGCTCGCCCCCACGGCGGCCGCGGGCCTCGACCTGACCGGCCCCTATCCGCGGATCGAACTCGTGGACGGGTCGGCGATCAACTGCGGGGCGGTGATCCTGGCCTGCGGGGTCTCCTACCGGAGCCTCGACGTTCCGGGCAGCACCGAGTTCGAGGGGCGGGGCGTGTTCTACGGGGCCGCGGTGAGCGAGCGGGACACGGTCACGGGCGAGCACATCGTGGTGGTCGGCGGGGCGAATTCGGCGGGCCAGGCCGCCGTCTTCTTCTCGGACTACGCCCGCTCGGTCACGATCCTGTGCCGGGCGGGCGGGCTGGGCGCGAAGATGTCGAGCTACCTCGTCGAGCAGATCGCCGCCCGGGAGAACATCGTCGTGCGGTGCGGCGCGAGCGTGCGCGCGGTCGGCGGCACCGACCGGGTGGAGAGCGTGACGATCGCCGACGCCGCCACCGGAGACACGCGGGAGCTGGCCACGTCGGCGCTGTTCGTGTTCATCGGCGCCTCCCCGCACACCGACTGGCTGCCGCCACAGATCGCCCGCGACGGGCGCGGCTTCATCCTCACCGGCCCGGGCCTCGGAGCCCGGCGCCACCACACCCTCGACGGCGACCGCGACCCGTTCCTGTACGAGACGAGCGCCCCGGGGGTCTTCGCCGTCGGCGACGTGCGGGCGAGCTCCGTCAAGCGGGTCGCCTCCGCGGTCGGCGAAGGATCGGTCGCCGTGCAGTTCGTGCACCAGGTGCTGCGGGGCTGAGCTGGGGCGCGTGGCGGCTGAGGATCCGTCGGGCGCCGGGTCATCGGTCGAGGGGCCGTCCGTGGCCGCCGGGGTCGTCGGCCCGTCGCCCCAGACGATCGTGGCCGAAAGCGACCCACGGGAACAGTCGCCGAGGTAGGCGGGCGCGATGCGCGAACCGATCACCTCGTTCGAGTTGTCTTACCGATGCACGGAGCTCGGATCGAAGCCCGCCTGCCCGGAGTTCGACTCGTCGCCGCCGATGTGGACGAGGTCGGACCTGCTCATCGCGGCCCAGGAGTGTCCAGGGTCTCGACGTCGGGGATCCCGTGGCGGCGTGGTCGGCCGCAGCCCCGTCCGGATCGGTGATCACGGCGACCGGCTGGCTATCGGATGCGGACGGCGCTCGGCTGGATGTTGATCTCGATCCGGGTGGTCTCGCCGAGGTCGTCGCCGTCCACCTCGACGACGCGCGGCTCGTCGAGCTCGACTCTCGCCCGGGTGAGTCGGCCGACGGTCGTGGCGTCGGTGCTCTCGGCGGTGACCTCGTCATCGCGCCGGAGCAGCCGCTTGAGGCCGTTGTCCCAGGCCATGTTCCGCAGCGTGTCGAGCCATCCGGAGACGCCGCCCTCGTGGAGCACGAGGAGGTCGAGCCGCCCGTCCGCCGGGTCTGCGTCGGGTAGCAGGGTGAGGCCTCCCTGGAGGCTGCCGCAGTTGCCGACGATGAGCGTGTGGGCCTGGTGCGCCTCCGCGGCGCCGCCGTCGAGGGCGAGGCGCAGGCCGATGACCTCGCTCGCCGAGACCGCCCGCCCGAGGGACTCGACGTAGGCGAGCCAGCCCGCCTTCTCCTTGAGGTCCTCGTCGGTCTCGGTGATCATGTGGGCGTCGATCCCGAAGCCTGCCATCACGGCGAAGGCGTGCCGCTCGGTGCCGCCGTCGAGATCGGCTTCGAGCCAGCCGAGGTCGATTGGCCGGGCCGTGCCCTCGAGCGCGCGGGCGATCGCCGCGGGGAGGTCGGCGAGCGGCACGTCGAGGTTGCGGGCGAGGAGGTTGCCGGTGCCGAGGGGGACGATGCCCATCTCCGCCGCCGAGTCCGTGGCGGCGAGGTGCTCGGCCACGGCTCTGATGGTGCCGTCTCCCCCGCACGCGAGCACGAGGTCGGCGCCGTCATCGAGCGCGCGCCGGCAGGCCGCCTGACCTGGATCGTCCTCGGTGGTCTCGTACCAGCGGGCCGGGCGGGCGTGGACCTCGGTGAGTGCCGCCTCGAGGTCGTTCCGCTCGGCCTTCGCCGGATTCCAGACGACGCCGACGCGCGCGCTCATCGCGATCCCACGATCGGCACGCGGACGCCGTCGAACCCGCCGCCCGTGAGCACGGCGACGGTGTCGCCGCTCAACTCGGTGGTATCGGCGACCTGGAGCACCGCAGTCCGGGGGGCAATATCGGCGGTGCAGGGCTGGTCGGCGGGCGGGTCGATCACGGTCACGGCGAGTTCGGTCGCGGAGCCGACCTCGACCGCTCCGATGATCGGCGGGCAACTGGACGAACCCCAGGAGAGCAGCACGAACTCCTCCGGCTCCCCCGTCCAGCCGGCCGAGGGCTCGTAGTCCGTCATGCCCTCGAGGGAGAGCCCGACGGCGCCGGCGAGGTCGGTGTTCCCGGTGAGGTCGCCTCCGGTCAGGTGGATCGTGGCGTCCTGGGCCGGGTCGACGCCCTCGGGTGTGCCCACGAGGGTCACCCGGGGCACGAGGTCGTCCGTGCAGTCGGTGTCCGGGTCCGGGGTCGCCAGGGTGACCTCGATGGTCTCGCCCGTGAGCGTCGCGCCCTCGGCCTGGGGCACGCACGTCGAGCTGCCCTGCGTGACGAGACCGATCATGCGGCCGCCGTCGAGCCACGCGGCGCTCACGTCGGTGCCGGCGGGTTCCGCTGTCGGTGAGCCGGGCGTGGGCGAACTGGTCGTGGGCGAGCCGCCGTCGGCGGCCGGGCTCGCGCACGCGGCGAGCGTGCCGGCGGCGACCAGCGCGAGTGCGAGCACGGTGGGGAATCGAGCGGGTCGCGCCATGTCGAGGGCCTTTCGCAGCAAGGTGGTGAACGAAGGGACGGATTCGTCCGGCCCCGATCATGCCGGATCGCGGCGGGGTGGCCAAGAGGCCTGGCGGAGATTCGCATCGTCCGCCGCGACGACACCGACGCGGGCTACGGCGGCCGACCGGGCGCCGTCCATAGGCGTGAGGGTGCGGGATCAACGGTGTGTTGGCAACGAGGTATCGAGAGAGGTTGTGTGCGCGATCTGGCGGTAGCGACGATTCCGGGTGACGAGCACGATGGACGCGATGACGGCGGCCAGCGCGGATGCGAGCAGGATCGCGACCTTGGCGTGGTCGTGATGCGGATCGGTCGGGGCGAAGCTGAGTTCCGTGACCAACAGCGAGATCGTGAACCCGATGCAGGCGAGCAGACCGACACCGACGATGTCGATCCACTTGAGCGCCGGGTCGAGCCGGATACCGCGAATCCGCGTCGCGAGCCAGGTCGTGGTGACGATGCCGAGGGGTTTGCCGGCGACCAACGCCACGACGATGGCGATGGTCACCGGGTCGGTCAGCGCGGAGACGAACCCATCGAGGCCACCGAGGGCGACACCGGCCGAGAAGAACGCGAAGATGGGCACCGCGAACCCCGCCGAGAGCGGCCGGAAGCGGTGCTCGAACGTCTCCGCCAGCCCCGGCTCGCGCTCGGGCACGCGATCGCCGCGGCGGTGCAGAACCGGGATCGCGAAACCGAGCAGGACCCCGGCGATCGTTGCATGGATGCCGGCGGCGTGGACGAACGCCCAGGCGAGCATTCCGATCGGCAGGAGCACCAGCCACGCTGTGGCGGGCCTGAGCCGGAACGTCTGCCGGTATCGCTGCACGATCATCGCATAGGCGGCGATCGTGGCCAGGCCGAGCAGCAGTGGGACGAGTTCGATGGAGTCGGTGTAGAACACGGCGATGATCGTGATGGCGATGAGGTCGTCGACGACGGCGAGGGTGAGCAGGAAGATCCGGAGCGCGCCGGGCAGGTGGGAGCCGATGATCGCGAGCACGGCGACGGCGAACGCGATGTCGGTCGCGGTCGGAATCGCCCACCCGCGCACGAGTGCCGGATTCTGCCCGACGATCGCGACGTAGAGCAGCGCCGGCACGACCACCCCGCCCACGGCGGCGGCGACCGGGACGATCGCGGTGGAGAACCGGCGAAGGTCCCCGGCGACGAACTCGCGCTTGAGTTCCAGGCCGACGAGGAAGAAGAAGATCGCCAGCAGGCCGTCGGCCGCCCACGCGCCCAGGCTGAGGCGCAGGTGCCATGGTTCGTATCCGATCTCGAGGTCCCGCAGGGCGACGTACCCATCGGCCCAGGGCGAGTTCGCCCATACGATGCCGATCGCGGCCATGAGCACGAGGAGCGCGCCGCCGACGGTCTCCTTCCGCAACAGGGAACCGATGCGCAGCGACTCGGCGGCGGTACTGCGGAAGGGGAACAGGGAGGGCGCGAGGCGGGCACGGCGAGAAGCCATGAAGGGTCCGATCGGGGTCGACGACAGAGTGTGTCGACCAGACTTCCCGGCGCGCCACGTTGAGCCTACCGCGCCACCGCTCTGCGGGAGCGCACGCCGCCATCCGCGGTCGAGCGCGGGCCTCCTCACGATCTTGCGGTGGCACTTGCGCTCAGGCGTTTACTACGAGAGGAGATGGCGTCCGGCTCCTTGCCGGCGGGAGGTGTAAGCCATGCATGGCCGACCGCCGCCGCGTCTCGATCGCCGCACGGATCGCTGTGAGTTCGCGATCGGCGAGCTCACCGACTGGTCGCGGGCGATGGTGCCGGTCGTCGCATCGATCGCGGGACTCGTCGTCCCGGCGCTGCCCTTCCTGCTCGTCGCGCAGTCTTCCGGACATGCGAACGCGTGGGGCGTCGTCATCTCGACCGACACGCCGTCCCTCATCGGCGCACTCGCATTCGTCGGCCCGCGCGTTCCCGGGCGGCTTCGCGTGTTCCTGCTCGCCCTCGCCGACGACATCGGAGTGCTGAGCATCATCGCAATTGCGTACACGAAGAACTTCGCACCCCTGCCACTGTTCATCGCGGCCGTCGGCCTGGCGGGCGTCTACGCCACCCGATATCTGCGCAGCGGCCGTGGACCGGTCTACGCGACGCTCGCGATCGTCGTCTGGCTCGCGTTCCTCGCCTCCGGCGTCCACCCGACGCTCGCAGGCGTCGCGATCGCCCTGCTCGTGCCGGTCTACCGTCCCGACCGCCGCGATGTCGAGCACGCACTGGAGCTGGCGCGCACCTTCCGGCAATCTCCCAACACGGAGTATGCACGCGCCGCGGCCAACAGTCTGCGTGAGTCGATCAACGAATGCCTGCAGTCCGCGTATGCGCCCTACGTCGCCTTCGTGATCCTGCCCCTGTTCGCGCTCGCGAATGCCGGCGTGGTGATCAACGGTGAGATCATCCGGGCCGCGATGCGGTCGTCGTTGACGTGGGGCGTGGTGGCCGGTCTCGTGCTCGGCAAGTTCGTAGGCATCCTCGGGTCGACGGCGCTGCTGCGCGCGTCGCGCTGGGGAGAGTTCGGCCCCGGCCTGACGCTCGACCGGCTTGCCGGCGGGTCGGCCCTCGGCGGAATCGGGTTCACGATCTCCCTGTTCATCATCGATCTGGCCATCGCCGATCCCGAGGCACAGAACGAGGCGCGCGTCGGAGTGCTCGCAGCCTCCGTGCTCGCGTTCGTGCTCGCGACGGTCGTGTTCCGGGTATCCGACGCTCGGCACCCCGAGGAGGAGGCCGGGCGGACGCTCGTGCGCGCGGTCGACCCGGAACGGGATCACATGTGGGGACCGGCGGACGCGCGCTACACCATCGTGGAATACGGGGACTTCCAGTGCCCGTTCTGTTCGAAGGCGTCCGGTTCCATCGTGGAGGTGCAGGGCGCACTCGGAGACGATCTCCGGTACGTGTGGCGTCACGCGCCCTTGACCGAGCAGCATCCCAACGCCCTCGCCGGGGCGGAGGCCTCGGAGGCGGCGGCCCGGCAGGGCAAGTTCTTCGAGTTCGAACGCAGCCTGTTCGCCGATCAGGACCACCAGCTTCCCTCGGACATCGTCCGGCTCGCCCACGAGCTCGGACTCGACGTCGACCGGTTCGAGCGCGACCTGGAATCGGCGGAGGTCACGCCTCGCGTTCGCGACGACGTGCTCGACGCCGAGGCGATGGCCATCACCTCCATACCGACCTTCTTCATCAACGGCCGGCGGCACGTGGGGCCGTTCGATGCGCAGACGTTGATCCGGGCACTGCAGAGCGACCTACCGTCGACGGTGCGCGAAGGGATCGTGTGATCACGATCGGCATCATCGGTGCGGGCCGGGCGGTGCGTTCCATCGGGCACGGCTAGATGTAGGGCGGGTGACACCGTGGCCTACGGGGCACGCGATCCCGGGCGGACCGTGTTCCTGACAGCCTGTACCCATGAGCAGGAGCGGATCCGCGGGCATTGGATGTGCGCTGCCCGGCCTCGTCGACCTGTTCGCCGGCGCTATCCTGAGGCCGCTCGCCCTTCCTGAGCGCCTCCACTCGTACGGGGCACCGGGGAACGCTCGCGTGCTCGAAGGCCCGAGCACGGCCTGCCACCGCTTCGTACGAGATGAGGCACGCGCAGTCGCGAGGCGCCACCTGGCATAGGAATCCCAGACCCACGAAAGGACCCTGACATGTCGGTCCAGCACACCGTCGTCTTCCGCCTCGTACACTCCGCGGGATCCGAGGAGGAGCGTGATTTCCTTGCTACGGCCAGGCGAGACCTCACGAGCATCCCCGGCGTCGAGGAATTCACCATCAATCGACAGGTCAGCCCGAAAAGCGACCTGACCTGGCAGTTCTCGATGCACTTCGCGTCCCAGGAGGCCTTCGACGCGTACAACGTGCATCCCGTTCATGTCGGCTTCGTCGAGGGGCGTTGGGTGCCCGAGGTCGCTGCATTCCAGGAGTACGACTTCACCGTACTCTGAGCAATTTCGATCTCCCAGGACGGTCCGGCCACCGGCCAACCCTTGACTCAGACAATTGTCCGTCGACGGGCCCGCCAGGCCGCGTTGCGTGACATGCGTCGGCCGACACCGGGGGATGCCGAGTGGTAGGAGGCCGGGTTGCCGAGCCCGCAGACTACGCAGGAGCCGGTGCCCATCGAACCGGGATGAGGCCCATCTCTCCGCTACCGGCCCGGATCACGCCCTTCCTTGTGACGATGAGTTCTTCGCCGTCCAACTCCTCGACGGCGACGTAGGTGCTGGATGTTCATGCCACCAGGCCTTGGGTGTGGCTGAGGTCCTTGGCGATCGAGACGTGCCGTTCGGCGAGCTCCTTGCCGAAGTTGCGGGAGCCGAACTGGAACTGCTCGCGGCCGTAGCATGGTGACCGCCAAGCCTGTATCAACATGCTGATACAGATCGTGTATCATCGAGGCGATACAGGAGGTGGTGGACATGGCAGGAATCGCAGTGGTCGTGTACGGCGTCGTGGCCGTGCTTATGGTCGTCGTCATTTGGGCGGAGGCGAGGCGTCAGGAGCCTGTGCGGGTCGATGGGCGAGTGCTGATCGCGCTTCGGGCGGCACGTCGTCGCTCGCGGGCGTCCATCGGGCTCGCGCTCGTGCTCTTGTCGGCAGGCATCGCCACGGCATTGCTCGTGCCGGAGTGGCTCGGCATTGGAGCCGCGCTCGCGCCGGCTGTCGCGGGAGTCGGTGGGCTCGTGCTGTACGCGGCGACACCGCCGCCGCAGCATGACTACGAGCCGACGCGTTACGCCGCGTCGCTGAGCCCTCGAACCCCGTGGAACGTCGCCCCGTCGGCTGCCCTCGTGGCGCTGGGCGTCGCGTTCCTGCTCCAGTTCGTCCTGCTGGTGTTCGCGGGTGCGACCTCCTCCGCCGACGAGCAGGGGCGCTTCCGGGCGATCACGTTCAGCTCCGATTCGAACAGCTCGACCGCCACCCCGTATCCCGGCTGGTTCTATACGGCGCCGCTGCTCGTCGCCACGGTGCTGCTTGCCCTCGCGATCTGGATCGCTCTGCGCAGGGTCGCGACCACAGCCTCGCTCCCCGGCGAGGGACTTGAAGATCGCGACACCATGTGGCGGTTGCGCTCCGCGCAGATCATCGTGGGCCTCGCGAGCGCCGTCACCGGCCTCCAACTCGGGGGCACGGCACTGATGACGGGAACGGCGATCAGCAACGCGCTTCTCCAGCCGGGTGTGCCGATCGGCTGGCAGGTGCTCGCAACGGGCCTCACCGTCCTGGGCTTCGTGTCGCTGCTGCTCAGCATCGTGACGTTGACATTGGCGGCGCTGCGCGCCTTCGCACTCCCAACGTGGGTGGCTCGAGCGGATGCCGAGGTCGGGAGGTCGGCATGATCGCCCTCGATCCCACCGGCCCGGTGCCACCGTTCGAGCAGGTGCGCGCGCAGCTTGCAGACCTTGTCCGGGGCGGTGACCTCCGCGGTGGGCACAAGCTGCCCTCGATCCGTCAGTTGGCGGGCGACCTGCGGATCGCGCCGGGAACCGTCGCCCGGGCTTACGCCGCGCTGGAGGCCGACGGCCTTATCGAGATGAGCAGGGCGAGCGGTACGCGCGTGCGCGAGGGGCAGGCACTGAGCGCCGATCTCAACGATGCCGCTACGAGGTTCGTGGCCAACGTGAAGCAGCACGACGACGCCACGCTCGAGGCCGCGCTTGGCGCAGTCCGAGCTGCGTGGGAGCGGTCTGCCTCGGCGATCCGGCGGCCGCTTGAGCGGTCGCATCACCCTTAGAAGCGACGATACCCAGGTGAGAAATTGTCTCTCACCTGGGCACATGGTCGGGCTGGCGGGATTTGAACCCACGACCCCTTGACCCCCAGGCGTCCAAACAGTTCAAATCGCACAGAAAATCGCGGATTTCCGCGGATCAGATCATGCAGAGCGCGTCACGAAATGAATGGTTTGCATGATCTTGGTCCCCTTGCAAAGCGCTTAGAGGGAATCTCTAGAGTCACCCCCCATTCTCGCCTTGTTATCGGGTCGCGTGGCAAGCGCCAACTTGACCCATTCACGGGGTAGGCCATCCCCCACTTTAGTGGTGCGGCTACGCCCGTTATCTCGACAAAGAAGGTGCTCCGCTCCCTGATGTCGTTTGAACGTCACTGCCAGCCGCCACACTGGTCTTATGCACCTTCCGATCCAAGCCCAAGCGACGACGCTGGAGCCTGAGCTGGCGAAGATCCTCGACGACGAGCTCTTCCTTTCCAATCCGCTCGGCCATTTCTCCGCCCGAATCACGATGCTGCTTGAGGCAAGCCGGTCAGACTACCAGGCATCCCCAGAAGTCGAGGCAGAGTTTTTCCGATCGCTCGGCCTCGAAGGAGCGGACGCGGTGCTCCACTTCGATGTGAAGCATCGCCGCGTCCAGGTTGCGGTTGATGCGCTCTCACTGCGCCACCAGGCCGCTGAAGCGCTCACGAGGTTCATCTACGCGCGGGTTGCGGCAACCCCGCGCTCTGGGGACGCCGCATCAATCTGGCTCGCGATCGCTGACAGTCCGACGCCCATGATCAAGGTTATCGAGAGGAACAAGGAGGCCTTCGACGCTGACCAACACCGCTTTCTCCAGTTGATCTTCCCGCCAGGAACGGTCGTCGAGGGCACGGCCATCGGCGCAGCGGAAACAGGGCTCGAGTGGGCGAACCATGCGGTGTGGTTACTGATGAATGATGAACTTTCGATCAATTCGGCGCATAACAAGCTAAAGCACGGACTGGCTGCCTCAGCGCGTGGAGATGTCCGAATCGAGTTCATCACAACACCGCCGAACGAGGACGGAACCATTCCTGTGAGTGCATTCGGGGAAGGCAAGCCGATGCCGCTCTTCGACCGTCCGATGCTCACCTACTTGAGCCGACCACCGAGAGAGCTTAGGCAAGGGCTGGAGGCGGTCTCGCTTCGGGTTGATCTGAGCGCCGTGCTCGCCGAGACCTGGATGTTGGCAACGGTCTACGCGGCCATGTTCCACATCGCGGCATGCGAGCACTACGGCGAGAGTCTCCCCGAGGGTGTCGCGCCGTATCCCACGCTCGTCGTAGGCCACCTGCCTGAACACGTCATCGGCGGCCAGCCCCTGGGGTATCGGTCGGCGGTGACACTACCGCCCGACGGGACGACCCGGCCACGCCCGTCAGGCGTCTTCTTCTACAAGAGGTTCTGGCCGATGATGATTGACTTTGAGAGTAAGACCAGCGGGATCGTCGTTGACGGGTAACGCGGCAGCTGGCCAAGGACAGATTGGACAGCGTTGCGGCGGCATGCTTCGGGTGTCTAGTTCGGGAAGCTGGAGCCTAGGATGATTCGCCAGAGACGCTTCGCTTCGTCGTGATCCCCTCGGGCTTCAGCGTCGTTCGCTTTGCCGGCGCGCTCCGCTGCCGAGCCGAATCCTTGGAGCACTTCCTGGCGGGCAGCCGAGGTGAGATAGCTGCTGAGAATTCCGGACTGACCGCCAGGATCGCTAACGTCGAGGTGCGACGGCGCCCACTCAAAGAAGCTGGCGAGTGCGCTCTGCCTGTTGCCGCCGAGTGTCTTGAACGTTCTCGCGACGATCGATTCCAGGTGGAAGGAACGGAGCCGCTTCGAATGTGCGTTGTTCCATTTCTTCAGTAGCCGCACCAGCGGCGCCAGGTGATACCCAAGGTCGGCGTGCTTCTGGGCGAACCAGGCGTTCGCGATGGTGGGGGCCGTGTTGATCCACCCACCATCGCCGCCTGGCAGTCCGTAGACGTCGTTGCCATGAGAGAACACGGGCGCCACATCAACGTGGCCGCCGTTCTTGAAGAAGATGCGGACGGCTTGTCCGCGAGCGCCTACCTGCGCCGTCGAAAGCCCGTTGTAGGCACGGCGTACGCGGTAGAGGAACGCTTGCGAGTCATAGCGGTAGGTGTCCCATGCGCCGTTCGCGTTGGAAAAGACCGCTAGGACGTCGATGTCGTCAATAGGTCGGACGATGGTGCCTTTCGAGGCCGAGCCCATCAGGGTCGCGCGACTGAACGGCAAATCGCTCGTGGCGGGAAAGGCGGCCGTGAGGTTTTCCACAACGCGGTCTTTGCGCGCGTTGATGATTGATGTCTTCTGATAGTCAGTGACCGAGATGTCGGTCACGAACTGTGCCATCGCTTGGCTGGTAGTAGTCATTTTCCCTCCGTGCGCGCACGCTTGCTCAGCTGCGCGGCAGCGGACGACATGGCTGCCTCGTTCTTTCGACGCTGAAGCTTGTAGATGAAGTCTGGGACGGTAGGGGTGTCGCGGCGCAGCTCGAATAGTGATTCTTGCCAGACGCGGAGGTTCTCCCCGGTGATCGGTTCATCCCTGTTACCGATTCTGCTTTCGATTTCACGGTAGAGAGCCTCCCGATCCCGGGCTGAGCGAATAAACCCGACGATGTACTCAGTGACGTCGAGGAACGCGGGGAGCAATGGAAGGGCGACGCCGAGCAAGAAGGTCACGAGCGTCAGCCCGGTGACGACACAGATCGTGGTGAGCGCTGCCGCCCAGAGCACGGCGACAACTGACCAGATGATGCCGGTGAGTCGCAGCAAGCGGTAGCTGTACGCGGCGTTCGAGCGTTGTGCGATTGCGACGGCGACCGCGCCGGGGTCATCATCGGCGACGACGTACCATCCGAGCATCTTCTCGCGCCCGGCGACGTCGACAAGGTCAGAATCGGGCCCTGCAACGAGGGAAATGTCTTCGAGAGGAGGGAGCTTTGGGCGCGGAGTCCCCGCCGACATCTCGTAGACGTAGAAGTCGAACTCCTCCTGCACCGCAGCGGCCTGTTCGGTGCTCTTCTTCTGGACGCACATCAGCAGCGTGCGTCCCAGGAACAACCACGCTCCCGCGATGCTCCCCAGCACCACGCTGCTCTGTGGCCAGATCACCGCGACGATCGGCGCGGCCAATCCGATGACAAGCATCCCGAACCAGCGGATCGAGACCCACCGCTTTGCGCGTGAGTAGAGCCGCTTCTGAGCGATCAGCAGGCGCAGCGCGTCAAGTTCATCCTGACGCCGAAGGAGCGTCGCTCCTGTCGCAGGTGGCGTGTAGTCGTTTGACTCGTTCATGGTCGGCGCTACCTGTTGAAGAGCAGCTCCAACTGCTCGATCGCTTGGGCATGCCTACCGTCCGATTCAAACTCTCTGGCCTTGTTCGCCCGCACGACGGCGGAGCCGAGCTTGGAGAGCGCGTCAAGGCGCTTCGCCTCTGACGAGCACGCCCCGAAGCGCGAGCCGAGGCCCGTGGGGTCATTCATCGCTGCCAGGTTAGCGTCGTACAGCTTGTCGAGGGCGAGGTAGAGATCCCAGAACGGCAGGTATGCCGACTCCCCGTCGAGATGCTTGGCGGCCCGCATCTCCAGGTAGCAAGAAGAGATTGGGACGTTGCGGAGGTACTTCCAGATCTTGAGCTGTCGGGCGAGCGTCTTTGCCGCGCCGTTGTGCTTCGTGTTGACGTCGTTGACGTACTTGTTGTGCGACTTCGGATACGACTTCATCCACCCGTCCGCAGGGTCGGCGATCCAGTAGCCGCTGTCAGAGGGGTACGCGGGAACAACCTCAACGACTCCATCGGAAAAGTAGCAGACGACGGCTGGCCGGCTGACTCCGATTGTCGTACCCTGGAACCGTGCCTGCAGTGTCTCCTTGACCCGGTTCAGCATCGTCCATGGTGACGATGGGCGCACGCCCTTGAGAGAGACCATGTAGTCCGCGTCGCTGTGCTGCCATACCCCGGTCCCATGGCGTAACGAACCGATTTCGAACATCTCGTACACGCCGAGGAACGCATGCAGTCGCGACTCGATCGACGCGCGATGACTTTTTGCCGCATCGAACTGCGTCGAGGTTGGCGTGTAGAGGCTGGTCAGGCTGTTCAGCCATGAGCGGGCAGTCTCAGCCATCACTGCGCCTCCCGTCCGACCCGACCCGCGGACAGCGAGCCGTTCGGCACCGCAGTATCCGAGGAGCCCCTCAGCCTGGGTGACACGCCTCCGTCGGCTTGTCGGTCGTCTCGACGAGATCGTCGTGCTGCTCTGCGTCTCATGTGTGCTGGTGCTCCTTTGCGCCACGGGCGCGGTTAGGTGTAAGTCATCTCGCTTTCTAGGCTACCGGCGACCTCCGACAAGGGTAGGGTGCCTCGCCGTCAAGGGGTGTGCGTCAGGTTTGTGTTGCGGGCCAGAGTTCTTGGTCTCGGTTGGACTGGTGCAGGGTGCGTAGGGCTAGGACGGGGGCGAGGCCGGCGATGGTCCAGTGCATGCCGGCTCGTTTGGAGCG
>NZ_WHMT01000029.1:0-28787 GCF_009372055.1 Pseudactinotalea sp. HY160 | reverse complement strand
GGCGAAAAGATCCGCCAAGCACGCCGCGAGGGCCTGGCCCAGGCACGCACCGACCGCATCAGCTATCGTCAGAACCTGAAGGAAACCCAACCATGAACGCGCACCGCTCCATGCTGGGTATAAAAAACCGCGAACGCCGCATTAACTCAGACACACCTCAACCCAACGCGCCGACCACGCCCGCGCTGCCCGCGCGCTGCGCCGCATCCACCACACCACCCCCGCCCCGGCCCTCTCCGAGGTCCCCGCGCCACAGGCCGGGTGCGCGCACGTGGGCCCGGGTGGCCCGTCTCTGTGACCCGGCCGAGGGTCGGGTGGGGCGCGCTGGGCGGGGGGCGCGTTCGTGTCGGTCAGGAGCTTTCTGGCTACGGGAGAGGAACGAAGTCATGGGATTGTCAGTGATCGAGGCGATTCTGGCTCGCCGGTTATCCACAGGGGCGCAGATCTCTGTGCTGGAGACCGTGGCGAAGGCAGCATTGATCGAGCCCGGCCCGCGCGGGATCCGCCTCGATACGCCCCCGCGGATCGTCATCGACCTGGATGGAGAGGACTGGTCATGAACGCACCGGTCAGCCTGGGCGGTTTCATCGCCTCGGTTCCCCATACCAGCGGCTACCAGCCCCGCGATGCGATCACCATCACCGGCATGAGACCCGCCGATAGCAGCGGGGGGAATCCCGCTGCCGTGTTGACCGGGACGGCCGCGTTGTATGACCTGCTCGGCCCGGTCGAGGTGGGGACCGCGACCCGGCAGATATATGAGGCCTTCACCGACCGCGGCGCACAGTTCTTCCTCGTCGCGGCCTGGACCACCTCCCCCGACCTGCTCGACCATGCCCGCACCGTCACCACCGGCCTGGAAGACCTCGCCCGAGCCGACCACACCCGCGACGACCGTCCCGGGCCCGCGCCCGTGAGTGTTCAAGTCGCCGGCGGAGCGTGGCGGCCTCTGGACGGGTACGACTGGATGGATCTTCCCGAGCCGGTGGCGGCGATCACCGACCATTTCGCCAGCCCGGCCCCTTCCAGGGAGGCGTTCATGGCCCAGGTCGCCCCCTACCCCGAACCGGCCTACACCCTCCTCGGCGCCGGCGGGATGCGGGCCTTGATCGGGCTGCCTCCCAGCCGGGCCGCCGGGCGTGTCATCGCCGAGCTCGACCACGCCGCCGACCCTGCCGCGCCCGCCCGCAGCCAGGACTGGAGGGCGGTCTGCGCGCACCTGCTCACCCGGGACAAGGGCACCCGGGACGCGTTCCTTGCCGCCGTCGCGGCCGAAACCGAGCCCCGCCGCCGCAACGCCCACACCGAACTGATCATCGAGACCGCCCGCGGCTGCCCCGACCCGGCCACCCGGTCCCGGCTGTATGCGGTCAGCGGCTTCCTCGCCTGCATCAGCGAGGTACCCAGCGCGCACCTGGACGCGCTCCTGGACCAGGCCGGTGGGCAGGACACGCTCGCAGGCCTGACCCGGGCATTCCGCGATCACGGCGCCCCCGGCGACATCCTGCGTCAGTCGGCCGGAGCGGCGTTCACCCCCTCCGCCCTCGCCGAGCACGACCAGCAGTACCTGAAGACCTACCAGGCGCACTTCCCGCCCCAACCGGCGCTGCCCGACCCCCGACCCACTCCCACTCCCGCGCCCGGTGCTGAGCCCGCGCCCCGCGCCCAGCCGCCCGGGATCGCCGGGATCTGACCCCACTAGTCGACGGCCCAGGAGGCTCCGAGCATGGTCATCAACGACGAGCACCGGCAGGCGCGCCTGGCCGGTGAACTGGACCAGGTCGCCCGCACGCTCGCTCATTCCACTCCCGCCGTGGCCGATCCACCGGACTCCTACGGGATGCTCGCCGACCTCGCGTCGACGACCGCCGCTCTCGAGCAGGCGTGCCAGCAGTTGGCCCACTGGCACAGCCGCTCCCTGCGGGCCCATGCCGGGACCGATGACGACACCGACCCCGCCGACCGCACCAGCCAAGCGAGCACCGCACTGGCTCGAGCGGCCGCCGCCCTGGGCCAGTCGAGCGAGGCACTCCACCAGGCTCAGGCCGCGAACTCCCACCTGCGCTGGATCCCGGCGGGTAGCCGAATCACGCAGCTGCCGGCGCTCGATGACCAGCCAGCGCCCAGCGAAGGCCTCTCGCTCTGAGAGTGGTTGCATCAAGGCGCACACCGATGTGTGATCTCGCGGCGTGTTCAAGCGTAGGAACCGGCGGTTGAGGCAGAATGACGGCCTCCCGCGCGCTATCGTTCACGAGATCCTCGGGCCTTGCTCTACTCACGCCATCCGATGAGAGGGGGACGCATGCCGTTGCCGCTCGTTCCTGCGGTGATCGGCCTTGGCGCTGCCGCCGCGGCCGGTGTTGCGGCCGGTGTTCAGGGTGTCCGAAGCCATGTGCAGGCTCGACATAGTCGACGTGAAGTGGTGAAGGACCACGCGGAGGCTGTTGAACAGCTGATCCTCATCCAGGCCCGAACCGACCAGATTGCCTCGGATTACGGGCAGCGCATGTTCAGTGTTCAGAGCGAGACACTCGGGCACCTTGTCCGGTGGCTCGAGGCACACGAGAAGGCCGTCCGGCGCCTGGACGGCGAAGTCGTCGACGGCATTGAGCTGCGGATTCCAGAACTCAGGAAGCTCAAGTTTGACCTTGAACATGCGACTTCTGGGGCGCTTGGTCTTGTGACAGCCGGCGGGGCCGGCCTCGCAGCCCAGGCCGCAGCACTCTGGGGCGTCGGCGCACTGGCTTCCGCCGGTACAGGGACAGCCATCTCCTCGCTCAGTGGAGCAGCGGCACAGAACGCAGTGCTGGCCTGGCTCGGTGGCGGGACCCTCGCCGCCGGCGGCACGGGCATGGCCGGCGGTGTGATCGTGTTGGCGTTCATCGCCGCCGTTCCGACAGTAGCCGTAGCAGGACTGACAATCGCGTGGTCTGGAGCTCGGCAGCGACGCAAGACGGCCGAACACGAAGCACAAGCCAGGGTCCAGATCGCGTCGATGAGCGCCGCGGGTCAACTGGCCACGCGAGTCGGCGAGCGGGTGAATGAGCTTCGCGATGTGCTTGGCTCGATGAGCACTCGTACCGAAGACGCGATCAGCGACCTTGAAGCCGTCAACTTCGATCATGACGACCCCGCACACGCCCGCCTTCTACTTCGAACCGTGCAACTGTGCCGTGCGTTGCGTGAGATCCTCAACGTGCCCGTGATCGACACCGATGGGCAGCTGACCGATGAGTCCGTCGAGATCGTTGCGAGGTACCGATGAGTATGAAATTCCCGAGCACACCGCAGATCCCCGCCTCGGCCGCCTTCGATGCATTCAATGCGATCTGTGCAGGTGTGTCGAAGTGGCTCGAAGAAGAGCACAAGACGAAGGTGACGATCGCCAACGTCGAAGCCAGCCGCGACACAGCGATCGCCGGGATCGAGGCACAACGGGACTTCCTGCTACGCGCCCTGGATGTCAGCTTCGATGAGCGGCGCACCGCGTTCAGGGCACTTTTCGACGCCCTGGACGCGGCCTTGCGCAACGCAGATCAGCCGGCCGTGGCCGAGGTGCTCGCAGCTGTGACCACCCTGGCTACCACGAACCCATTCACAGAACTGCGCGATCACAAGATCGTAATCGAACAGTTCCGCAGCAACGACCCCTGGGACGTATGACGCGCAAGTCGCGCGGTGACTACCTCCACCAACGGCTGAAGTAGCCATGCCACCGAGCTGATCCCGCACGACCTGACCGCCTCGTTGGCTCAGGAGCGCACTCGTGACAGAGACGAAGCATTCCTCACGCGGAAGGTCCCTCCTGTGGTTACGATCGCCCAGTCCCTTCCAGCCGTCCTTGCCATCACGCCATACCTGATCGGCTATCAGCCAGCCGGTGCCGTCACCACCACCGGCATCCGGCGCGACCATCAGCACGAGTTCCTACTCACCGGGACCGTCACGTTCCATCCCGCCCACCACCAGGGGCCAGGCCGGGCGGAAGATGCCGCGGCCCGGGCGTATGAGGCGCTGCGCGGGCGTGGCGCTGAACGCTACCTGGTCACCGCCTGGGGCACCGTGGCAGACCTGTGCGCTACCGCGGCCGCCATCCATGCCGCCCTTGCCCGCGCTGCCGGCCGCGAGAGCACGCTGGCTGTTCAGGTGGCCGGGCAGTACTACCGCTACCTCGACCAGTCGGTCATGCCCGAGGATGGCCGGTGGCTGGCCCTCGGCGTCGCGCCGGCACGCCTGCGGGACTGTTTCGCCTCGCCAGCGCGCGACCGGGCTACCGCGCTGGCCCGGCTGCGCCCGGCGCCCGTACCGGCGTATGTGATGCCCGGGCCCCGGATGCGGGCCGTGCTCGATGCCCTCACCCCGGCCGAGGCGGCCGCCGGCGCCCTCGACGGGATCGACGAGTACGCCTCCACCGGTGTCCTCGGGACCGCTGGTACACCGCCTGGGGAGGTCGCTCACCTCCTCACGAGGGACAGCGGCCCCCGTGATCTTGCCCTGGCCCGGCTGTGCCGGCCCAGCCCCGTGGTTGCCGATACGGTCCGGGTGCACATGCTCACCGAACTCGCCCGCGGCTGCCCCGACCCCGCGGCCCGGGCGGGCCTGTACGCGGTCGCGGCCGCCGCGGCGTGGCTGACCAGCTCCCCGACCATCCACACCGACGCCCTCCTCGCCGGCGCCGACCGGCCGAATGCTCTCGCGCATCTGGTCGGCCTGGCCCTGGAGACCGGACAAGACGCGCCCGCCACCCGCCGACACATCGCCCGCCTCGACCTGGCGCGCCTCGAGGCCGCGGCAGACCGCGCCTGGTACACCCGGCCGCCGGGGCCACGCAAACGTGATACGCCGCGCCCGGGTGTCGATCCCGACAACGGGGTCACCCCGTAGCCTCGGGACTCCCAACTGCCGAACGAGGACCTCCCGCCGGAGACGGCAGCTATCGTCGGGTCATGGACGAGGTGATCACGCCCGCCGACTTGGCGCGCGAACTCGGCGTGCTGGCCAAACGCATCCGTGTTGTGCTCCGTGAGGCCTACGGGAAACTCCCTCCGGGGGTGACGCGCTGGAAGCTCACGCCCGAGCAAGTCAGCCACGTCCGCTCCCGCTTCACCTAGAACAGCCGCCGCGCCACGTGCGCGAGCCCGCCACGCGGCACGCGGGCCGTGGCCTCACGCCGGTGGTGATTCGTCCCCGGCCGGTGGTGGTGCCGTGGTGAGGGCGGCTGTGATCTGTGCTTGTTCGCGGGCGCGAGCATCGGCGCCGGCGACCTCAGCCAACACGTCCGCTGCGGCTGCGTCTGCGGGCCAGGGCTCGGTGCGCGGGGCCAGGTGTTCGCGGGCGGTGCAGCCGGCGTCGGAGACGGCGGCGCGTAGGCGGGTCTGGGCCCATTCGAGTTCGCGGAGCCAGGTCAACGGGCCGGTCGCGGGGCTGGCGTCGTCGTACCAGAGCTGGTGGGCACTCCACAGGGCGGTGAGTTCTTCGACGAGACGGGTATGCCGGGGCCAGCAGGGCGGGATCGTCGTGGCCGCAATATTGAACCGGACCACGAGCCAGCTCGTCCACTCGGCCAGGTCGTGCCAGGTCCGCCACGCCTCATCCCCCGAGAGCCCCCGCCAGTCGACCGGCACCGCCGGCAGAACCCCACCATAGGGGCCCGGTTCGCTCATCGTCTCGGCCCGTCGTCGATGTGGACGTCGATCACGATGACGGTGCCGCCGGGCAGGCGGATGCGGATCTCGCCCTGGCCCACGTGGTGCACGCTCGCCGCGGCCAGGGCCACGTCCCGGCCGCGCCGGGAAATCTCCCGCTGCAGGACCCCCGCGATCCAGCCCGTGGCCACCGTGACCTCACGAAACACCTCACTCACGACTCCCCCAGCTCTCCTCCTGGGCCGATGACGGGGCCGGCGACGACGGCGATGACGCCGTCTCGACGTCTCGACGTGCATTGCGCTGGTGCAGGAGGGTCAGGGCGGCGCGATGGGCCTGTACCCGGCCGGCCCGTCGCCAGCCGGGCCGTTCGAGAAGCTCGTGCAGCAGGTCGTGACAGCCCCGGCACAGCGGCCACAGGTCAGTGAACGACTCGGCCCCGAGACGGGCATAGGTCGCATGATGCAGATCCCCCGTCTTGAGCCGCCACGGCTGCCCGCAGCCGCGGCAGCTGATCGGGCCGCCCCGGCGGGCCCAGGCGGCCCAGCGGCGACGAAAGCCCCACCAGGCCGGTGAGGCCATGTATGCGTCGTAGAACGCCCGCCGGGTGGCGCCCCGCCGCGAGCGGGCCGCCACCCGCCGGCGGCCTCGCTGCCGAGTCATGCCCGCTTCCGCCGCGTGGCCGCTCACATCGCCATGCCCGGCGCCGCGGCCGCCGCACCGGCCGGCGGAGTGGCGGGCCCGTTGGCGACCTGCGGCACGGGCCCCGTGTTCGCGTTGGCCGAGGGCGCGGTGGTGGGGCGGTCGGGGGTGATGTTGGTGATGTTGAGGTCGAAGCCGACGCGGGAGGCCCGGAATTCCTTCAGGACGCGGGGCCCGTTGGTCTCGTCGGTGACCTCGAAGGAGTGCAGACGCCCGGCGACGATGAGGTTATCGCCCTTACGGATCCGCGCTGCGGTGCGTTCGGCGCTCTTGCCGTACATCGCCACGGTGACGTAGGTGGGCGTGCCATCGACCCACTCCCCCTCGATGTTCTGGACCCGCTGGGCCACCCCGAGACGGAACGTGACCCTCGTGCTCCCACTCGCGGTTCGCGTCACCTTCGGATCGGTGCCCACATGCCCGTGCAGGGCCTCACTCGTCCTGATGTCCTCGCTCATGATCCCGTCTCCCTTTCCAGTCGATCCTCGATATGTGTTCGGCTCAGTCCACGGTCACGACCGAGGCGCGTGTATCCGTCCCGCCCGGGCAGGCAGCGCCCTGGTCCGCTGCCGTGACCACGCGCGCTGCCTCCGGGCTCACCTGGCCGCGCCTGGGTTGAGCGGACCGCGGGTGGGCATGACGCCCGGGCCGGCCCGGCCGAGGTCGGGCGCCGGCGAGGGCCATGAACGCTGCGGCCGCTGCCCCCAGGGCCGTGGCCACGCGGGCGAACGCGCGGGACAGACCTACGCGCAAGACTGCTAGAAGCGAGGCCACGGCGGGTGGCTCGTATGCCACGAGCTCCCGCCCGGCCCGCTCGTTGAGTTCGAGGTGGCCCGGCGGTGGGGCGAACAGCGGTACACCGCAGAGGTCCGTGGCCGTGAGGTCGGCACTGGCGGGCAGGACCTGCCCCCAGGGCGTGATCGTGAACGCGTCCGTGCCGGCGGGGGTGTGTACGCGCGCGTGAACGAATCCGCCGGCGTTCATGGCCACCGCCGTGATGTCCTCGAGCAGGCGGAGCAGCGGCCCGGGTTCCCTGGCAGTCAGGCCCGCGCCGGTCAGGGCATCACCGGCCCGCAGGATCCGCGCCTGTGAGGCATCGGCGGCGTCGATCAGCAGCGACCAGTCCCACACCAACCCGTCCTCGTCGGTCCCGGGTGCGCTGCGTTCGGCGCCGGCCCGGTCGATACGCGGCTTGGGGCGCATCAGATGCCCAATCCCGCCGCGCGTGCAGACGCCGGAACACCCGGCCCGTGCTGGGCGGCCGGCGCCGTGGCCCTCGCCTGTGATTCGGTGTGCTGGTTGTGGGCGAGGGTCCGGATCAGGTCGGGTCGGAAGCCCGACCACGTCGCGGTCTCGGTCACGACCACCGGCACCGAGACGAGCCCGGCGGCCTTGAACGCCTCGATTTCCTCGGCGCCGGTCTGCTCGTCGAGTGGGACCTGACGTACCGGCAGACCGTGGCGGGCCATCGCCCGCACCGTCGCGGCACACGGCGCACACCCCGCCCGCGTGTACACGACCGCCGCCACACCCGGCACCACCGCCGGCGGCGCCCCGCCGGGCCGACTGTCTGCTCTGGTGGCCATGACCCGTACCCTTCTTCCTCTGCTCGTACTCCGGCGCTCAGTGGGAACGAGTGCCGCGACCGGCCACGCCGCGAAGCAGCCGCGTGGCCCTCGCGTTCAGCACCGCCGCCTGCGACGGCCTCGGCGGCCGGCTCCTCGCCGAGGTGGGTCAGGTCGGTGGGTGGCGGCGCTGGTGTGCGGCTTCGATGAGCTGGGCGGTCCGGCCCGCGGCGGCCTGGAGTTCTTTGGCGTCGCGGCGGGCGGTCCAGGGGCGCAGGTCGATGATCGCCGGCGGGGCGGAGCGCAGCATCAGCAGCGCCATCCCGAACGGGAGGCGGCGGACCTGCTCCGGGGACAGGATCGCCACCCGCCGCACCGACTCCGAGGTCGAGACCGGTCGCGGCGCCCAGGACGAATCCCGCGTCGCCGAGGTCGTCAGCTCATCACGTTCACCCACGAGCGCCGAGATATCCCGCAGCGTCTCAGCATTCGCCGACCCACCCAGAACGAGCTTGACCGTGGCCGCGTCCCAGATCGCCTGCGCCTCATCCGCCCCCCACGCGTGCCGGGCCTGGGCCAGGGACTGCAACACCGCCATCGTCGAGATCCCCGACCCGCCCCCCTCGCTCATCAACTGCCCGAGCGAGGGCAGCGCGTAGTTCGCTGCCTCATCCAGCACCAACGTCAGCGGCGGGTCGACCCGCGAGCCCGGCGTCGCTGCGGCGATCTGCTTCGCAGTCTGTACGACGTCCTCGATCAGGGCCGTGATCAACGGCGCCGACGTTACCGCCCCCTGCGCCGTCCCGATCATGAACAGCGCCCCCCGTGCCCGGATCAGTTCCGCCGGGTCCAGGCCCTCGCCCGGGGCTGGGCTCACGGCCTCCAGGACGCGTGGGTCGCCCAGGCCCGACAGCGATTGGCGTACGCCCAGCCACGCCGAGTCGCGTGTGCGCGGGTCTTGGTCCAGCATCGCCGCGAGTTCCTCGCTCCAGCCTGGTACCGCGCCCGGCTGAGAGGTGAGGATGTCGACTGCTGGGCGGGCACGGCCCGGGGATTGCGACCACCGGTACACCTCCCGGGCACCGAGCCCTTCGAGGGCGGCCGCGTGCAGCAGGCAGCGCAGTCCGGAGGCGGCCATCGTCTGCCAGATCTGGTTCTCCCCCGCCGCCGGAAACCCCGCCGCCGCCAACCCACGCGCCCGCACCGCTGCCGTACGCGCGTCCTCACACCCTCGCACCGGCGACCATCTCGCCCCACCCGCAACGCCCGGGGCCAGTTGTTCCGGGTCGAACACAGCCACCGGCCGTCCCTCTGCCGCGCGGGCCTCGAGCGCGACCACGAGGTTGTCCGGGCGGGTCGAGGTCGTCACCACCGCGCCCACCGCATCCAGAACACGGTTGATCACCACGTGGTAGCCCTTACCTGAACGCGGCGGCCCCAACACGAGCATCGAGTCCTCCACCGTGGAGAACACGGGCCGGCCTCGATGCTTCCCCTCCTCGTAGGCCACTTCCGCGAGGACCGGTGCTCTCAACGTTGGTCGCAGCACTCGCGCTCTGGACGTCACCGCCCGACCGCCACCCACGCGCTGCACCTCGGCAGCACGGGCCATTCCAACCAGTTCCCTGAACTGGCGCCGCTCCCGCACGCCTGCACGACGTTGACGCACAATGGCCGCCACGGCTACGCCCGCACCGATCAGAGCGGCCCCGATGCACGCCGCGAGCCACCACCATGAGCGGACGACGTCGATCGCATCGGCCAGGCCACTGACCGGCGTACTGATGAACGCGCCAATCAGCCAGATCACCGCATAGCCGACGAGCCCCACCGTCACCAGGCCAGCGATCACGAACGGAGCATCGGCCCACGCACCCCGCGGCCCTCCTGGCGCCCGTTCCGGATGCTTCATACCCATCACGACAGCAGCCGAGGACCAACGGCGCCCCGCCGCTGCTCGAGCAGTACCATCGAGCGGGCGTCACCTCATCGTCCCCTCGCTCTCGGCAGGAAGCAGCCGTGGCAATCCCTGAAACCAACCTCGCACGCATCAACCGCTGAAGCCAGGCCCGAGTCCCGGAACGCGCCCGTTGCGGGCCTGGGCGACGGCGTCGGTAGCCGAGGAGCGCAGTGCCGCACCAAGGTAGTCCAGCTTGTAGTTGCGCACCTGCACCGCTGCGTAGTCGAACACCCGCAGGTCACCCACGTCGTCGCGCCACTCGGCGCGTGGATGCACCAGGTCCGGCACCTGGGCCACCAGGTACTCCACGGCTTCCCGTTCGGCCCGATCGCCCTTGTGCTTCGCTGCATTGGCCATGTGGGGATCTAGCCCGAGGCGGCCGCGGTCTGCTGAAAGTAGCTTGTCGGGCCTTGAACGCACATTTGACCGGTCCTGGGGCCTGAGAATCGATACCGTCCGTTGTACGTTCGAGCAGAGTCGCTGGTGCAGGTCGGGAAGGGGCAGGTCAGTGGTGGGTTCGAGATTCGCCAGGCGCACGGTGATCGCGTCGGCCCTGGTAGCGTTGCTTGCCGGTTGCACGCCGGGCGCCGACCTGGCGAAGGAGTTCGGGCCGCCTGGTCAAGTCAAAGGTGTTGGGAGCGTCGAGTACGGTCCCACATCGGTCACGGCGTCTGCCCTGGACGCCCAGATCATGCTCAGGGCACCCCAGCTGGAGCTCGACCCGGCCGAGGCACTGCTGCAGCTCCTGGCAGATGATGTGATCGCGGGAGCACCGGTCGAGATCACCGCAACAGGTGGCGGGCCCTACACGATCGAGCGACACTACCCCGACCCATTGCCAGAGGATGTTTCGGCCACCTGGGCCTACTTCGATGAGGAACTGGGTGGCTGGCTTCCGGCCCAATCATCCCTCTCGCCAGATCGACAGACCCTGACAGCCACCGTGGATCACCTCTCGCTGTGGAGCGACATCGTCGCCGGGGCCAAGTCATCGATCGATACCGTCAAGAAGGCCGCTTCCCAGGCCGGGGGTGCCGTCGTCGCGTTCGGTGGCAACGTGGTCGAGGCCGGCGAGAAGCTCGCTGACTGGAGCGAGGAAAAGCTGACGGACGCGGCCACGTGGCTCTCCCACGGCGTCGGGGCCGTGTTCAGCGTGCGCGTCGACCCGCCCACGTGTAGCGGTGACACCCCGGACTGGGTCGAGGACGTCGTCATGATGGAAGAGCATTCGTCCAACCCGGTGCTCTGGTGCGCTGGCAGCAACGAACGCGACGCGGACATCCTCATCGTCAAGGCGCGGGTCAATCGGGGCTACGGGTACGGCTACGCGACCGGCGTCGAGCCCGAGTGGGAGGAGAACACCACGAACGAACACGGCTTCCTCGACACTGTTCTCGGGGTCTCCGGTGACCTGGGCGGCACGATCGCCAGTTCTATGGAGGAGCTGACGTTCAACGGCCACTTCGTTGGCGCCGGCGAACAGGTCACCTTCGCGTTCACCGAAGCATCCGTCAGGGAGGACCTGGAGGTGGGTGACCCGCTCGTCCAGCTCGAGCTCCCAAACGCGGTCGGCTTCCTGTTCGGAGTCATGGCAAGGGTCGTGGTCCCGATGGCCGAATCGACTCTGGAGGGGCCGATCGCTGCCGTGATGATCATCGCCGCTTGCGCTGACGCGATCCGTACTGCGGACGGCGTCGCAGGTGGCATCAAGGCAGCAGTGACCTGCATCAGAGGCCAGGCAGAGCAGGTCGCCCAGGCGCTTGCCTCCGCCCTCGGGCCGCGAGCAGCCGACCCAGCACGACTTGGCCGCTCCATCGGCAAGTGGGTCGGCAAGGCATCCATATATCTCGTGCTCGTCGGGCCAACCAAGACCACGATCGATTACGGGCTCGCGCACACGATCCCCGACTCCGCACGCAGGATCTCCGTCTACACCACGACGGTCGTTTCCCCGCGGACGGCCGTCATCACCATCAACCCGTTCACTGCGGAAGGACAACTCGACCCAGCATGGACTCTCATCGACGAGACTTACGCAAGCAACGTTGATTGCGGACCCTACCCATCGGAGGCAGGTACGAGCAGCAATACCTTCGCGTGCTCCCCAACAGCAGCATCGGCATTCGCCTGCTGGGCACCACCCACACATCCGGGCGACGTCGCGTGCGTCACGGACCCGACCACCCATGACCTGCGGCTGCTCAGCGCCTCCGGCCTCGGGCCGACCGAACCGGCGCAGGACCCATTGCCCTTCTTCCTTGAGCTCGCTGACGGTAGCCACTGGCAGCGGCGTCACGGGGGCAGCGGCGTCAGTTATCCCGATCCGTACTACCTGTACTACGACCCCGTACCAACGCTGAACGATAACGGGGTGAAAGAACCGTCCCGTCGGGTAGTCGTCGCCCAGTACGGTCAGGAGGTGATCGATACGAACGCGGCACAGTGGTCTGTGTTCGTCGCGGAGCCGTCGGACCAGATGGCACCGGACGGCTCGGTGAGCTGGCTGGTACCCCCAGCCGCTGTGAACGTCACCCGCGCCTGGTTCATCGAGTCAACGATGCCGGCGCCCTGACACACTGCTGTGAGACTGGCGATAGTTTCCGGGCGCACGACACAGTGCATCGGCGTCCGCCACCTACCTGATTCCGCCGAGATCCTGCAAAAGCACCACGCTCCGTCACGCGACGGCAGGAGGCTCTACGTCGTCTCGTCATCGGTGCTGCCGGTGCCAGACGATCGCTTCGCCCACCAAACGATACATTGCAGGAGCATCCAGGAGCAACAAGCGAGGATAATCCCGGCCACCGTCCCCGACGTCGAGAACATGAGGTCGAACACGGACCTGTACTCTTACTCTCCGAACGCCGTAGCTACGCACTCGACGAGAGCCCCGCCAGGTCATCGGGCACGTCGGTACTGGTGTACGTGGACCTTGGGTCAAGATGGACGTGCTCGGCTGTCCCGTAAGCCGAACGCTGAACGGGACACCTACGCTGGGGGCGAGTGCCACGACAAAGCGGCGAACATGCCCCACAAGACCCGCCCGCGAAAGTGTCCGGTCAAGGTGGGACTTCCGGCGACACTTGGGAGATACCCTCGTTGAAGATCGGCTACACCCGAGTGTCGACCACCCAGCAGGACCTCACAGTTCAGTTGCAAGGACTTGCGGCACTCGGCGTCGCTCAGGACCGCGGCTATGTTGACTACGGGCTCACGGGCACAACGCGCGAGCGGCCGGGTTTGCGGGAGGCCCTGGCCGCCTGTCGAGCTGGCGACACGCTCGTGGTGACCAAACTGGACCGGCTCGCCCGCTCGGTGCCGGACGCCCGCGATATCGTTGCTGAGTTGATTGCGAAGGGCACCCGCCTTCAGATCGCGGGATCCGTCCACGATCCGACCGATCCCGTGGGCCGGCTCCTGTTCAGCGTCCTGACACGCAGGGCGCCGCGGGTGCTTCGATCCATTCGGGCCGCTATGCGTCGCGCACGGTGCAGTTCGCTAAGCCGAGCACGCGGATGTCGGCATCGAGCGCGGCGAACCGAGCTCGCCGGAGCCCAGTGAGATGCCCCGCAAGGGCTCTCCTGTGCCCACGACGGCCGCGGCGCTCGTGCCCCCTCGCCCTGCTCGCGGGTGGCACGCTCCTCGTGCGGCGACGCCTGCACGCGCTGTGACGGCGCCCGCGAGCCCAGGAGGTCAGGAATCGAGAAGCGTCCGGCCGCCCGCCCCTCGTATCGTCGTGCTCACGGACGGCGAACCGGGCCGGCGTCATCGCCGGCCGGCCGGCGCCTCCCCCATCCGAGAACACACGAAGGGACGACGTCGATGGCCGACGACCGCGACACCGCAGAGCACGGATTCACCGCCGCCGAACGGGCGGCGATCAAGCAGCGCGCCGCCGAACTCCGGGAGCAGGGCGGGAAGGGGTCGGCGAAGAAGGCCCGCGAGGCACAGGCCTGCCTCGACGCGATCGCCGCGCTCGAGGGCCCGGACCGGCAGATCGCCGAGCGTCTCCACGCCGTCGTGACCGAGGAGGCCCCGCAACTCGACCCGAAGACGTGGTACGGCTTTCCGTCCTACGCCCGGGACGGGAAGGTCGTCGTGTTCTTCCAGCCGGCCGCGAAATTTGGCACGCGCTACGGCACGATCGGCTTCAACGAGGACGCCCGCCTCGACGACGGCGTGTTCTGGCCGGTGGCCTACGCCACGCTCGAGGTGACGGCGGCCGTGGAGGAGAAGCTGCGAGAACTCGTGCGCGCGGCCGCGGGCTGACGCGTTCGACCGGCGGTCTCGGGCCGGGCACCGCCGCCCTGTCCCGCCCGCGCGTTCACTCCTGCTCGCGGCGCGTTCACTCCTGCTCGCGCGTGCCCGCCCCGGCGTGGGCGCCGGTGAGAACCGCCGGATCGGTGAAGTCCATCGCCGCGACCTCCGGGTGGTGCAGGTCGAAGGCGGGGCGCTCGGAGCGGATCCGGGGCAGCCTCAGGAAGTTGTGCCGCGGGGGCGGGCACGAGGTCGCCCACTCGAGCGACATGCCGTAACCCCACGGATCGTCCATCTCGACCCGCGGCGCATGCCTATGCGTCTTGTACACGTTGTAGATGAACACGAGCGTCGACAGGCCCAGCACGAACGAGGAGATCGACGAGATCTGATTCATGATCACGAAGTCGGGTTCGGGCAGATAGTCGACCACCCGGCGCTGCATGCCCATGACTCCGAGCCAGTGCTGGATGAGGAACGTGCCCCAGAATCCCAGGAACAGCAGCCAGAAGTGGATCTTGCCGAGCCGCTCGTCGAGCATCTTGCCCGTCCACTTCGGCCACCAGAAGTAGAAGCCGGCGAACATCGCGAACACCACGGTGCCGAAGACCGTGTAGTGGAAGTGCGCGACGATGAAATACGAGTCCGTCACGTGGAAGTCGAGCGAGGGGTTCGCGATGATCACCCCGGTCATGCCGCCGAACAGGAACGTGGCCAGGAACCCCATCGACCAGATCATCGGGGTCTCGAACGTGATCTTGCCGCGCCACATCGTGCCGAGCCAGTTGAAGAACTTCACCCCGGTGGGCACGGCGATGAGCATGCTCATGATCGCGAAGAACGGCAGCAGCACCGCCCCGGTCGCGAACATGTGGTGCGCCCACACGGTCATCGACAGCGCCGAGATGGCGATCGTCGCGAACACCAGGCCCTTGTAGCCGAAGACCGGCTTGCGGGAGAACACCGGGAAGGTCTCGGAGACGATCCCGAAGAACGGCACCGCGATGATGTAGACCTCGGGGTGCCCGAAGAACCAGAAGAGGTGCTGCCACAGCATCGCTCCCCCGTTCTCGGGGGCGAACACCTGGGCCCCGAGGATCCGGTCCGCCCCGAGGCCGAACAGGGCGGAGGCGAGCACGGGGAAGGCCATGAGCGCGAGCACGGCGGTGAGCAGGATGTTCCAGGTGAAGATCGGCATCCGGAACATGGTCATGCCCGGGCCTCGCATGCACAGGATGGTCGTGATGAAGTTGACCGATCCGAGGATCGTGCCGAAGCCGGTCATCGCGAGCCCCATGACCCACAGATCCCCGCCGGCTCCGGGGGAGAACGTCGCATCCGACAGCGGCGCGTAGCCGAACCAGCCGAAGCTCGCGGCCCCGCCGGGGGTGAGGAACCCGGCGACCACCATGATCCCGCCGAGCACGTACAGCCAGTAGGCGAACATGTTCAGTCGCGGGAAGGCGACGTCGGGCGCGCCGATCTGCAGCGGCACCATGATGTTGCCGAAGCCGATGAACAGCGGGGTGGCGAACAGCAGCAGCATGATCGTGCCGTGCATCGTGAACAGCTCGTTGTACTGTCCCGGCGAGCTGACGATCTGGATGCCGGGCTCGAACAGCTCGCCGCGGATGACCATCGCCATGAGTCCGCCGAGGCAGAAGAACACGAAGGTGGTGGTGATGTACATGTAGCCGATCACCTTGTGATCGGTGCTCGTGACCCATTTGACGATCGTGCGGCCCAACGTCTGCCGCTCGGGGGCGAGCCCCGGGGTCTGCTCCACGGCCTCCTGTGTCGCCATGCTCACTGCTCCTCGGTCACCTTGCCAGCACCGCACCGTGTCGTCGCGGTCGCATCCGGTTCCGGTCTGATCCGAGGCCGCACAGCCGTCGGATCCGGGCCGTGTGTTCCATCGTCCGACCGCGGTGTCGCGTTGGGAAGGGGTGAGCCCGGATTTCTTCCGGCCGGGGCTCAGCCCGGCAGCACGCGCGCGAGCGAGTCGAGGGCCGCCACCCGGTCCTCACCGTGGGGGAAGATCGAGACCGAGGTGGCACCGGCGGCGAGGATCTCCTCGATCCGGCCGCGCACCCGTTCCGGGGTGCCGGCGAGCGCGAGGGTCTCGACCCAGCTCGCGGGCATCGCGGCCGCGAACTCCGCATCGCCGGGGTGGGCGCGGTCGAGCTCTCGCCATTCCCGCGCGAACGGCAGCGGGTCGATGTGTCTCGTCCAGTCGGGACCGCGGAGGCCGGCCACCGCGGCCCGGGCGGCGTCGACGGCGCGCGCCGAGTCGTCGTCGACGAAGCCGAGATTGTAGACGGGAAGCAGGAACCGGTCGCCGGCCGCCGCACCGATCTGCTCGCGCACCCGCGTGAGCAACTCCGGCGTCGACGGCTCGGCGAGCATGACGCCGTCCATGCTCTCGCCCGCGAGCGCGAGTGAGCGCGGACCGCGCACGCCCGCGATGATCCGCGGCACCACGCTCGGCGGCCGATCGAGGGCGACGCCGTCGAGGTGCACGTAGCGCCCGGTCACGGTCACGCGCTCGCCACGCAGCAGCGCCCGGAGCGCTTCGGCGGTCTCCCGCATGAGGGTGAGCGGGCTTGCCGGCCACGCCCCGACCTGCCGCATCCACGAGGTGACGCCGTGCCCGAGACCGATCGTGACCCGGCCCGGGAACACTCCCGCGAGAGTCGCGATCTCCATCGCGAGGAACGCGGGGTTGCGCACCCCGGCGGGCAGGATGCCGATGCCGACGTGGAGGCCGTCGCTCCAGGCGAGCGCGGCGGCCGCCTGCGCGATCCCGCCGGAGTAGCTCAGGTCCTCCACCACCCACAGCTCCCTGAAGCCGGCGGAGTCGGCGGTGGTCACGAAGTCACGGAGGCGGTCGGCGGGCAGGTCGCGGGGCGCGACGACCCCGATGGGCGCACGGTCGGAGGGAGGCATGCCCTCCACCGTGCCAGGGCCCACCCGACCGCGCACACCGTTCAGGCGGCCGCTGGACTGCCCCGTCGACCGGCCGTGACAGGGGCCGGCCCGTTCGACCGAACACGCGCGAGCCGCGCACGCTCGGGTTGCTAGCGTATTCGGATGATCATGGACGACGACGCCCCGCCTCGCGTACGCATCGGCGTCTGCGTCCTGCCCGAGCGCCCGTGGGCGCAGTCTGCGGACCTGTGGCGCCGGATCGAGGGACTCGGCGCCGACCACGCCTGGACCTACGACCATCTGGTCTGGGGCGGCCTGCCCGACTCGCCGTGGCACTCGACCATGCCGACGCTGGCCGCGGCGGCCACCGTGACCGAGCGCATGGGACTGGGCACCTTCGTGGCCTCCCCGAACTTCCGCCACCCGGCCCTGCTGGCCAAGGACGCCGTGACCCTCGACGACCTCACGGGCGGCCGGTTCCTGCTCGGTCTCGGCGCCGGCGGGGATCTCGACAGCGGCCTGCTCGGCACCCCACCCCCGCGGGCCGAGCGGACCCGCCGCTTCGCCGAGTTCACGGGCCTGCTCGACCGGCTCCTGACCGAGGACCACACCCGCCACGACGGCGAGTTCTACACGGTCACAGGCGCCCGACTACTGCCGGGCTGCGTGCAGCAGCCCCGGGTGCCGTTCCTCGTGGCCGCGAACGGGCCGCGAGGCATGCGCGTCGCGGCCACCCGCGGCGAGTCCTGGGTGACCACGGGCCCTCAGCGAGGCCCCGCACCCGGGCGAGCGGACGACGTCCACACGCAGCTCGAGCAGTGGTGGGAGGGCGTGGCGGGCCTGACCGCGCGGCTCATCGAGGTCGAGGCGGCGGTCCGCCCGCCGGGGCACGCTCCCCTGGGGCGGGTCCTCTCCCTCGATGCGGCGGGCCCGGCGGCCCTCTCGGACGCCGGCTTCGCCCGGGAGCAGGTCGCCCGGGCGGGTGAGCTCGGCTTCACCGACGTGATCGTGCACTGGCCCCGCGCCGCCGATCCCTATCGGGGCAGCGAGGCGGCGCTCGAGCAGCTCCTCGCCGGGTAGCGCCCGTCGGGCCGCCCTGTGCCGCCCGATGCCGCCCTGTGCCGCCCCATGCCCGGAGGTCTCGCCCACTGATCGAGGACGACGTCGCTCGCCGTGCGCGTGCCGGCTCACGCGGGCGGCACGCTAGCCGCGCGGCTCGACGGCGCCCTCCCGCGTGCCCGAACTCGTGGGGACCACTCGCCGCAGCGCCGCCCGAAGCGTCTCCCCCGTGCGCGGGGTGAGACGGTCCTGCTCCTCGGCGTCCAGGATCACCTGGGCTGCCTGGGCGAGTTCGGCACTCATCGCCCGCGCGTACGCGCGCAGCTCGCCGAGCGCCGTGTCCGCCGCGAGGTCGAAGCGGGCCATGAGGATCCCCTGCGCCTGGCTGACCAGTTCACGCGAGGCCAGCGCGACCTTGAGCCCGGATTCGGCATGAGCCGAGGCGAGGGCGACGGCGGCATGGCTGGCGAAGATCTTCACGACCCGGACATCGTGCGTGCCGAAGGCCCGGGGCCGGCGCGCGAACAGGTTGAGCGACGCGTATCGACGCAGTCGTGTCCGCAACGGAACACAGAGCACGCTGCCGAAGCCGAGGGCGGCGACGCCCGCCGACCACGGCGCCCAATGCGGCTCGCTGTGGGTGTCGCTGACCATGACGATGTCGCCCCGCTCGAGGAGCTCCGCACACGGTCCGCCCTGGAGTCGGAGCCGCAGGTCCTGATCGCACACGTCCCCGGCGACGGTGGTCGCGGTCACAGTCAAGCCGGTGCCGGCCATGACCGTCGCGGCCGCGTCGCATTCCGTCTCCGCCATGGCGTATTCGACGATCCGGGCCATCGTCTGCTCGACGCTCGTGCATTCGCGCAGATCGAGCGCCATGGCGGCGATGTGCAACTCGGTGCCGGCCGCCTCGTCGTCGCCGTCCTTGCGGACCAGCGGCCCCTCACTCGTCGGTGCGACATCCATCATTGCCTCCCTGCCGATCGCGGCCCTTCGGCCTCGCTTCGAACGCCATCGCGCGACTGCGGACCCGGGAGGGAGGACTCGGGAATCATCGACACCCCCACCACTTCGGCAGCGGCACTCTCGCGTTGTCGGGGTCTCGGACCAACACCTTCAGGATACCGGGCGCGGCTGCTCGAGCCAACGGGTCGCCCGGCATCCGTCTCCTCCCTGCGCGCCCACCTGCGGCGCCCTCTGCGCGCACTACTGCGAACCTCGGCGAATGTCCCTACTGTGGGGTGCTGGAGGAGTTCGTCGACGCTCGTGCGCCGACGTCGACGGTCGGGCGGAGGTGATCGAGGTGAGTCCTGACGACGCGGGCGCCCGCAGAGACTGGCATGCTCGCGCCCTCGAGCTGGTCACCGCCGAGTGCGCCCTCGGCGCCCCCGAACTGCCCACCCTGGAAGCGGTGTGCCGCGTGCTCGCGCGGGAACTGGACGCGATGGGCGTCGTGGCGAGCACGATGTCGGGCCGTGGCGACGAGGCCGTGCTCGCGACCTCCGGACCGGTCGGTGCGGCCCTCGGCGAGCTGCAGTTCACCGCGGGCCAGGGGCCCTCCTACGACGCGTTCGAGACCCACCGCCCCGCGCTGGCGCCGGATCTGGCCGCGGAGCTGTTTCGGTGGCCCGGCTACGCCACCGCCGCCGCCGACGCCGGTGTGGGCTCGGTCTTCGCGTTTCCGCTGGGTCTGGGCGCCGCGGGGCTCGGAGTGCTGACCGTCTTCGCCCGACCGGCCGGCCCGCTGAGCGATGAGCGCCTCTCCCTGGCGCTCGGATGTGCCGACCTCGCGACCGAACTCCTGCTCGCGAACCCCGAGGGCATCCTCACCGACCCGAGCGCGGCCGAGCCGGGGCCGCCGCTCGGGTACCGCTCGCACGTGTACCAGGCTCAGGGCATGGTCATGGTCCAGCTCGGCACCACCCTGGTCGATGCGCTGGCGCGCATGCGCGCCCACGCGTTCGCGACGGATCGGAGCGTCACCGAGGTGGCGGAGCAGATCATCGGCGGGCGGCTCGTTCTGGACCCGACCGACCCGTGAAGCCTACGCTGGCAGATGGAGAATGGAGTGACGCGATGATTGCCACCGACCAGGTATCGAGAATATTCGTGGAGATGGCCGACACGCTGGTCACGGATTTCGACCTCGTCGACTTCTTGTACGGCCTGGCCACGTCCGCCGTGACGGTCACCGGCGCGGACGCGGCCGGCATCCTGCTCGCCGGTCACGACGGCCACCTGCGGTTCATGGCGGCCTCGAGCGAACAGGCCACGCTGCTGGAGATCTTCCAGGCCAACAGCGAGCAGGGCCCGTGTCAGGATTCCTACCGAAGCGGCACTCCCGTGGTCAATCTGGATCTCTCCGATACGGCGAAATGGCCGGACTTCGCCCCCAAGGCGGTCGAGCTCGGCTACGAGTCGGTCCACGCCCTGCCGCTGCGCCTGCGCGACCAGCGCATCGGCGCACTCAACCTCTTCGGCGGCACCGGCATGCGGCTCGACGAGTCCGGCATCGCCATCGCGCAGGCGTTCGCCGATGTGGCCACCATCGGGATTCTGCAGGAGCGCGCCATCCGCCGCTCGGAGGTCCTGACGGAACAGCTCCACGGGGCCCTGACCAGCCGCATCATCATCGAACAGGCGAAGGGCGCCCTCGCCCAGGCGGGTCAGGTCTCCACGGACCGGGCGTTCCTGCTGTTGCGCTCGTACGCCCGCAGCCACCGGCTCCACCTGACCGAAGTCTGCGATCGGGCCGTGAACGACCGGGACATGCTCGCCGCGCTCGCTGGGCTCGCTGAGTTCACCGGGCCCACCGAACCCACCAAGCCCACCGAGCCCAGCACGCCGGCATCCACCTCGGCACCGGTGCCACCGGCCGCCCCCGGCACCGGTCACCCGGCCGGCTGAAGCCGGCGCTGCCAACGGGCCGCCCGCCGTCCGTTCGGCCCGTTGGCAGCGCACCGCCCGCGGGATACGCTGGCGCTACGCCCCAGACCCCGGCGACCAGGTTCCTCGACCTGCGGGGTGATCATGATTCCAGGCGATGCCCACGGTGCGCGCCCGCGCAGCCAGTACGTCGCGGCGTACCTGGACCTCTCGGAACGGGTCCATGCTGCGGGGCTGATGCGCCGCCGGTACGGCTTCTACTGGGCGATGATCCTGCTGTGGTCGGGCGCCACGGTGGCGATCCTCGTCGCCGTCGGCATGCTCGCGGACACGTGGTATCAGTTGCTTCTGGCCGCGCTCCTCGGGCTCGCCATGGCGCAGGTGGCCTTCCTCGGGCACGAGGCGGCCCACCAGGAGATCTTTCGCACCCGCGGCTGGAACGAATGGACGGCGCGGGTGCTCTCCGGTGTCTTCACCGGCCTGAGCTATGGCTGGTGGGTCGACAAGCACGGCCGTCATCACGCGAATCCCAACAAGGACGGATCGGATCCCGACGTGGACTCGTCGGTGCTGGCCTTCACTCCCGCGAGCACGGACCGGCGCACGGGCATCGGTGCGGCGCTCATCGAACGCCAGGGCTACTACTTCGTGCCGCTGCTGTTCCTCGAGGGATTCCACTTGCATGTGGCCTCCATCAGGACCGCCGTGGCCGGCCGCGGGGTGCGGCACCGGTGGACCGAGATCCTCTTCCTGACCGCCCGCCTCGGCGGCTACCTCGTCTTCGTGTTCCTGGCGCTGCCGCCCGGGATCGCGTTCGCCTTCGTCGGGGTACAGGTGTCGGTCTTCGGGGTCTTCCTGGGCGGTGCGTTCGCGCCGAACCACATCGGGATGCCCACCGTGCCGAAGGATGTGCGGCTCGATTTCCTGCGCCGGCAGGTACACATGTCCCGGGGAATCCGGGGCGGCCCGCTCGTCCACTTCCTCATGGGCGGCCTCGAATACCAGGTCGAGCACCACCTGTTCCCGAAGGCACCACGGCCGAACCTGCCGGCGCTGCGGGTCGCGGTGCTCGAGCACTGCGACCGGGACGGCATTCCCTACACCGAGGCGACGCTGCCCGAGGCGTACGCGACGATCATCCGCTATCTCAACCAGGTGGGGACCAGGCGGCGGGACCTGTACACATGCCCGCTCGTCCGCGAGTATCGAGGCTGACGGGGCCTCCCCGGCCGAGCGGATCGACACCACGAAGGAGGGACCCATGCTCATCTCCGTCAACCACGACACCTGCGTCGCCTCGGGCAACTGCGGCCGGATCGCGCCGGCCGTGTTCGCGAATCGCCTGGAGGACGACGGCTTCGTGCGCCTCCTCGACGAGTCGCCGCCCGAATCGGAGTGGCCGGCCGTCCGGAGAGCAGCACGATTGTGCCCGTCGGCGACCATCGGAATCGAACGCGACGGGAGCTGACGATGGGCATCGGCGCGGGAGAGGATCGATCGCCGGCACGCCCCCGCGCGACCGATCGGGGCCTGTGGGGTGATTCGCTCGGCCGAGCGGGCGCCCGGTGCGGCCAGGTCCTGCTCATCGCCGCCGTGATCACAGGCGTGGTCTGGGTCCTCCTGCAGGTGGCGGTCGTCGTGATCGCGGTGATGGTCGCGTTGATCCTCGCCTGCGCCGTTCATCCCGCGGTGCGGTGGCTGGTGCGCAGGGGCCTGCCCCGGATGCTCGCCACGGTCACCGCGTTCGTCGCGATCCTCGTCATACTCTCCGGTGTGATCACGGGGATCGTGCTGGCGGTTCGGAGCCAATGGGACGAGCTGTCCGCCTCCGCCGTCGACGGCTGGCACCGGTTGCAGGACTTCCTCATGAACGGCCCCCTCCCGATCGACACCGACTCGATCGACACCGCCCTGAGCAAACTCACCGGCCTCGCCGGCAGCGGGGCGTTCCTCGGTAGCGCGTTGAGCGGGATCGGCGCCGCGACCGGGTTCGTGACCGGGGCCGCACTCGTGGTCGTGCTGCTGTTCTTCTTCCTCAAGGACGGGCCGAGGATGTGGAGCTTCGGACTGCGCTGGTTCCGGGGAGACACGCGAGCGAAACTGGCGGAATCCGGAGACCGGACCGTGCAGGTGCTCGGCGGCTACGTGCGCGGGACCGCGATCATCGCTGCGGTCGATGCCGTGTGCATCGGCATTCCGCTCGCCCTGCTCGGAGTGCCGCTGGCGCTGCCGCTCGCGGTCATCGTGTTCATGGGCGGCTTCCTGCCCATCGTCGGGGCCACGGTGGCCGGGACCCTGGCGGCCCTCGTCGCACTCGTGACCAACGGCCTCGTCGTCGCGCTCGTCGTGGTGGCGATCATCATCGTGGTCCAGCAGCTCGAGGGGGACCTGCTCCAACCCGTCGTCATGGGCCGCACCCTCCGCCTGCACGCCATCGTCGTGCTGCTCGCCCTCGCCATCGGGGCCATCGTCGGCGGGATCTTCGGCGCCCTCCTCGCCGTCCCGTTCACGGCCGTGGGCTGGTCCGTCGTGCAGGTGTGGACCGACGCCTACCAGGCCGGCCCCGACCCGGTCCTCGGCGAGGATCCACTCTCGCCCGGGAGCCAGGCGGCATCGAGGGCGAGCATCTCCCAACGCATCAAGTACCGCAGGATGCGCACCCAGGGCGGCCGCGACCCGCGGGCCACACCGGCGGGACGGTCCGGCGCCGACTCCCCGGATCCGGACGGGCGGAATCCGGACGGGCGGCTTCCCGACGGGCAGAGTCCGGACGGCCCGGACGGCGATCCCCCCGGACACCCCGATGAGTGACCACGAGCCGGATCCCCTCAAGCGCGCGCGGGACACCCTCGATCGTGAGCTCGACGAGCTCACCTCCGAGCTGCGCATGATCATCCCGGGCGTGACCGTGCTGCTCGCCTTCCTCCTCTCGATCCCGTTCACCTCGGTGTTCTCGAAGCTCACCCCGCTGCAGGCGGACGTCTACTTCATCGCGTTCCTCTCGACCGCCCTGGCCGTCGTGTTCCTCATGGGCGAGGCCGCCTACCACCAGCTCCGAGGCAAGCCGTACAGCAAGGGACGACTGCTCCAGACGGCCATCCGGCAGATGGTCACCGCCTTGATCCTGCTCGGCGTCTCCCTGAGCGCCGTGGTGTTCCTGGTCACCGACATGCTCTTCGGCACGATGACGGCGGCACTCATCGGCGCGGGGATCGCGGCGCTCATCGCGGCGATGTGGTTCGTGCTCCCGCTGCTTCGACGGCTGCGCGCGGACGACTGACCTCCCGCCCCGGCCGAAGCCCGGTGGCCCGCGCGGATTCACGGCACGGGCTCATTCGCGCGCCGAACCGTCGTCCGGCGGCGCGATCTCGCCGACCAGCTCGCTCTGGATCTGCTCGAGGGACTTGTCCTTGGTCTCGGGAACCTTCCAGACGAAGAACAGGAACGCCAGGATCCCCAGGCCGCCGAAGAGGAAGAACGTCCCCTGGGTGGTGATGACCGAGACGAGCGTGAGGAACGTGCCCGCGACGAGGAAGTTGGCGCCCCAGTTGAAGATGGTGGCCACCGACATCGCCTTGCTGCGGATCCCGAGCGGGTAGATCTCGGAGATCATGAGCCAGAACACGGGGCCGAGCCCGACCGCGAAGGAGGCGATGTAGACGAGCAGCGCGACGAGCGCCAGGTAGCTCGCGCCCGCCTGCAGTCCGGGGGAGGCGAAGAAGATCCCGAGGAAGATGATCGAGAGGGTCAGCCCGACGGTGCCGATGAGCAGCAGCCGGCGCCGCCCCACCCGGTCGAGCAGGAGCACGGCGACGATCGTGAACACCACGTTGGTCACGCCCACGAACACGGTCTGCACGATGGAGGCGCTGTTGGTCAGGCCCGTCTTCGACAGGATCGTCGGCGCGTAGTAGATGACCGTGTTGATGCCGACGAACTGCTGGAACACGGCGAGCCCGATCCCGACCCACAGCAGCGGGCGGATATTGGCGTGGAGCAGGTCCCGCAGGCTCGTCGACTCCTCCTTGCGCTTCGCGGTCTTGATGTCCTCGATCTCCCGGTCGATGTCCGCCTCGGGGTCGCGGCCCCGCAGCCTCGTCAGGACCTCTCGCGCCTCGTCCTCGCGTCCCTGCTGCATGAGCCACCGCGGGGTGTGCGGCACCGTGAGCATCCCGATCACGAGCGCCGCCCCCGGGATCGCCCCCATGGCCAGCATCCACCGCCAGCCTCCCTCGACCGACGAGAACGCGAAGTTGACGAGGTAGGCCAGCAGGATCCCGATGGTGATGAGGAGCTGGTTGAACGAGACGAGGCCGCCACGCACCCGCGGCGGAGAGACCTCCGCGATGTACAGCGGCGCCACGAACGAGGCGGTGCCCACCGACAGCCCGAGCACGAACCGGAACCCGATGAGCATCGGGATGGAGACCGCGAACGCGCAGCCGAGCGCGCCCACGATATACACGGCCCCGGAGACGACCTTGGTCCACTTGCGGCTGATCTTGTCGGCGAGCCAGCCGGACAGCGCCGCGCCGAGGACCGCGCCGAGGAGCAGCACCGACACGATCCACTCCTGCGCGAGCGAGCCCGCCGACAGGTCCTTCTTGAGGTAGAGCAGCGCCCCCGAGATCACGCCGGTGTCGAAGCCGAACAGCAGCCCGCCGATCGCCGCGATGATCGAGATCCGGACCAGCAGTCCATTCCCGCTGGCTCGAATGCCGCCGATGAAGCTCGTCATGATCCCGGCCATCCCATCGCTGTCGCCTGTGGCTCGTCGCCTTCGGATGTCGAGTCGGCCCCCGCAGGACCGGCTATTTCAGGATGCTCCCAGCCGTCGACGCAGACAAGGGCCCCGGCGACTCCGGCCGGCCGAGATCCTATGCCGTGGGGAGCACGACGAACGCGCCGGCGCCGGCGCCCGGGTCGAGCTCGTGCACCTCGAGCCGGTCGACCCGGGCTCCGGCCGGCCCCCGCCGCATCCAGGCGAGCACCGCGGCCACGTTCAGCTCGGTGCCCTCGAGTTCGGCCTCGACCCGGCCGTCGGGGCAGTTGCGCACCCAGCCCGAGAGCCGGGCAGCGGTCGCCACCGACCGCACCCCGAACCGGAAGCCCACCCCTTGCACGAGTCCGGAGGCCCACACGTGAACACGCCGCATCCGGTCATCGTCGCGCGTTTCGGCAGCGCTCGCCACCGCCGCGAGGTCGCGACCTCCTCAGGCGTCGGGGTCGTCGTCCCCCAGGACGGCCGCCATGGCCGCGAGCAGCCCACTCGCCACGACGCCCCGCAACGGCTCGGGGACGGTCGCGACACCCTCCTCGTCCAGCTCGATCAGTCCGACCTCGGCGAGCTGGCCGAGGACGCTCCCGGCGAGCGGGCCGAGCAGGTCGACCAGTTCTCTCTGCCGGGCGATCCCGCTGTATTCCCCCGGCGCGACGGCCGCGGTGATCCGGTCCATGAGCATGAGCAGGAGGGGCAGCCCGAAGCCGAACTTCGACTCCTCCGCGGCGCGCATGAGGAGGTTCGCGAGGAAGACCGCGACGAACGTCTCCGCGTCGCTCGGCATGGACCCGTCCGCTTCGACGATCCCGGGACCGGCGCCGGGGCGCACCCGCGTGGCCGTGAGCTCGATGTACTCCATGAACTCGAGCGTGCGCCACCAGGTGTCGAGCACCGGGAGATCCTTGATCGACTGCACCTGGAGCGTCGCCGGTGCGGGCTCCGGCTCCTCGAGGTTCAGGTCGAGCTGTCCCTCGGGCGCCGGACGCTTCGTCACCCCGACGGCGTCGATGCCGATCATCGCGGCCACGGGGGCGATGTCGACCCGCCGCAACCCACCGGTGCCCGTGATCGGCCGGGGCCGGGCGAGCCAGGCGAGCAGGTCGCTCACCCCGGCGACGATCCGGAGCCGGCCGACGGCGGCCCGGCGGGCCTCGGGATCCGCCGCCGTCGCGCGCTCGATCACGCCCACGAGAATCTCCAAGCGGGGGTCGTCCTCGCCGGTCTCCTCGTCGATCAGGGCGCAGGCCTCGCCCCAGGCGGCCTCCGCGGTGCCGGTGGCCGCCTGGAAGTGCACATAGTCGTGGAGCACGGCGAGGAGGAAGTCGCCGTGCTCCTCGTCTTCCGTCTCACGCATCGCCTCGATCAGCCTCGGCATGTGCCCCGGGTTCTCCAGGTCGAGGCCGGCCGCGGCCGCGAACTCCTCGAGGGCCTCGACCCACTCGGCGTCGTCGATGTCGTCGAGTTCCTCGGCCTCGAGCCAGGCGACGAAGCGCCGGCTCAGATCGCTTCGCCCGGCCTGCCAGGCGGCGTCGTCTCCGAATGCCCTCCCCGACGGTGAGGTGCGGGACGCGCCCCAGGCGAGGCGCAGGAGCCGCTCGCCCGCCGTGGGCACGTCCTCCCCCGCGCTCTCGGCGCTCGCCAGGATCGTCGCCGCCGCGGCGAGCACGCTCGCGTGCATGACGAACTCGCCGCCGTGGCGGGCGATCAGCTCCCGCAGCGAGTCATACGCCCCGCCCCGGCGGGCGGCCTCGATGAGATGTGCGGCGGTGCTGCGGGCGGGGCCGCGCCACTTCGGCACGGGCACCTGGCGCAGCGCCTCGAACTCGGGGGACGTGTACCACGCGTCGAGGAGCCCGAGACTGGCTCCGATCACGTGCGCGGCGGCGGGCCGGCCCGGAGCGGGGTCCGGCCCGATGGCGCCGAGGATCGCCTCCGCCGCCCGGGGGCGCTTGTGCGTGACGACCTGAGCGAACTCCACCAGCAGAGCTCCCACCTGCTCCTGCGGCGTCCCGACCGGGGTGAACAGCTCGAGGTTGTGCCGCTCGGTCGCCCGCTCGAGCGCGGCGTTGAGGGCCTCGAGATCCGTGTCCGGATCCTCGAGGTCGACCCCCTCGGCGGCGAGCAGCGGCGCGAGCTCCGCCAAGGTCTCGGCGGCCAGGCCCGGCCTGTGCACGACGCCCGCCTTCGCCATCGCCGCCTGAACCTCGGGATCATCGAATGGGCTGCTCATCGCACCAGGGTACGGCGACGGTATCGGCGGACCAAGGCGAGGGCGAGACGGCGGCGCTCGCGAGCCGTAGGCTGAACAAGGCCGCGTCCATCATCACCTCTGGAGGGTTTCCATGTTCGTTCGACGAGTGGCGCAGGCGGCGCTCGGGCTCCCGTTCGTCTACCTCGGCTACCAGGCCGCGAAGGAGCCGGGCGGGCGCGTCGCCGCCGCGGCCGAACTCGGGATTCCCGAGCCGGAGCTCATGGTCCGGGTCAACGGCGCGGCCATGGCCGTGGGCGGCGCGGCGCTCGCCCTGAACGTGCTGCCCCGTTGGGCCGCGGCCGGGCTCATCGCCTCCCTCGTGCCCACGACGCTCGCCGGGCACGCCTACTGGGAGCACGACGACGCCGGCGCCCGGGGCCTGCAGCGCGTCCAGTTCCTCAAGAACCTCGGCCTGGCGGGCGGACTGCTCGGGATCGTCGCCCGCCGCTGACGCGCGGGGCGGCACCGGTCGGCACCCGTCGAGCCCGATTCGATACGGAGGAGCCGGGCGGTCGCATCGGCGCGGATGCCACATCCCGGGTGTGAGTCGTGGACGTGTCGCTGATGGGTTTGTGCTGGTCAGCCTCTACTCTGATTGTGGATGGCATAATCAGCATTGGAGGGTGCGTGATGGACAAGGACTACTCGACGATGGCGGTGGGCGAGCTCGAGGAGCTGCGTTCGCTGGTGCTGGACCGTATGGCCGCGGTTCCGCAGTTCCGGCGTGGGTCGTTGCAGGTGGGCTATCGCAAGT
>NZ_WHMT01000028.1:0-29565 GCF_009372055.1 Pseudactinotalea sp. HY160 | reverse complement strand
GCGGGGAACGTGACCCTGACCGACGTCGTGATCACGGATCCGTTGGCGGGTCTGTCGGAGCTGTCCTATGACTGGTCGGCCGCGACCGGCGAGGGCGTGCTGGCACCGGGCGAGTCCGTCACCGCGACGGCGACGTACACGCTGACGCAGGCGGATGTGGATGCGGGCAGCGTGCACAACGTCGCCTCGGCCACGGGCACCCCGCCCGGTAGCGATGAGCCGCTTCCTCCGGTCGAGGACGAGGTCACGGTTCCCACGGTCGACCCGTCCCCGGCGATCACGCTGGTCAAGTCGGGTGAGACCACCGATGGGAATGGCGTCGGCGATGTCGTGACGTATTCGTTCACCGCGACGAATGCCGGGAATGTCACGCTCTCGGATGTGGCGATCACGGATCCGTTGGCGGGTCTGTCGGAGCTGTCCTATGACTGGTCGGCCGCGACGGGCGAGGGTGTGTTGGCTCCGGGTGAGTCGGTCACGGCCACCGCGACCTACACGCTCACGCAGGCGGATGTGGATGCGGGCAGTGTCGTGAACGTGGCGACGGCCGCGGGTACGCCGCCGCCGACGTTCGATCCGGAGGACCCGGAGACGCCGATTCCCTCCGATCCGGTCGAGGACGAGGACCCGGCCACGGTTCCCACGGTCGACCCGGCCCCGGCGATCACGCTGGTCAAGTCGGGTGAGACCACCGATGGGAATGGCGTCGGCGATGTCGTGACGTATTCGTTCACCGCGACGAATGCCGGGAACGTGACCCTGACCGACGTCGCGATCACGGATCCGCTGGCGGGCCTGTCGGAGCTGACCTATGACTGGTCGGCCGCGACCGGTGAGGGTGTGCTGGCTCCGGGTGAGTCGGTCACGGCGACGGCGACGTACACGCTGACGCAGGCGGATGTGGATGCGGGCAGTGTCGTGAACGTGGCCTCGGCCGCGGGTACGCCGCCGCCGACGTTCGATCCGGAGGATCCGGGCACGCCGATTCCCTCCGATCCGGTCGAGGACGAGGACCCGGCCACGGTTCCCACGACGGATCCGGCGCCGGCGATCACGCTGGTCAAGGACGCCGACCTCGCGGGCCAGGGCAACGTGGGCGACGTCGTCACCTACTCCTTCACCGCGACGAACAGCGGGAACGTGACCCTGACTGACGTCGTGATCACGGATCCGTTGGCGGGCCTGTCGGAGCTGTCCTATGACTGGTCGGCCGCGACCGGCGAGGGTGTGCTGGCTCCGGGTGAGTCCGTCACCGCGACGGCGACGTACACGCTGACGCAGGCGGATGTGGATGCGGGCAGCGTGCACAACGTCGCCTCGGCCACGGGCACTCCGCCGGGTAGCGATGAGCCGCTTCCTCCGGTCGAGGACGAGGTCACGGTTCCCACGGTCGACCCGGCCCCGGCGATCACGCTGGTCAAGGACGCCGACCTCGCGGGCCAGGGCAACGTGGGTGACGTCATCACCTACTCCTTCACCGCGACGAATGCCGGGAACGTGACCCTGTCGGATGTGCAGATCAGCGATCCGCTGGCGGGCCTGTCCGAGCTGACCTATGACTGGTCCGCCGCGACCGGCGAGGGCGTGCTGGCACCGGGCGAGTCCGTCACCGCGACGGCGACCTACACGCTCACGCAGGCGGATGTGGATGCGGGCAGTGTCGTGAACCTGGCGACGGCCGCGGGTACGCCGCCGCCGACGTTCGATCCGGAGGACCCGGGCACGCCGATTCCCTCCGATCCGGTCGAGGACGAGGACCCGGCCACGGTTCCCACGGTCGACCCGGCCCCGGCGATCACGCTGGTCAAGTCGGGTGAGACCACCGACGGGAATGGCGTCGGCGATGTCGTCACCTACTCCTTCACCGCGACGAATGCGGGGAACGTGACCCTGACCGACGTCGCGATCACGGATCCGCTGGCGGGCCTGTCCGAGCTGACCTATGACTGGTCCGCCGCGACCGGCGAGGGCGTGCTGGCACCGGGCGAGTCGGTCACCGCGACGGCGACGTACACGCTCACGCAGGCGGATGTGGATGCGGGCAGTGTCGTGAACCTGGCGACGGCCGCGGGTACGCCGCCGCCGACGTTCGATCCGGAGGACCCGGGCACGCCGATTCCCTCCGATCCGGTCGAGGACGAGGACCCGGCCACGGTTCCCACGGTCGACCCGGCCCCGGCGATCACGCTGGTGAAGTCGGGTGAGACCACCGACGGGAATGGCGTCGGCGATGTCGTGACGTATTCGTTCACCGCGACGAACAGCGGGAACGTCACGCTCTCGGATGTGGCGATCAGCGATCCGTTGGCGGGTCTGTCGGAGCTGTCCTATGACTGGTCGGCCGCGACCGGTGAGGGTGTGCTGGCTCCGGGTGAGTCGGCCACCGCGACGGCGACCTACACGCTCACGCAGGCGGATGTGGATGCGGGCAGTGTCGTGAACGTGGCGACGGCCGCGGGGACGCCGCCGCCGACGTTCGATCCGGAGGACCCGGGCACGCCGATTCCCTCCGATCCGGTCGAGGACGAGGACCCGGCCACGGTTCCCACGGTCGACCCGGCCCCGGCGATCACGCTGGTCAAGTCGGGCGAGACCACCGATGGGAATGGCGTCGGCGATGTCGTCACCTACTCCTTCACCGCGACGAACAGCGGGAACGTGACCCTGACCGACGTCGCGATCACGGATCCGCTGGCGGGCCTGTCCGAGCTGACCTATGACTGGTCGGCCGCGACCGGTGAGGGTGTGCTGGCTCCGGGTGAGTCGGTCACCGCGACGGCGACGTACACGCTGACGCAGGCGGATGTGGATGCGGGCAGTGTCGTGAACGTGGCGACGGCCGCGGGTACGCCGCCGCCGACGTTCGATCCGGAGGATCCGGGCACGCCGATTCCCTCCGATCCGGTCGAGGACGAGGACCCGGCCACGGTTCCGACCACGGATCCGGCGCCGGCGATCACGCTGGTCAAGGACGCCGACCTCGCGGGTGAGGGCAACGTGGGCGACGTCGTCACCTACTCCTTCACCGCGTCGAATGCGGGGAACGTGACTCTGACCGACGTCGTGATCACGGATCCGTTGGCGGGTCTGTCGGAGCTGTCCTATGACTGGTCGGCTGTGACCGGTGAGGGTGTGTTGGCTCCGGGTGAGTCGGTCACGGCGACGGCGACGTACACGTTGACGCAGGCGGATGTGGATGCGGGCAGTGTCGTGAACGTGGCGACGGCTGCGGGTACGCCGCCGCCGACGTTCGATCCGGAGGATCCGGGCACGCCGATTCCCTCCGATCCGGTCGAGGACGAGGACCCGGCCACGGTTCCGACGACGGATCCGGCGCCGGCGATCACGCTGGTCAAGGACGCCGACCTCGCGGGTGAGGGCAACGTGGGCGACGTCGTCACCTACTCCTTCACCGCGACGAATGCCGGGAATGTCACGCTCTCGGATGTGGCGATCACGGATCCGCTGGCGGGTCTGTCGGAGCTGTCCTATGACTGGTCGGCCGCGACCGGTGAGGGTGTGTTGGCGCCTGGTGAGTCGGTCACCGCGACGGCGACGTACACGTTGACGCAGGCGGATGTGGATGCGGGCAGCGTGCACAACGTCGCCTCGGCCACGGGCACTCCGCCGACGGTCGATCCGGAGAATCCGCCGGCGCCGCTTCCTCCCGTCGAGGACGAGGTCACGGTTCCCACGGTCGACCCGGCGTCGGCGATCACGCTGGTCAAGGACGCCGACCTCGCGGGTGAGGGCAACGTGGGTGATGTCGTCACCTACTCCTTCACCGCGACGAACAGCGGGAACGTCACGCTCTCGGATGTGCAGATCAGCGATCCGTTGGCGGGCCTGTCCGAGCTGTCCTATGACTGGTCGGCTGCGACCGGTGAGGGTGTGCTGGCTCCGGGCGAGTCCGTCACGGCCACGGCGACCTACACGCTGACGGAGGCCGACGTGCTCTCCGGTACGGTCGTCAATCACGCGACCGTCACGGGCACTCCGCCCTCGGGCGATGTGGTCGACGCCGCGGACAGTGCAACCGTCACGACGGGCACGCTGCCGTCGACGGGAGTGAATGAGGGCGCCCTCCAGCTGGGAGTCTCGGCGTTGGCCCTGCTGATCCTGGGTGCCGGCATCGTCACGATCCGCAGAAGGCGGGTGTCGGCGTGAGGCGATCGAGCAGCGCGACGCTCGGCCTCGGGATCCTGTGCCTCGCTCTGATGGCCGGATGTTCCGACGACGGATCGGCCACGTCCGACCCGTCGTCGGAGCAGACCGTCGGCGCCGAGGGGACGACGTCCGAGCCGACCCCCGATGAGTCACCGGACTCGGCGGACGGGGCCAAGCCCGACACCGTCGTGGACCTGGAGGAGCAGCCCGGTTCGCAGGAGGGATACGTCGGCGCCCTGGGCGACGCCGAACTCGCCACCTGTGCGACTCGGGACGGGGCGCTCGAGGTCACCGGTGACGTGACCAATCCGCAGAAGGAGGCGCAGAGCTACCGCATCTACGTCTCCGCGATGCAGGGCTCGGACACCCGCGGCCTCACCCAGGTCGACGTATCCGCCGTCGGTCCGGGTGAGACGGCCTCCTGGGAGGCGCGGCTCGATCTGACGGACGACGACCTCACCTGCGTGCTGCGGGTCGAACGCTTCGTCCCGTAGGGGCTCAGCGGCCGTCGAACGTCAGCCGGCCCGCGCAGAGCGTGCCGACGACGCCCGGGTCGGGGAGGCCCTCCTCCCCGACCCGGAACGGGTCGATCTCGGTGAGCACGAGATCGGCCGCATCGCCCACCCGCACCCGGGGCACTCGGCCGCACGTGGCGGCCAGCGCCTCGGCAACGGAGATGCGCTGCTCGCCGTGCCAGGGGCCGCGCTCGTCCCTCGTGCGCCGCACCGCCGCGGCGATGCCCGCCCACGGGTCGAGTGGAGCGACGGGGGCGTCCGAACCGAACACCATCGGCACCCCCGCCGCGAGGAAGTCGGCGAAGCGGTAGGCCCGGCCCGTCCGGCCCGGCCAGAGGCGCTCGGCCACGTCCCGGTCGTCGAGCAGGTGGAGCGGCTGCACGCTCGCGGTCAGCCCGAGCCGGGCGAGCCGGGGCACGTCCTCGTCGCGCACGAGCTGGGCATGCTCGATCGAGCCGGTCGCCCGCGCGGCCTCGAACGCGTCGAGCGCGGCACCGACGGCCCGATCGCCGATGGCGTGGATCGCCGAGCTGACACCCGCTCGCGCGGCCCGGCGCATCGTCGTCCGTAATTCGCTGCCACTCACGTTCGCCGCGCCTCGACCGCCGCCCGGATACGGGTCATGGCACCACGCGGAGTGGGTGTTGAGGGAGCCGTCGGAGATGACCTTGAGCGAGCCCATGCGCACGAGCGGCCCGGCCCCGGGGAGCTGGTCGCCGGTTCGCAGCCCGGCCGCGATCGCGGCGTCGAGGAAGTCCGGCCACACGCTCGCCCGCACGCGGTGGGAGTCGAATCCGGCCGCGACGCGCCGGCGCCATGCCGCGTGGGTGTCGATCGGGTCGAAGTCGACGATGCCCACGATCCCGCGGGCCGCCGCCGCCCGACCGGCCTCGATCACGCGGGCGTCCCGGGTGGCCTCGCTCGCCCGGCCGACGCGGGACATGATCTCGAACCAGTCGGTCTCGGCCACGAGACCCGAGGGGGATCGGGGCAGGCCGTAGCGTTCGAGCGCCGCGGAGTTCAACCACGCGGAATGCAGGTCGGCGCTGATGAGGGTCGTCGGCATGGTCCCGGTCACCGCGTCGAGCGCGGCGAGGGACGGGCCGTCCGGATCCCCCCAGCTGCGCTCCCAGCGCGAATGCCACAGGCCGTGTCCGGTGAGCTCGTCGGGGCCGGCAGGGCTGCCGGTGCCTGCAGAGCCTGCAGAGTCGCGGGCGGCACCAGAGTCACCAGAGTCGCCGGGTCGCTCGATCGTCTCGGACCGGCCGCCGCTCCGAGCGTGGAGACGACGCAACTCACCCGCCACGGCGTCGAGCACCTGGTCGGCGCTCGTGTGGGCGGTGAGGTCGAGCCGGTGCGTGCTGGCGGCCCAGTCGACCGGATGCACGTGGTGGTCCCACAGGCCCGGGAGCACCCAGGCGCCGTGCCAGCTCGCGCCATCGGCGCCGTCGGCGTCGCGATCGGTGGGACGAGCCGCCGGACGTACGGCCGAGACCCGGCCGGCGGTGAGCGTGACGTCGACGAGATCGCCGGTGCCGCCGGCGAGCCGCACGGAATGCAGGTTCACCCGACCAGGGTAGAACGAGCGGGTTACGGGCTCGGGTAGCACAACGCCCGCTCGTGCGGTCCGCCGGGCCACGCGGGGTGGATCCGGACGAGGTGGTCGACGGCGACGAACCGGTGGGCCAGCTCGGCCGAGATCGCCTCGAACGGGGAGTCCTGGGTCGCGTGCTCGGCGATCGCCCGCCAGACTCGCTCCGCGACGCCGGTGCCGTCGACGATCGTCGTGATGTGGTCGTCCGGCCGGCCCATGTCGGTGCCGGCGTACACGCTGTCCGGCTGGGCGGCGGCGATCTCGCGCAGCCAGTCGTCCATGATCGAATGGGGCATGCACCAGTGGTACAGGGCGGCCGGCCAGTCCACGCGGTCGCCGAAAACGGCGGTCGTCGCCTCGGCCACGGCCGCGTGATCCCGGTGGCCGTCGGACCCGCTCGGATCCATCGTCACCACGACATCGGGCCGGTGCGCCTCGAGCAGCCGCGTCAGCTCCATGCGAAGGCGCTCGGGTTCGGCGACGATCGATCCGGACGGGGCCTCACCGTCCCATCCCGAGTCGCCCAGGCCGAGAATCTCCACCCGGCTCGCGCCCAGCACGCGGGCCGCGCGACGCATCTCCACCTCTCGGGCGGCGCCGAGCATCGCCGGGCTCGGGTGCAGGCCGCTCGCGTCCTCCCCCAACTCCCCGCGGGAGGCGCTCGCGACGACGACGTCGACCCCGCGCGCGGCCTCGCCCGCGATGAGCGCGCCGCAGCCGAAGGACTCGTCGTCGGGGTGAGCGACGACGACGAGGAGCGTGTGAGCGGGCATGGTTCCTCCAGCGTGTTCCCGGGCATGGCCCCGGAGCCGTGCCGTCGGCGGCCGGTGCGCAGAGTGTAGGGGGCGACGGCAGGGGAGGCAATGGGTCGGTGCGGGATCCTCGCAGCCGCTCGACCTCGAGCACGCCGGCCGACCCGGCCCGCCTCGGCCGGCGTGCGCCGAGCCCGATCCGCCCGAGTCGTCGCGCGCCACCCTCCCGATCTGGACTTGAGTGGAATAGACTCAACTTTGTCAGAGTTGAGACGAGTAGCACACTGTTCACTTCTCACGGAGGTCCGATGGACACCAAACTCACCACCAAGTCGCAGGAGGCCGTGGCCGCGGCGTTGCAGCAGGCGGTCGCCGCCGGTCACCCGCAGCTCGAACCCATCCACCTGCTCTCCGCCCTGCTCTCCCAGCAGGGGGGCGTGGCCGGTGCCCTCGTCGATGCCATCGGCGTCAACCGCGCCGAGCTGGATCGACGGGTCGCGGCCCAGGTGGCAGTGCTGCCCACGGCCAGCGGGAGCACGGTGAACCAGCCGGAGGCCTCACGCGCCCTCATGAGCGTGATCAACGCAGCGGGCTCGGAGGCCACGTCGCTCGGCGACGAGTTCGTCTCCACCGAGCATCTGCTCATCGGCATGACCGCCGACGGGCCGATCGGGGAGATGCTGCGCGGTCTCGGGGTCACCCGAGACGGCCTGCGCGATGCGCTCCCGCAGGTCCGCGGCAACACCCGGGTCACGAGCGCCGACCCGGAGGGCACCTATCAGGCCCTCGAGAAGTACGGCACGGACCTGACGGAGTTCGCCCGCTCCGGCAGGCTCGACCCGATCATCGGCCGTGACGGGGAGATCCGGCGCGTGGTGCAGGTGCTCTCGCGTCGCACGAAGAACAACCCGGTCCTCATCGGCGACCCCGGCGTGGGCAAGACGGCCGTGGTCGAGGGCCTCGCCCAGCGCATCGTCAACGGCGATGTGCCCGAATCCCTCCGCGACAAGCGCATCATCGCCCTCGACCTCGGCGCGATGGTCGCCGGGGCGAAGTACCGAGGCGAGTTCGAGGAGCGCCTCAAGGCCGTGCTCGCCGAGATCGCCTCGAGCGACGGCGAGATCATCACCTTTATCGACGAGCTCCACACCGTCGTCGGAGCCGGCGCGACCGGCGAGGGCGCGATGGACGCCGGCAACATGCTCAAGCCCATGCTCGCCCGGGGCGAACTGCGCATGGTCGGGGCCACGACCCTGGACGAATATCGCGAGCACATCGAGAAGGATCCGGCCCTCGAGCGGCGATTCCAGCAGGTGTTCGTGGGGGAGCCGTCGGTGGAGGACACGGTGGCGATCCTGCGCGGGATCGCACCGAAGTACGAGGCGCACCACAAGGTCACGATCTCCGACGGCGCACTCGTGGCGGCCGCGACCCTCTCGGACCGGTACATCACGGGCCGGAAGCTGCCGGACAAGGCGATCGACCTGGTCGACGAGGCCGCCTCCCGGCTGCGGATGGAGCTCGACTCCTCCCCGGTCGAGATCGACGAACTGCGCCGCGGCGTCGACCGGCTCACGATGGAGGAGGCCTACCTCACCGAATCCGAGCCCGACGAGGCCGGCCGGGCCCGGTTGGAGAAGTTGCGGGCAGACCTGGCCGACCGCACCGAGGAGCTGCGATCCCTCACGGCCCGGTGGGAGGCCGAGAAGGCCGGCCACAACCGGATCGGCGACCTGCGCGTGCGGCTCGACGAGCTGCGCACCACCCTCGAGGGTGCCATGCGCGAGGGGCGCTGGGAGGAGGCAGGGCGGCTCCAGAACGGCGAGATCCCGCAGGTCGAGGCCGAGATCGAGGCCGCCGAACGGGCGGAGGCCGACCACAGTGGCCAGGTCGAGGACCCGATGATCGCCGATCACGTGGGCCCCGACGAGGTCGCCGAGGTCGTCGGTGCCTGGACCGGCATCCCGACCGGCCGCCTGCTCGAGGGCGAGACCGAGAAGCTGCTGCGGATGGAGGACGCGCTCGGCAGGCGCCTCATCGGCCAGAAGGCCGCCGTGCGGGCCGTATCGGATGCGGTCCGCCGATCGCGGGCGGGCATCTCCGACCCCGACCGGCCCACGGGCTCCTTCCTCTTCCTCGGCCCGACCGGGGTGGGCAAGACCGAGCTGGCCAAGTCCCTCGCCGACTTCCTCTTCGACGACGAGCGCGCGATCGTGCGCATCGACATGAGCGAATACTCGGAGAAGCACTCGGTCTCGCGCCTCGTCGGGGCGCCACCCGGCTACGTCGGCTACGAGGAGGGCGGGCAGCTGACGGAGGCCGTGCGACGCCGTCCCTACTCGGTCGTGCTGCTCGACGAGGTGGAGAAGGCGCACCCGGAGGTCTTCGACATCCTGCTCCAGGTCCTCGACGACGGCCGCCTGACCGACGGCCAGGGGCGCACGGTCGATTTCCGGAACGTGATCCTCGTGCTCACCTCGAACCTCGGCTCCCAGTTCCTCGTGGATCAGGCGCTGAGCCCCGAGGAACAGGGCGAATCCGTCATGGCGCTCGTGCGGACCTCGTTCAAGCCGGAGTTCCTCAACCGGCTCGACGAGATCGTCATGTTCGATGCGCTGACGATGGCGGAGCTGAGCACCATCGTCGACCTGCAGACGGAGCGGCTCGGGGAGCGACTCGCGGACCGCCGGATCACGATCGACGTCTCCGAGGGGGCGCGGCAGTGGCTCGCCTCGGAGGGGTACGACGTCGCCTACGGTGCCCGGCCGCTGCGCCGGCTCATCCAGCGACAGATCGGTGACCAGCTCGCCCGGCTGCTGCTCGGTGGAACCGTGGCCGATGGGGCCCACGTGCACGTGGAGCCCGGCGACGACGGCCTCGAACTCACCGTGACCGGCGCGGAGCCGGTGGTGGTCTGAGCCCGGCGGGTGGCCCGGGGCCGAACTTTCCCCGGGGCCGCCGGGGCGCAGGGCCAACGGGGTCACTGGGGTCAACGGGCTCTCCCGCGGCCGGCTGCGTCGATCCCGCCCCTATCGCGCGGTGGCGTCGCCCGCCACGAACGAGCCGGTGAGCACCGTGCCGTCGCGGGCCTCGGCCAGGCAGCTGATGACGCGGTCGCCGGCGTCCCAGGTGACCTCGGAGGGGTAGAGGTCGCGGACCTGGGCCAGGTCGAACGGCTGGCCGCTCGGGAGACCGTCGGCCGCGCTCGAGCAGAAGGTGCCGGCCTCCTGCTCGAGGCCGTCCTCACCGGGGTAGGAGCCGTCGGGAACCGTCTTCTCGGCCACGACCTCGAGCGCGTGCGGTTCGGCGCACGGGATCACGGTGAGCTTCTGGTCGGCGTCGTACTCGAAGGCCTCGAGGCACATGCCCGGGGCGAGCTCGGTGTCGTACACCTGCGTGGGCGAGGTGATGTCGGCCGCGGGGCCGCCGGACGTGTCGGCCGGGCCGCCGCTGCCGGCCGGGCCATCGGAGGCGCGTAGGGCCATGACTCCGGCGATCGTGCCGGCGATGACGAGCAGCGCCACGACGATGACGACGGCGAGCACGCCGGTCTTCTTGCCGGCAGGCTCGCCGGTCGTCGGCGCGCCCGGGTAGGCGGGGCCGCCCGGGTAGGCGGGGCCGCCCAGGTAGGTGGGGCCACCCGGGTAGGTGGGGCCACTCGAATCTGCGGGGCCATTCGGATAGGTAGGGCCGCTCGGGTAGGTGGGGCCGCTCGGGTAGCCGGGGTGGCCGGGCGCCGGTTGACCACCGTAGGGGCCGGGTGCCGGTTGGCCGTACGGTGCGGGGTCTGCCGGGCCGTAGGGGCCCGGCGCGGGCGGGCCGTACGGGCCCGGCGCAGGCCGGCCGTACGGACCGTCGGGGGAGGTATCCGCCTGCCCAGACGGGCCGTAGGGGGCGGAACCCGCCGGGCCCTGCTGACCGGGGTGGCCGTCGGGGCCGGGGACCGGTTGGGCGTACGGGGTCGGCGTCGGCCCATAACCGGGGACCGATTCGCCGGTGGGCGCGGAACCCGCCGGGCCGTACTGGTTGGGGCGGCCGGCCGGGTCGCCCTCGCCGGCGGGCGGGGCGGGCTCCGGTTCGTTCGTGAATTGCCCGAAGGGCGCCATCGAGCCGGCGGCGGGCGGCTCGGGTCGATGAGTGGGATCCCAGGTCACGGGGACGTCCTTTGTGTGGTGTTCGTCGTTCGGTTCGTCAATTGATGTAATCGGTCGTGAGCGCGGGGCCGGTGCTCCGCACGAGGCAGATCGCAGCCCGCTCGCCCTGTTCCCAGCCGCGGTCTGTGGGAACGAAGTACCAGGGCTCGACCGCGGGGTCGCCGGCGACGGGTGCGAGGGCGCCCGCGCAGGCGGCCTGGGCCTGGCGCAGCAGCGTCGCCGGGGCCGGATCGGTGCCGGAGAGTTCGACGACGCTCACCGCCTGGGCCTCGTGCGCCTGCGCGCACGGCACCTGCGTCACCTCGCCCACGACGTCCCCGACCGGCAGGGTGCGCAGGCAGTTTCCGGCCGCCACATGCGCCGAGGCCACGACGCGCTCACCGGTGACGTCGCCGGCCACCGGCCGCTCCGTCATCCGGTCCCATGTTCCGTTGAGCGTCAGGGTGATCGCGACGAGCACGGCGGCGGCGGTCGTGAGGAGGCCGAGCACGATCCCCGTCCCGGCGAGCGCGGGGCTGCGCCTGTGATTGCGGCGAACCCGGCGCAGCGCCGCGATCCCGAGCCCCAGACCGATCGGTCCGAGCGGGAACGTCGCGACCGATGCGACCGCGAGCGGTTCGATTCGGGTGGGTGGCACGACCGGCAGCACGAAGCCGTCATAGCCGTCAGAGCCGACAGGGCTGCCATAGCCGCCATAGCCGACCGGGCCGCCATAGCCGACCGGGCCGCCAGAGCCGCCAGGGCCGCCGAAACCGACGGGGTCGCCGGGGCCGACAGGGGGCGGCGCGGCGCTCGGAGCCCCGGCCGGGGCGCCCATCGTCGGGCCGTCACCGTGCCCGAAGGCACCGTTCGGTGGGAGGGCGCCGGGCTGGATCGGGTGGACGGATTGCCCCGGATTCCCCGGTTGCGCAGCCTGGACGGGATATCCGGATCGTGCCAGGTCTCCCGGCCCGGAAGTCGCCCAGGCGTTGGGCCCATCCGGATACGGAGCGGGGTGCGCCGGATACGGACCGGGGTGCGGCCGGGCAGGAGGACCGGCATACGGGTTCCCCCGACCGCCATACGGGTTCCCGCGCGCTTCCGGGGCCGGGACACCGGTTCCCCAGGCGTCCGAGCGTCCCGGCCGGCCGGCCGGCGGGTCCGCTGATTCCGCGGGCCCCGCTGGTCCCGCTGGGCCCGGTGTGCGTGGCGCGTCCGGCGTGCCGGCGGTGCGCGCCGGCTCCACCGGCTCGACCGGTTCGATCGGCCCGCCTCCGGGCGAGACCCATGGCCGGGAGTCGGCCCCGGGGTCGTCGGTGGAGGCACTCATGGCAGCAGCCTAACGGCCGGGGGACGCCCACCCTCCCCCTGAGCCGACGCGAGCCGACGCGAGCCGACGCGAGCCGGGGCGAGCCGGGGTGAGCCGGGGCGAAAGGCCGACCGAACGCCGTCCCCGATCGGCGTGGACGTGTAGGCTTCGGTCACTGCGCCAGTGTCGGCGCAGCCGGCGCCGATCCGGCGCAGTGACGGCGGCGACGCCCACGTTTGCTCGACCCCCACCGTGATGCCAAGGACGGCCATGACGACCAACCGACCGACCCACAGTGTTCGTCGTGGAGACGAGCTCATCAGCGCCGACGAGAGCGTCATTCACGACAGTGATGACAGGCTCCACAACGCCGACCTCGCCCCCGTCCCCGATACCGAGCGCAAATGGGGTGCGTTCGCGATCTTCAACGTGTGGACGAACGACGTGCAGTCGCTCGCGGGCTACACCCTGGCGGCGAGCCTGTTCATCACCGCCGGGATCAGCGGCTGGTACGTGTTCGCGGCCATCATCCTCGCGGGCGTGGTCGTCATGTTCCTCGTCAACCTCTCGGGGCGCCCGAGCGTGCGATACGGCATCCCGTACGCCGTCATGGCCCGCACGAGCATGGGGGTGCTCGGAGCGCGCGTGCCCGCGCTCATCCGCGGGATCGTCGCGATGTTCTGGTTCGGTGCCCAGACGTATTTCGCCTCCACCGCCGTGGCGTTGGCGATCAACGCGGTCGTTCCGAACGGCCCGACCGGCGAGTTCCTCGGCATGAACCTGGTCGACTGGGTCGCCTACGTCGTCGTCGCCGGCTTCCAGGTGCTGCTGTTCATCCGCGGGCTCGAGGGCATGGCCAAATTCCTCAATTTCGCGGGGCCGGCCGTGTACGTCGTCATGATCCTGCTGCTCGTCGCGATCTGGGTGCAGGCGGGCGATGAGCTGATCCAGGGCGTGGGCACGCTCTTCCAGGGTGACAAGGGCGGCGTCTCCGCGGTGCTCGCCTTCTTCGGCGTGGTGGGTACGATGATCGCCTACTTCGCGGCCGTCGTGGTCAACTTCGGGGACTTCTCCCGGCAGACCCACTCGGTCAAGGCTATGCGCCGCGGCAACTTCTACGGCCTTCCCATATCGCTCACGTTCTTCACGTTCCTCGCCCTGTTCATCACCGCGGGGGCCTACATCGTGTATCAGGACGGAACCGGCGAGCCGGCGACGAACCCCGCCGAGATCGTGGGCCTGGCGGACAACACCGCCCTGACGATCGTCGCGGCGATCACGTTCTTCCTCGCGACCGTGGGGATCAACCTCGTGGCGAACTTCATCCCGCCGGCCTACGACCTGGCCAACCTCATGCCGTCGAAGATCACCTTCCGGGGCGGCGGGCTCATCACGGCCGCCGCCGGCTTCGTGATCGGGGCCCTGTGGGTGGCCGCGATCGGTGACATGGGCCTGCCGAAGTTCGTCGACACCCTCGGCGCGATCCTCGCCCCGCTCTACGGCATCCTCGTGTGCGACTACTACATCCTGCGCAAGCAGCGCCTCCACATCCGGCAGGCGTTCACCACCTCCCCGCGCGGCATCTACCACTTCCGCAACGGCTGGAACGTGCGCGCGCTCGTGGCCGGCGGGATCGCCGCGATCTTCTCCATGACCACGGTCTGGCTTCCCGCGCTCGAGGAGCTGACCGGCTTCGCCTGGCTCTTCGGGGCCGTGCTCGGTGGGCTGTTCCACTGGATCGCCATGCGTGGGCGGGTCCTCATCGACCCTGTCGACGAGCCCGCCACGGCCCAGCAGGTGTGAGCGCGCCCCGTCCGCCCGGGCGCGCTCACTCAGGCGGACGGCGGACCGTCGCCGGGCCCGTCGTCGTCCCCGGAGTGGTCGGGATTGGCGCGCAGGTGCACGAGGGCGGCGACAAGGCCGCCCCAGACGAGCAGCAGCGCGATGATCATCATGACGAGGGCGGAGGTGTTCATCGGTTCGCTCCCTTCTGGCTCAGTTCGTAGGCTTCGGCCTCGACCACACCCCGTCGCCACGGGAGGGCGGCGAGGATGAACGCGATGACGATGAGCCCGATGCTCATGCCCCAGCCGAAGGTGTTGACGTACCAGCTCGGCATCGCGGGCTCGCCGTAGCCGTTCTGGATGGTGTCCACGAGTTCGCTGATGAACATGAACCCGAGGATGAGCGGCGTGATCACGGTGAGGAGCACCATCCAGGTCGTACCGACCTTGAAGGATGAGACCTCGTTCAGGTGGGCGCTCATGACCCGCAGCCGGCGGAGCCCCCAGCTGAGCAGGATCACGATCGTGAGCCCGGCCCCGACGATCCCGAACGAGTTCGCGAAGTGATCGGTCACGTCGAGCAGGTTGAGGCCCGTGGCCGTGGGGAACAGCAGGATCGACACGACCGCCATGAGCCCACCGATGAGCGCGACGGACGCCGTGCGGTTGAGGTTGAACTTGTCCTCGAACGCGTCGATCACGACCTCGACGATGCTCACGAGCGAGGTGATCCCGGCGAGCACGAGCGAGACGAAGAACAGCACGCCGAACACCGCCCCGCCCGGCATCGTGGAGACGATCTGCGGGAATGCGAAGAACGCGAGCCCGATCCCGCTCTCGACCACCTCGGCGACCTGCACGCCCTGCGCCTGCGCCATGAACCCGAGCGCCGAGAACACGCCGATCCCGGCGAGCAGCTCGAAGCCGGAGTTCGCGAAGGCGACGACCAGGCCCGAACCCGTGAGGTTCGTATTGCGCTTGAGGTGGGCGGCGTAGGTGATCATGATGCCGAACGCGATCGAGAGGGAGAAGAAGATCTGGCCGTAGGCCGCGACCCACACGCTGCTGTCCTTGAGCGCCGCCCAATTCGGCGTGAACAGGGCGTTGAGACCCTCCGCCGCCCCCGGCTGCCGCAGCGCCTGGATCACGAGGAGGATGAAGATCGCCACGAGCAGCGGGATGAACACCTGGGAGAGCCGGGCGATCCCGTTCTGGATCCCCGCACGCAGGACCACGAGGGTGAAGACCCACACGATGATGAGCGGCACCCCGACGGCCACGACCCAGCCGCCGCCCATCCCGAAGTCGCCGCTCTGCTGGAGGAAGTCGTCGACGAAGAACGACACCGTGTCGTCGCCCCACGCCTGGTTCGCCGAGAAGCCGACGTAACGGATCGCCCACGCGATGACCACCGCGTAGTACACGGCGATGACGAACGAGATCCCGACCTGCCACCACCCGATCACCTCGGTGCCCCGGCTCATCCGCCGAAAGCTCAGCGGCGCCGACCCGCGGTACTTGTGGCCGATCGCGTAGAGCAGGAAGAGCAGTGGGATGCCCGCGGTCAGGAGCGCCGTAAGGTACGGGATGATGAATGCGCCGCCGCCGCCCTCGTAGGCGACGTACGGGAAGCGCCAGATGTTTCCCAGTCCCACCGCGGAGCCGATCGCCGCGAAGATGAACGCGCTGCGCCCCTTGAACTGCTGTCGCTGACTCATTCGTGTTCCCTTGCTTGCGTGGCGGACACCGCCGGCCAGGGCCCGAGGCGTCAGTGGGCAAACCGTACCGGCAAGCGCCGCCCCGGTGTGGGATTTCGCGGACGATCCGGCCCGGGCGTCAGTCGAGTTCGACCACGACCGGCACGTGGTCCGAGGCGCCCTTGCCCTTGCGCTCGTCGCGGTCGATCCACGCGGACGTCACCCGGGCGGCCGCGGGCGGGTTGGCGAAGGCCAGGTCGATCCGCATGCCGTTGTTCTTCGGGAACGCGAGGCGCTGATAATCCCAGTACGTGTACTGCCCGGCGGTGTGGGCGCGGGTGATCTCGCTGAACCCCGCCCGCTCGAGCCCGGCGAGGGCCTCCCGCTCCGGCTCGGACACGTGGGTCGCCCCGGCGAAGACCTCCACGTCCCACACGTCCTCGTCGCGCGGCGCCACGTTCCAGTCCCCGAGCAGGAGGGTCGGCTCGCCGGTCCAGCCGCCGGCCTCGCTCGCGAGTGCCCGCAGCCAGGCCAGCTTGTAGTCGTAATGCGGATCCGACAGTGACCGCCCGTTCGGCACGTACATGCTCCACACCCGTACCCCGCCGCACGTCGCGCCGAGCGCGCGGGCCTCGAGCCGGGGCTCGGGCGCCCCGAAGGCGGGCTGGCCCGCGAAGCCCGCGGCGACGTCGTCCATACCCACCCGGGAGCAGATCGCCACCCCGTTCCACTGGTGGTAGCCGGCCGCGACCACCTCGTAGCCGAGCGCCTCGAACGGGAGCGCCGGGAACTGCTCGACCGAGCACTTGGTCTCCTGGATCGCCAGCACGTCGACGTCGCTCGCCTCGAGCCACGCGGCGACCCGCTCGGCCCGGGCGCGGATGGAGTTGACGTTCCAGGTCGCGATCCTCATGCCCGCCAACCTACCTATGGACGGCGCAGCTCGCCTCCCGATCACCGAGGCAGCGCCCTCCGCAGCAGGCGGGGCGCTGGGGAGACTCTCCGGTGCACCGCCCCGGGAATGTTCCCCGCAGCCGGTGAGAGTGTGGGGCTGGGGAAGCTCTCTGGTGTGCTGCCCCGGGAATGCTCCCCGCGGGCGGTGTGGCGTGGGGCCGGGGATACTACTTGGTGTGCTGCCCTGGGAATGTTCCCCGCGGCCGGTGTGGGCGTGGGGCTGGGGAAGCTCTCTGGTGCACCGCCCCGGGAATGTTCCCCGCAGCCGGTGAGAGCGGGGGCTGGGGAAGCTCTCTGGTGCACCGCGCCGGGAATGTTCCCCGAATCCGTCGGGACGCCGAGGATTCGATACCCTGCCGGGGTGAACACTGACACGCTGAGCCGGCTGGCCGACCTCGTGAACGAACTGGCCGTGGTGCGCGGCCGGGTCACGCTCTCGAGCGGGCGGGAGGCGGACTACTACGTCGACCTGCGCCGCGTGACCCTGCACCACGAGGCCGCCCCGCTCATCGGGCACCTGCTGCTCGACAAGCTCGAGGAGGCCGGGCTCGGAGTGGGTGAGGCGGAGGCGGTCGGTGGGCCGACGATGGGCGCCGATCCGGTCGTGGCCGCCGTGCAGCACGCCGCCGCGAGCCGCGGCCTCGCCCTCGATGCGTTCCTCGTGCGCAAGGAGTCCAAGGGGCACGGGATGCGACGCCAGGTCGAGGGCCCGGACGTCGCCGGGCGGTGCGTCGTCATCCTCGAGGACACCTCGACCACGGGCGGCTCGATCATGCTCGCCGTCGAGGCGGCCCGTCGCGCCGGCGCCGAGGTGATCGGCGTGGCCACGATCGTCGACCGCGACACCGGCGCCCGCGAGGTCTTCGCCGACGCCGGACTGCCGTACGTGTGGCTGCTCTCCGCCGACGACCTGGGCCTCGAACCGCAGTAGCCGACCACAACTCGGCCCCGGCCGCTGGGGCTGCTCGTGCTCCTCGCACCGGTCTCGTCGCCGTCGGCGAGCGAGGGCCGGCCAAGCGGATTCCGGGTGGGCAGCCCCGGGTGGGCAGCCCCGGGTGGGTAGCCACGGGCGAGCAGTCGCGGGTATGGCGCCGATCTCGCGCAGCCCGCTCGCCGCTATCCCACCGGCACCGGCTGCTGCCCGCCCGCCGCCACCCGGGCGGCCGTCGTCCGGCGCTCGCGGATCTCGAGCACTGCGGAGCCGGCGAGGAACAGCAGCCCGGTCAGCGCGAGCGCGGCGCCGACGACGTTCGGGGCGCGCAGTCCGGCTCCGGCGGCGATCACGGCTCCGCCCAGCCAGGCGCCGATCGTATTGGCCATGTTGAACGCCGACTGCACGCCGGCCGAGACGATGGTCGGGGCCCCGCCGGCGTGGTCGATGACACGCATTTGGATCGCCGGCCCCATCCCGAGGCTCGCGAAGCCCAGCAGGAACAGCAGCGCGATCGCGGCGGGCGTGCTGGCGAGGAACACCGCGAGTCCGAGCAGCACGGCCACGACGAGCGCCAGCCCGGCCGCCAGCGTGCCCAGGGTGGAGAGGTCGGCCAGCCGTCCCCCGACGAGGGATCCGGCGGTCATCCCGATCCCCACGAGCACGAGCACCCAGGGCACGGCGGAATCGGCCAGGCCGGTGACGGCGGTGAGCATCGGGGCCACGTAGCTGTAGCTGGCGAACAGGCCCCCGAGGCCGAAGACGACGACGGCCAGCGTCAGCAGCACCTGCGGCCTGGCAAACGCGCCGAGCTCGGCACGGATCGACCCCGTTGAGGCGGCGGCGGCGGAGTCCTGGCGCGGCGCGAACGCCGCCACTGCCGTCATCGCCGCCAGACCGATCAACGCGATCGCCCCGAAGGTCCACCGCCACCCGAACTGCTGGGCGATGTAGGTGCCGGCCGGCACGCCGACGACGTTCGCGACGCTCAGCCCGAGCAGCACCGTCGCCATCGCCCGGCCCCGCCGGTGCGGGCCGACGAGCGAGGCCGCCACCAACACGGCCACCCCGAAGAACGCGCCGTGCGGCAGACCGGTGAGGAAGCGGGTGGCCAGCAACGCCAGGTGCCCGGGCGCGAGCGCGGAAAGCAGATTGCCCACTACGAAGAGTCCGAGCAGTCCGACGAGCGTCCAGCGGCGCGGAAGGCGCACCGTGGCGGCAGTCAACAGCGGCGCCCCGACGACCACACCGATCGCATAGCTGGACACGTACTGCCCGGCGGTCGCTACGTCCACGCCGAGATCTCCGCCCACCTGGGGCAACATGCCCATGATCACGAACTCGGTGGTGCCGATCCCGAAGGATCCCAGGGCAAGAGCCAGGATGGCGATGGGCACGGGCGAACTCCTCGGCATTCACGGGGCGCGGGCCCACGCGAGCGGCGTGGGCGACTGGGCGCGAGAACAGGGCCACGCGAGGGAACGCGGGCGGCGACTGCTCTTCGCCATTCTAGGTGGCCACCCCGTATCCCGGCCCGATGGCAACCGAGAACGGGGGTGAGTGATGTGTCACGTGCCGGCCGTGGGCGGCGGCCCCGACGCCCGGACGAACCGGACGAGCCGGGTCAGATGTGGTCGATGAAGTCCGCGATCCCCGGGTGGATCTCGCTCGGTCGGTACGGGAAGCGGCCGACGTCCTCGGCGTTCGTGGAACCGGTGAGCACGAGGTAGGTGCGCAGCCCGGCCTCCATCCCGGCCACGATGTCGGTGTCCATCCGGTCGCCGATCATGGCCGTGTGCTCGGAATGGGCGGAGATGCGGTTCATCGCGGTGCGGATCATCACCGGGTTCGGCTTGCCCACGAAGTAGGGACGGCGCCCGGTCGCCGCCGTGATCATCGCCGCCACCGAGCCGGTCGCCGGCAGCGGCCCCTCCCGCGAGGGGCCGGTGACGTCCGGGTTCGTGGCGATGAAGCGCGCCCCGCGGGCGATGAGCCGGATGGCCGTGGTGATCGCCTCGAAGGAGTAGGTGCGGGTCTCCCCGAGTACCACGAAGTCCGGGTCGTGATCGGTGAGGATGTACCCCTGCTCGTACAGGGCGGTGGTCAGGCCGGCCTCACCGATGACGTAGGCGGAGCCGCCGGCGGCCTGGTCGGCGAGGAATCGGGCCGTAGCAAGGGCCGAGGTCCACAGCGAGGACTCGTCGACGTCGATGCCCGAGGACCGCAGCCGGGCCGCCAGGTCGCGCGGCGTGAAGATCGAGTTGTTCGTGAGGATCTGGAAGGGGACCTCCCGCTCGCGCAGCCGGGCGATGAATTCCGGAGCGCCCGGCAGGGCGACCGATTCGTGCACGAGCACGCCGTCCATGTCCGTGAGCCACGCTGTGATCGTCATGACCCCAGCTTAGAGGTGCCGATCGAGACCACCCAGCCTCACGGGGGCGGGCGCCGGCAGGCACGTCGCCATACTGGAGCCGTGTCATCCTCACACCCGACCGTCGAGCCCGAGCAGGCCGTCGAGCCCGATCCGACCGCTGAGCCGGGGTCTGCCGCTGAACCCGAGCGTGAGGTCGGCGTCGGTCCGTGGCCCGGCGGCCCGCCGGAGTGGCCGGAGGATCCCCACTACGACCGGGACCTGCTCGCCCACGGCGACCGCCGCAACGTCGCGGACCGCTACCGGTACTGGACCATGGCCGCGATCGTCGCGGACCTCGACACGCGCCGGTCCCCGCTGCACGTCGCCATCGAGAACTGGGGCCGGGACTTCAATATCGGGTCGGTCGTACGCACCGCGAACGCGTTCAACGTGGCCGCCGTGCACATCATCGGCCGCCGCCGCTGGAACCGCCGCGGCGCGATGGTCACCGACCGGTACCTGCACGTGTTCCACCACCCCGACGTCGAGCACTTCCTCGCCTGGGCGCGCGACGCGGACCGGGTGGTGCTCGGCATCGACATCCTGCCCGGATCGGTCCCGCTCGAGCACCGGGCGCTGCCGCGGCAGGCCGTGCTCGTCTTCGGCGAGGAGGGGGCCGGGCTGAGCCGGGAGATCGTCGAGGCCTCGGCCGAACTGCTCCACATCACCCAGCACGGCTCCACCCGCTCGATCAACGCCGGCGCGGCCGCCGGGATCGCCATGTGGGCGTGGATGCTCCAACACGGCGAGGACTCCTGATCAGGGCGAGCGGGCGTCGTCCATACGCGGATACGAGCGGTTGGTGCCCACGCGCGCGCTCATGGGAGAATGGGGCGAATCTTCGCATTCCCCCATCCCACGACTGAGAGGGCCCCATGGGTATCGCAACCCCCGAGCAGTACGCCGACATGCTGGACCGGGCGAAGGCAGGCAAGTTCGCCTACCCGGCCATCAACATCACCTCCTCGCAGACCATCACCGCGGCCCTCCAGGGCTTCGCCGAGGCCGAGTCCGACGGCATCCTGCAGGTGTCGGTCGGCGGCGGCGAGTACGCCTCCGGCTCCACGATCAAGAACCGCGTCGCCGGCACGCGCGCGCTCGCGGCCTACGCCGCCGAGGTGGCGAAGAACTACCCGATCACGGTGGCGCTGCACACCGACCACTGCACCAAGCAGAACCTGGACTCCTGGGTGCGCCCGCTCCTCGAGCTCGAGGTCGAAGAGGTCAAGGCCGGCAAGAACCCGACCTTCCAGTCGCACATGTTCGACGGCTCGAACATCCCGCTCGAGGAGAACCTCGTGATCGCGGCGGAGCTGCTCGAGCTGAGCCAGGCCGCCCGCACGCTCCTCGAGATCGAGGTCGGCGTCGTCGGTGGCGAGGAGGACGGCCACGAGGCCGAGATCAACGAGAAGCTCTACACGACCGTCGAGGACGGCCTGGCCACCGTGCGTGCGCTCGGCTCGGGCGAGAAGGGCCGTTACCTCACGGCCCTGACCTTCGGGAACGTCCACGGCGTGTACAAGCCGGGCGCCGTCAAGCTGCGCCCCGCGCTCCTGGGCGAGATCCAGGCCGCCGTCGGTGCCGAGCTCGGCAAGGAGAACCCGTTCGACCTCGTGTTCCACGGCGGCTCCGGCTCCTCGGCCGAGGAGATCGCCGAGGCGGTCGACAACGGTGTGATCAAGATGAACGTCGACACCGACACCCAGTACGCGTTCACCCGCCCCGTGGTGACGCACATGTTCAAGAACTACGACGGCGTGCTCAAGATCGACGGCGAGGTCGGCAACAAGAAGGCCTACGACCCGCGCGCCTGGGGCAAGCTGGCCGAGGCCGGCATGGCCGCCCGGATCGTCGAGGCGTGCCGGCAGCTGCGGAGCGCGGGCACGAAGGCCTGACGCTCACCGAAAGCGCCTGAGGGCGGGTACCCCGTGGTGGGGTGCCCGCCCTCAATGCGTGGGGACGACGCAGCTCGGCCGCCGTGGCGGGCTCGCCCCGCGTGGGTGGCCGGCGTGGACGGCCCCGTGTGGGTGGCCGGGCGTGGGTGGCCGGGCGTGGACGGCCCCGTGTGGGTGGCCGGGCATGGGTGGCCGGGCATGGACGGCCGGCGTGAGTGGCCGGGCCGGCCGATGGATCGGGCGGGCGGCCGTGGACGGGCGCGGGTGGCGCAGCGTCGAGCACGGGGGCTTGTCGCGGCCGGTACTCAGCGATACTATCTACCAGTAGTCATTAACGCTGAGTAGTAAGCGGGGTTCGATGAACGGACAGCTGACCGAGATGCTCAAGGGCATCCTCGGGGGAATCGTGCTCGCGATCCTCTCCGGGCGGCCCGCGCACGGGTACGACATCACGGCCGAGCTGCGCGAGCGCGGCTTCGAGGACATCGCCGAGGGCACGATCTACGCACTGCTCGTGCGGGTCGAACGCCGCGGTCTCGTGGACGTCGAGAAGGTCCCCTCCGAGAAGGGGCCGCCGCGCAAGGTCTACTCGCTCAACGCACGGGGGCGCGACTACCTCGAAGAGTTCTGGAGGACGTGGAGCTTCCTCTCGGACCGGCTCGACCAGCTCCACGAAGGAGAGCGGTGACCATGGCCGCACGGTGGATCGAGGTGCTCACGGGGCCCCTCGAACAGAAGAAGCAGTACCGGGTGTACAAGGACCGCGTCGCGGCCCTGCCCGAGCCGTACCGGGCCACGGTGCGGGCGTTCGAGCGCTACCTCATGCGCTTCGGCGGCGTGACCGACGGCGACACCCTCGTGCGGATGCTCGAGGACTTCGCCGACCTGTGGGAGCGGGCCGCGATCGATCACGCGCCGATCGTCGCGATCGTCGGGGACGACCCGGTCGAATTCGCGGAGACCTTCACGCTCGCCTACGGCGGTGCCCGCTGGATCGACAAGGAGCGGGCCCGCCTCCAGGCGGCGGTCGACGACGCGACGCGGGCGTGGCGGCCATGACCGCGGCGATGATCGAGGCGAGCGGCCTCGAGAAGTCCTACGGCGACGTCCCTGTGCTCCGCGGCGTGGACCTCACGCTCGAGCGGGGCGGCATCCTCGCCCTGCTCGGCCCCAACGGCGCGGGAAAGACGACGCTCGTGAGCATCCTGTCGACCCTCATCCGGTACGACGCGGGGCGGGCGAGCGTGGCCGGGTTCGACGTGGGCGCCGAGCCGGGCCGGGTGCGTGAGGCCATCAGCCTCATCGGCCAGTTCGCGGCGGTGGACGGCGTGCTCACCGGGCGGGAGAACCTCATGCTCGTGGCCCGGCTGCGGCACCTGCCGAACCCCGGGGCCATCGCCGCGGGCCTGCTCGAGCGGTTCTCGCTCACCGGCGCCGCCGACCGGCGGGCGGCCACCTACTCCGGCGGGATGCGCCGCCGGCTCGACCTCGCGATGAGCCTCATCGGGGACCCGCCCGTCGTGTTCCTCGACGAGCCCACCACCGGTCTCGACCCCCAGGCCCGGCTCGAGGTGTGGGAGGCGATCCGGGCCCTCGCCGGCCGCGGCACCACCGTGCTCCTCACGACCCAGGACCTGGCCGAGGCCGAGCAGCTTGCCGACCGCATCGCGATCCTGCACGAGGGAACGATCATCCGGGAGGGCTCCCTCGCCGAGCTCCGGGCGCTCCTGCCGGCCGCCACCGTCGAGTACGTCGAGCGCCGACCCTCCCTCGAGGAGATCTTCTTCGCTCTGATCGGGCAGGGCTCGAGTGTCGGCCCGGGCGAGGCCGCGACCGAGCCCGACCACGTCCCGGAGGGAGGCGCGTCATGACCCACGCCCTCGGCGACACCGCCGTGCTCACCGGCCGGTCGCTGCGCCACATCCTGCGCAGCCCCGACACGATCATCACCACGGCCGTCATGCCGGTCGGGATCATGCTGCTGTTCGTCTACGTGCTCGGCGGCGCCCTCGAGACCGGCGCCGCCGCGTCCTACGTCGAGTACCTGCTGCCCGGCGTGCTGCTCATGACCATCGCGTTCGGGGTCGCCTACACGGCCTACCGGCTCTTCCTCGACCTGCAGGGCGGGATCCTCGAACGGTTCCGCTCGATGCCGATCTCGCGCTCGAGCGTGCTCTGGGCCCCGGTGCTCACCTCGGTCGCCGCCAACCTCGCCTCGCTCGTGCTCGTCACGGGAGTCGCCCTGCTGCTGGGCTTTCGTACCGGCGCCTCGATCGGGGCGTGGCTGGCGATCGTGGGCATCCTCGTGCTCGTCACGGTCGCGCTCACGTGGATCGCCGTGATCGCCGGGCTCTCGGCCAAGACGGTCGACGGTGCGAGCGCGTTCAGCTACCCGATCGTCCTGCTCGCCTTCGTCAGCTCCGCGTTCGTGCCGACCGAGTCGATGCCCGCCCCGGTCGCGTGGTTCGCCCAGCATCAGCCGGTGACGGCGGTCGCCGACTCGCTCCGCGCGCTGTTCGCGCAGCAGAGCGTCGGCGGGGAGATCTGGACGGCGCTCGCCTGGCTCGTCGGGCTGACCGCACTCGCCTCCCTCCTCGCCGTCCGGCTGTACCGGCGACGCTCGCGTTAGTCGATCCGAGCGATCGGCCGGCCCTGGACCACCGCCTCGCCTTCCGCCACGAGCAGGTGCACGGTGCCCGCGTGCTCGGTCAAGAGTGACTGCCTGAGATCCGTAGAGTCGCGCAGGTTGGGCAGGGTGCGCGCTCGGTGTTGGTGCTCACCGCCGATCGGGCATCTCATGGGATCGGAGCAGGCGCCGTAGCCAGCTGTCTCAGGATGCATCTGACTATCGCGTACAGGGCGACAAGCGGCGACCGTCGACGAACCGAATCGGCGATGGTGATTCCCGGTACTGTCCCGTTCATGATCAGCGGAGTCCCCGGCTTGGCGGGAGCATCTCCCGCCGCGATCTATCTCGCGCTACTCCGGTGTCAAGCGCGTCACTACACCCAGGTCAGCGGTGGGCGCGCGCAATTGCTGAAGCCTCATGGTACGGATGTCGACCGCGACGAACCACTTGGCCGGGTGCCTCATGAGTAGTTTGATCACCCTGGTCGCAGAGGAGCGAGGTTCGGCGATCCGGGCATTCCTCGACGAATCATCGACGGTCCGCACTCCGGAGCGTCAGGAGTACTTGGTCTGTGCGGCACTCCTCCAGGCAGATGAGTGTGACGCAGTTCGTGACGAACTGAAGAAGCTGCTGCTCCCTGGACAGATCAAGCTCCATTGGAGCGATGAGAGCGACCGGCGCAAGCGCAAGATCGTTGCCGCCGTCTCCAGCCTCCACCCCATGAACGTTGTCGTTAGGCACCTCGATGTGCGCACGCGAAGGATCGAGCGGTATCGGCGGAAGTGCCTCGAAGCCGTCTACTACGAGATGAGCGAGATGGACGTGAACGACCTGATCCTCGAGACCCGAACCCCCACCCAGGACGGGCAAGATCGTGCGCACATCGTTGCGCTTCAGGGGCAAGGTCTGGACCGGTCGTTGCGGATCCAGCACCAGCGCGGTGGCGATGAGCCACTGCTCTGGATCCCCGATGCGGTCCTTGGAGCCATAAACGCCGATGCGCGGGGCGAAGCCAGGCACCTGGAGGAGCTGGCGGACACGCTGCTCATCCACAAGCACACGGCGGATTCGCTTGCCACCGGGGAAAGCGAAAGGCCCTAGATCCAGTCGTCCGGCTGGGGTTCTAAGGCCTTCTTCCTGACCCGTCGTAACGGGAGGCATTCCCAATCGTACTGTCGACCGGCGGCTCGTGCAATCGTACGAGCCGCCGACCTCATCTAGTCGATCCGGGCGATCGGCCGGCCCTGGACCACGGCCTCGCCCTCGGCCACGAGCAGGTGCACGGTGCCCGCGGCCGGGGCCGTGACCTCGGCGTCCACCTTGTCGACCTGGGCGTCGGCGAGGAGTTGACCGGCGGCGACCTGCTCGCCGTCGCCGACGTACCACGTCGCGAGCACGCCCTCGGTGTCCGGATTCTCCCGGCTCAGCTCCGGGAACGTGACCTCCATCAGGCGAGCACCTCCCGGATCGCGGCCTCGATCCGCTCCGGGCGGGGGAGCGCGGCGTACTCGAGCCCGTGGGCGTACGGGATCGGCAGGTCGGGGAGCGCGACCCGCCGCACGGGCGCCTTGAGCAGCCCGGGATCGACGTCCGTGATGGTGGCGGCGACCTCCCCGGAGAGCCCGAAGGAGAGGTAGTCCTCGTCGACGACCACGAGCAGGCCCGTCTTGGCGACCGAGGCGAGGATCGCCTCCCGGTCGAGTGGGACGATCGAGCGCAGGTCGATCACCTCGACGCTCGTGCCCTCGCCGGCGAGCTTCTCCGCGACGTCGAGCGCGTGATGCACCGAGAGGGACAGCGTGACGACGGTGATGTCGGTCCCCTCCCGCGGGATGGCCGCCCGCCCGATCGGAACGATGTGCTCGCCGTCGGGCACGGGCCCGATGGAGCGGGGGTTCTTCGCCATCCACGGCAGCCCCATGACGCCCTTGTGGAACATGTACACGACCGGTGAGTCGTCGCGGATCGCGGCGGTCATGAGGCCCTTGGCGTCCGCCGGATTCGAGGGCGCCACGACCTTCATCCCGGGCAGGTGCGCGAACGTGCCCCACAGGGTCTGGGAGTGCTGGCCGCCGTCGGAGTAGCCGCCACCGACGGCCGTCGTGAGCACCATCGGCACTGTGACGTTCCCGCCGGAGAAGTAGTGGATCTTGGCCATGTGGTTGTAGATCTGGTCGAGGCACACGCCCACGAAATCGGCGAACATGAGCTCGACGATCGGGCGCATCCCCTCGACGGCGGCGCCGATGCCCAGGCCGATGAACGCCGTCTCGGAGATGGGGGTGTCGATGATGCGGCTCGGCCCGAATCGCTCGAGCAGCCCGGTCGTCGAGCCGAAGATGCCGCCGTAGGCGCCGACGTCCTCGCCCATGTAGAACACCTCGGAGTTCACCTCCATCTCGGCCGCGATGGCCTCGACCATCGCCTTGGAGGTGTTGAGACGGCGGGTGGGCGCCGCGCTCGTGTCGGTGGCGGTCATCGTGTGGCCTCCTCGGCGAAGACGTACTTGTGCACGTCGGCGGGGTCGGGTATCGGGCTGGACTTGGCGTAGTCGATCGCCGCCTCGACGACGTCGGTTGCGTCGGCGTAGGCCTGCTTGACGGAGACGTCGTCGAGGATTCCGGCGTCGCGCAGCCGCTGTTCGTAGCGGGGCAGTGGATCGTGCTCGGGCACCGTGTCGAGGTCGGGTCGGTAGCCCTGGGCGTCGCCCTCGAAGTGGCCCCAGAGGCGCAGGGTGCGGATCTCGAGCAGGCTCGGCCCCTCGCCGGCGCGGGCGCGGGTGACGGCGCGACCCGCAGCCGCGTGGACGGCGTCGACGTCGTTGCCCTCGATCGTCTCGCCGGGGATGCCGTAGCCGGCGGCCCGTACGGCGTTCGAGGGCACCGACGTGGAGGCGCTGCGGGGCACCGAGATGCCCCAGTCGTTGTCCTCGATCACGAAGATGACGGGCAGCGTCCACAACGCGGCGAGGTTGAGGGATTCGTGGAACGCGCCCGAGTTCGCGGCCCCCTCTCCCATGACGGCGACGGCGACGGCGTCGGTGCCGCGGCGCTGAAAGGCGAACGCCTGCCCGAGCGCCGGGGGGAGCCCCTCGGCCACGATGCCCGAGCAGGAGAAGTGCACCGCGGGATCGAAGAGGTGCATGTGGCCGCCGCGGCCCCGTCCCAGGCCGTCCTCCCGGCCGAAGATCTCCGCCGTCATGCGGTCGAGGTCGATGCCCTTGGCGATGGCGAGATGGTGTGGCCGGTGCGTCGCGGTGAGGGCGTCATCGGGTCTCAGGTGGGCGCAGACCCCGGCCGCGACGGGTTCCTGGCCCGCGGACAGGTGCATCTCGCCGGGCACCAGTCCCTTGCCGATATCGAAGCCCGGCCCCTTGTCGGCGTGATACTCCCGCAGGATCGCCTCCTCGTAGGTGCGGGAGAGCACCATCGTGGTGAAGAGGTCCCGGCGGACGTCATCGGGAGGCGGATCCGAGGGCGGCGGGGGAGGTGAAGCGACCTGCGACGACATGGGTGCCTCCTTCGGCAGACGTGTATCCCTCCACTGTGAGGAGGATCACGCGCGGGCGCAAGGGGTCGGATTTCACATGGTCATAATCTGCTGGGCTGGACCCGTGGGGCGGCCGGGCCGGGTCGCCCGATGACCCTCGGTGATGCCCGAGGCCGTGGGCTGGTGGGTGGCGGCTCGGGGCTGCGCGCAGGCCGGCGGTGGGGACGGCGTCAGGCGGCGGTGTCGAGGGCGATGCGGGTGGCGGCCCGGCGCATCCCGACGGCATGGCGACCGAGGTCGCCTGCCCGTGTCGCGGGCAGCGAGATCGCGACGGCGGCGGTCCAGCTCGTCGACGGCACCGGGAGCGCGAGGCAGCTCGTGTCGACGGCGTACTCCTGGTTGTCCACGGCGAATTCGGCATCGGTGAGTTCGTTCAGGAGCCGCCGCGGGTTCGTGATCGTGTGTGGCGTGAGGTCGGCGAGCCGGTGACGGCCGAGGTATTCGCTCCGCTGTGCCGGCGCCATGGCACGCAGGATCGCCTTCCCGAGTGCTGTCGCATGGGCCGCCTCGTGCAGGCCTACCCACAGGTCGACCCGCGGTGTGGTCGGGTCGTCGATGATGTCGACGATCCAGATCTCCTCACCTCGCAGGGCCGCCAGGTAGGCGGCGGCGCCGGAATCGTTGTGGAGGTCGGTGAGTGCTTCCCGGGCGCGGCGTGCGTCGATTCCGGTCGGGCTCCGGAGCGCATAGACCTCGCTCCCGAGCACGTAGCCGCCCTGGAAGCAGGCGAGGTAGCCCTCGTGCACGAGTGTGCACAGCAGGTGATAGGTGGTGCTCAGCGGCACGGTCGTGCGTCGAGCGAGCTGCTTCGCCGTCAGTGGCACGGCCGAGGTCCCGACCGCGTCGAGCAGGCTGAGAGCGCGGACGACCGAGTGGATCAGAGTGGGCTTCGTCAACCGAACCTCCGAAGGCGAGTCTATTCATCGAGTCCATCCCGTGTCGCGGTCCCGACGCGACTCACCTGAAAGGTCCGGGAACGCCGGCGCGCGCCTCACGGAGGGGCGCCCGCGTAGCAGCCGGTGTTCGGACCGCGAGGTTCCGGGTGAGGTCGGCTGTGGCCGTCCAGGAGCATGCTCGTGCGGCGTTGATGTCGCGGGTGGTATCGGTGTGGCTGAATCCTTGGTTGCTCAGGTGGTGCGGGGTTCTCCGGGCGGGCTGGTGGTGGTGCCGCGGTGGCTGTGGGGGGTCGCGGTGAGGGGGTGGCCGTGGCGGTCGGTGAAGGTCCAGGTGCCGTTGCGGCGGG